>JBEVKW010000115.1:0-3372 GCA_040509495.1 Chitinophagaceae bacterium | reverse complement strand
TCCTCGTTGATGAAGAACTGCACACTGCCGTAGAGATTCAGTAATGGCTATGGCTAAGAGGATAAAGCGCTTAAGGAAGAAAAAGAGTATAACCAACCTTGAAGAACTCCATAAGCACATAGAGATCCTCCAGTCAAACATATTTTTTTCTTTTTTTATTTTCCCCGTTCGGCTTCTGTCGCAACGGGGTTTTTTTGCTAACAGGGAAAAGAGGATATTCTAAGTTGAAGCGTAGATTTCTACAACGAAGATCGCCTGATCAGAAAAGTTTGATCCTCCCAACAAAACTCCTTTTCCTGTTTTCCCTCTTTCAAACTCTTAGCTTAATTTAGCAGGTATGCTGAGGACCCTTTCGATACAGAATTATGCAATCATCGATGAGCTGGAAATTGATTTTTCTTCCAGGCTCAATATTATTACCGGTGAGACCGGTGCAGGTAAATCGATCATACTGGGAGCACTCGGCCTGATACTGGGACAACGAGCTGATTCAGGTGTGCTGGTGAGTAAAGACAGGAAGTGTATCGTGGAAGGAACTTTTGTTGCCGGTAGCAAGAAAGCCATCAAACAATACCTGGTCGACAATGAATTTGATCTGCAGGAGGAAGTGGTGGTAAGAAGGGAGATCGCTGCGAGCGGTAAGAGCCGCGCGTTTATTAACGACACGCCGGTCACTTTATCTCAGTTGAATGAACTCAGTTCACTGCTGGTTGACCTTCATCAGCAGTTTGATACGCTTGAGATCGGGGATACAGATTTTCAGCGCGAGGTGCTGGATGCACTCGCCGGAAATGGAGAACTGTTGCAATCGTACCAGTTGATCTATCGGCAGTGGCAGGATGCTAAAAAGCAATGGGAAGCTTTAAAAGATCAGCAAAGTCAATTCAATAAAGAGGCCGATTATCAGCAATTCCAGTTCAATGAACTCGAAGAGGCCGCATTTAAGGAAAATGAGCTCGAAGATATTGATACGGAATTGAAGATGCTCAGCAATGCTGAAGGCATCAAGACAATGCTCGACAAGGTGAATTTTGAACTGCAGGAGAGTGAATCGCCCCTCGTTCCGCAGCTTAAAAGCCTGCTGCACCAGGTTCATTCATTCGAAGCGTTCCATCCTGGTTTGCCTCCACTCGCGCAGCGTTTACAATCACTGCAGATCGAATTACAGGATCTGGCTGACGAGTTTGAACAGGTAAGCAGCCAGGTGAATTATGATCCCGCTAAAATTGAACAGTTGAATGACCGGCTTTCAATGGGCTATCGCTTGCAAAAGAAGCATGGTGTGGGAGATACGGCCGGCCTGATCGCAATACAAAAGCAACTGGGTGAAATGCTGCAGGCCGTGTTGCATATCGATGAAGAGATTGCAAAAAAAGAAAAAGAGACGGCACGTCTCTTTGAAGAGGCGGGTAAACTCGCCAAAAAGATCACGGCGGCAAGAACGAAAGAAGTGAAGCCTTTGGAAGAGAAAGTGAATAAATTGCTGATACAGGTTGGTATGCCGAATGCCCGGATCAGAGTGGATGTACGTGCTGGCCAGCTTCACGAGGCTGGCGCAGATGTGATCGAATTCCTTTTTGATGCTAATAAAAGCGGCCAGTTCCACCCGCTCCGCAAAGTAGCGAGTGGTGGTGAGTTAAGCCGTTTGATGTTGTGCATCAAATCACTGGTTGCGCAAAGTATCGATCTGCCGACAATGATCTTCGATGAGATAGATACAGGGATCTCCGGCGAAGCAGCAAAGCAGGTGGGGATCATCATGAAAGGACTGGCTTCGAAACGCCAGGTGATCTGTATTACGCATCAGCCGCAGATCGCAGGGAAAGCAGACGCACATTACTTCGTGTATAAGGAACAGACAAAGGATACGATCAAAACGAATATCCGTGAGTTGAAAACAGAAGAAAGGGTGACCGCGATCGCGCAAATGCTGAGCGGGGAAAAACCGACAGCTGCCGCATTGGAGAATGCGAGAGAAATGCTTTCGCAGTAAAAAATCAACAATAAAAAGTAAAAATAGCCTGCCGGTAAGGAGGCTTCCCTTTTACCGGGATGCCGATAAACAAAATGTTGTAAAATGCCGGCGATCTATAAAATAATACTCACCGTTCTCGTAGCAGGTTTCGCACTGTTTGGCGGTTACAGACTTTTCAGGTATTTCAATGAGAAGATCCAGGACAGCGCGGGAGGTTGGCAGATCCTGGCTTATGCTGTATTGTTCTTTTTGGTTTGTGCCGGCCTGTTTTTTGGTGCTTTCGCCGCCTTAGCGCTGGTCTATCAGTTTCTCAGGGATAGCTAACCCTGCGCATTTTATTAAACCAGCCCCCTTTCATTTTGGGCGGAACATGGCATATTCCCAGGGACATTTTTTTTAATTTTTACTTTTGAATGTTGACTTTTTATCTTTACCCGCATTTATAAAAATAAAATTATGGCTTATAATCTTTTGAAAGGTAAACGGGGCATTATCACCGGCGCGCTTGACGCTAATTCAATTGCATGGAAAGTAGCTGAGAAGGCGCATGAGGAAGGCGCAACTTTTGTGCTGACCAATGCACCGATTGCCATGCGGATGGGCGAGATCAAGAAGTTGGCCGAGCAGACCGGTTCTGAGATCGTACCGGCTGACGCAACGAATGTTGACGAACTGACTACACTGTTCACCCGTTCACAGGAGATCCTTGGCGGGAAGATCGATTTCGTTCTGCACTCTATTGGTATGAGTGTGAACATCCGTAAGAATATTCCTTACACAGAATCCAACTACGAATATTTCATGAAAGGCATCGACGTTTCTGCCATGTCATTCCACAAAATGCTGGCAGTTGCTAAAAAACTTGATGCCATCAGTGAATGGGGCAGTGTTGTTGCCCTGACCTATATGGCGGCGCAGCGTACATATCCGTTCTATACTGATATGGCCGATATCAAAGCGATGCTGGAATCCATTGCGCGCAGCTTTGGTTATCATTATGGTCTTGATAAGAAAGTTCGCATTAACACTGTATCACAATCGCCAACCAAAACGACAGCGGGCACAGGTATCAAAGGTTTCGGCGATTTCTATGATTATGCGAATGCGATCGCTCCGCTCGGTAATGCAAGTGCAGAAGATTGTGCAAATTATTGTATCACCTTATTCTCCGATCTTACCCGTATGGTAACGATGCAGAACCTGTTCCATGATGGTGGTTATTCTACTACCGGAGTAAGTAACGAGGTGATGCAGAAACTGGGAGTGGAATGAAAGTGAAAAGTAAAAAGTAAAAAGTAAAAAAAGCCCTCCTGAAAGAAGGGCTTTTTTTATAAAGTAGGTGAGTCAAAAGAATGTTCCCGTGAAGGGCACTCATTTTGACTTTTGACTTTTTAATT
>JBEVKW010000114.1:0-11044 GCA_040509495.1 Chitinophagaceae bacterium | reverse complement strand
GAACTTAAACGAATCTTTATCGCAAACGATTCTTCCTTTCTCAGTCCGCCGGCCTTGGAAAAAATGGCGTTAAGAAAATGGGAGGCTGGCACCGTCTGAGCGCCGAAGGCAAGCGAAGGCACAAAAAAACTGTTTGAGCCAGCACGCCAGTCAATCCTAAACACTCCGCTTGCGAGTTTTTTTTTGTGCAGGTGACACCCTCCCATTTTTAGCCATGTGCGCGTAGCCTTGATCTTTTTTTGTTACTTTTTTTGCATCAAGGCAAAAAAAGTAAACGGAGTCTTCGAGTCCCCTCGAAAAAAAAGCGCCCTTGCCCGCCGGCAAAAACAGATCCCGCCGGGATCCCCCGGCTTCTCACCCTCTTATAACCTCCGCTCCACCATTCTTCCATTTAATAATGGCTGATGGAACCGCCACCGTCTCATCATCCTGGCGATGCCTTACCACATAATCGACACCGCTTTTGATCTCCGCTGAAACCTGTTTAAAAAATGGGGCGGATGACTGGCCTGAAATATTCGCGGACGTGGATACGATCGGCTTGCGGAACCGCTTCAGCAAATGCCTGCAGAACGGATCCCGGCAAAGGCGGATGGCAATGCTCCCATCTCCGCCGATCAGGTTATCAGCGAGACCGATCGCTCCTTCATAGATGACAGTTGTTGGTTTAGAGGTTTGTTGCAGATAATCAAACACAGAAAGATCCGCGCCCGCTACATACTGCAATACATCACGCTCGTCGGAAAGCAACACGATCAGGGCTTTTTCATCTGCACGCTGTTTCAAGGCATACACTTTCTTCACAGCTTCACTATTGGTGGCATCACAACCGATGCCCCAGATCGTATCTGTTGGGTAAAGGATAAGTCCTCCGTCAGACAGTGTTTTCAAACACTGGTCTATATCCTGCTGAAAGTCCATTATAAACTTTTGTAAGTATTCATCACGCTCTGTACATAAATATCCGGTGCAAACTTTTGTGCATGAGCCCACCCTTTTTCCTTCATCGATGAAGCAAGCGCGGGATCATGGTATATACGTCTCATCCCTTCTGCAATTTCCTCTGCACTGTCAGGGTTTACGTACCATGCGGCATCACCTCCCACTTCCGGAAGGCAGGAAACATTCGACGTGATCACCGGCAAACGGCTCCATAACGCCTCCATAACAGGTGCTCCAAAACCTTCAAAGAACGATGGATAAAGCATGGCTGTTGCCTGCTGATAAATAGCGGGAAGATCCTCCGTCTGAAGAAAGGTGCGATCCGTTTTTGCCTCTTCCATCTCTGAAAGAAAAATGACCTTTTTTTCGAGGTTATTCTGCAGAATGAAGTCTTTTACTTTATTAAAATAACTACCGCTGCCCTTACCGATCACCACAAGGGGAAGTTCAAGATCATTCCGCAGCAGGAACATTGCTTTACAAACATTCAGCATATTCTTGCGTTCGTTGATCGTTCCCACTGAAAGAAAGAACTTTTCAGGCAGGTGATATTTCCAGGCGATGCTCTTCTTTTCTGCGACTGAAGCCTGTTGTGCATACAGGGGGGAACAGCTCTGGTAACAAACATCAATTTTGGACGATGGGATACCATAGAAATCGATGATGTCCTGTTTTGTTTGTTCACTGATCGCGATGATCCTGTCGGCATGCTTACAGGCATACTTATACTTTGCAGTGTAGATCTTTATGTCAATCGGGTTATACTGAGCGGGATATCTTTCGTGGATCAGGTCGTGTATGGTAACGATCGACCTGGCGCCTGTATCATTTATTCCAACAGGAATTTCATGGCTTAAGCCATGATACAGATCGATACCCAGTTTCTTCACATCTTTGACTACCCATTTACTTCGCCAGGCCGAACGAAAAAGGGTTGCTGGAAATCCTGCGGGCAGTATTTCGTTGACATTGGACTGGGTAAAACTATACTTCGACGAAGGCTTCGTATTAAAAAGATAATATTCATTCCCCGGGTAATATTCAGATAACAGGCTGATCAGTGTCCGGCTGTAATAGCCGAGACCTGTTGAATTATGGAACGCTCTTTTAGCATCAAAACCTATCTTCATAACAACGCGAATGTACGCGAATGGCCGCGAATTAGCGAAAAGCCCCGGAGCAACGTAAATAATAGATCTCCTCTCGTATAAAAGGATCAGATCCCGCTGACTGTTAGCCTTGTTGCTACCCGTGGGATCTTTCCATTTCAGTATGCTCATTCATGAACATTCGCGGCCATTCGCGTACATTTGCGTATCTAAAATCAGACGCATGAAAGAACTCATACAGGACGCCTGGAATAACCGGGAGTTGCTCAAAGAAAATAAGTATAGCGAAGCGATTCACTCTTTTATAGAGGATCTGGATAAAGGCCGTTACCGGGTTGCTACTCCGACCGAAAATGGTTGGGAGATCAATGAATGGGTAAAACAGGGTATTCTGATGTATTTCGGCGTTCAGCCGATGCAGACATGGGATATTGGTCCTTTTGAGTTTTACGATAAGATGCTGCTGAAGAAAGGATACAAGGAACTTGGCGTACGTGCTGTTCCTCACGCATTGGCGAGATACGGAGCGTATGTAGCGCCGGGTGTAGTACTGATGCCTTCGTATGTGAATATCGGCGCGTATGTTGACCAGGGCACTATGGTTGACACATGGGCTACTGTTGGTAGCTGTGCACAGATCGGCAAGAACGTTCACCTGAGCGGCGGTGTTGGGATCGGCGGCGTACTGGAACCCTTACAGGCTTCACCTGTTATCATTGAAGATGGTTGCTTCCTGGGAAGCCGCAGCATCGTGGTGGAAGGTGTGATCGTTGAGAAAGAAGCCGTCCTGGGTGCAAATGTTGTGCTCACCCAATCAACAAAGATCATCGACGTAAGCGGAGATACACCAAAAGAATACAAAGGCCGCGTTCCCGCAAGAAGCGTGGTCATTCCGGGCAGCTATGCGAAAAAATTCCCTGCAGGAGAATATCACGTGAACTGCGCATTGATCATCGGCCAGCGTAAGCCAAGCACCGATCTGAAAACAAGCCTGAATGATGCGTTACGTGATTTCAACGTAAGCGTGTAAAAGAATAATAAGCATCAGTCGAGTCAACAAATTAAAAAGTGTCTTCGAACCGGTAATAATTTCCGGATTGAAGACACTTTTTAAATGCTCGCCCTGCGCTTTAAACTAACTGAATTGCCCGATCACGTTCATCAACGTGTGTTTATCCAGCATACCGGAATGCCTCCACCTGACGGTACCATTCTGGAAAATGATAAAAGTTGGCACAGCCTGTACCTGGTATGCCTGGGCAGCTGCTTGACTTTTATCTATGTCGACTTTGATCACTCTTGCTTTACCCTGAACATTGCGCGCCACCTCGGTAACGATCGGACTCATGGCTTTGCACGGACCGCACCATTCAGCGTAAAAATCAACCAGTACTGGCGTGTCTGACTGAATAATATCTTTAAATGTTTCCATAATAACCTTTTATTGAGCTGACAAAATGTGCACGAGACTTACTAAACTTCTCCAGGATGCCGGAACTGACCGGCCCAACCATCGCGATAGCAAGTGCTTCTTACATGAAACCTGTTCCTATTCTTTGCGCATCATATTTCAGGCCATTCTCATCAGTTAGCCGCGCATAGATTGCTGCAACTGGCGGAATTGCTCCTGTTGAGCCGGTGTCAGATTTTCCGGAATGGTTACCTGGATATTGAGTAAGAGATCACCAAACATACCTGCCTGATTATATATCGGCATTCCTTTTCCTTTGATCCGCAACACTTTACCGTTCTGAACACCGGCCGGTATCTTGAGCTTCAGTGTTCCCGCCAGCGAACTTACCTGTACTTCTCCTCCCAGTACGGCCGTAAACAGGTCGACCGGCAGCGTTTGCCGTATATCATTTCCTGCACGTGTGTAAACAGAATGTGGCGTGATCTGCAGCACCAGGTAAAGGTCTCCCGCTTTTCCATTTTTTGCGGCGGGACTTCCCTTACCGGCCAGCCTGATCTCCAATCCATCATACGCACCGGGTTTCAATTGTATGCGAATCTTCTCTCCATTTACTTCGAACACCTTTGCATTTCCCTGAAAAGCATCTTCCAGCGAAATGGCAATGGTTCCGCGTATGTCGCGCGCTCGGGAACGGCCACCTTTATTCTGGCCGCCGAAAAAACTGCCAAAAAGGTCGGAATAATCACCATCGCCACCGAAGAAGTCAGACGAATCTCCATCAAAACCATAATGCTGACCACCGCCCTGCGGACCACGCTGGTAATAGTTACCTCCCTGCTGCTCCTCTCCTACACGATTCCAGTTCTCTCCAAACCGGTCATATTTCTTTCGCTTGCCGGCATCACTCAATACCTCGTAGGCATCATTGATCTCCTTGAATTTTTCCTCTGCTTCCTTATTTCCGGCATTCTTGTCAGGATGATACTTAACCGCCAGCTTTCTGTATGCTTTCTTGATCTCTTCCGCGGTAGCGGTTTTCCCAACACCTAATATTGCATAAAAGTCTCTGGCCATGCTGATAGGTTTTCAAGAGTTGTACCAAAGAGGGATTTCTGCAAAAATGGCGGGAGCGGACGGCAGACCACGGACCTTTGTCTATGCTTGATTTGCTATTTTCACATCATGAATATAGAACAACTCTTCGCAGCCGAGGGTGGTAAGTTCCGCATCCCTTATGATAGTTTCCAGGAAAAACTATCCCGTATCAAAGCTTTTATCTTCGACTGGGATGGAGTGTTTAACGATGGAACAAAAGATCACCAGGGCAGCAGCAGTTTCAATGAAGTGGATTCCATGGGAACAAACCTGCTGCGGTTCAGCCACTGGCTGCTACACGGACAACTCCCGGTAATGGCCATCGTGTCAGGAGAAAAAAATCAACTTTCCTTCAACTATACTAATCGTGAGCATTTCCATAGTGGCTATTTTAAAATGCTTCACAAAGCCCTCGCTTTGGAGCATTTTACAGCGGCTCATTCATTGAAACCTGAAGAGGTTGCTTTTTATGTTTGACGATGCGCTTGATCTCGGCCTGGCAGCCAATGCCGGATTGAGACTGATGGTTGGAAGATCCGGAAATCCCCTGTTCAGAAAATATGTAGCAGATAGAAACCTGGCCGATTATATTACCAGCGACTCACCTTATGCAGTAAGAGAGGCATGCGAGCTGATCATGGGCGCACGGGGAAATTACGAACAGGCCGTCGGGCTTCGCGCCGGTTTCGCCGATACCTATCAGCAATATCTTAAACAACGCCAATCAATCACGCCAGCCTATTTCACCCTGGAAGGTCTTGATGTTGTAGCAAAAGAAATATAAGCGATCAGGGCAACGGTTATGCCGAAGCCCGGTGCATCAGTTACTGCACATCTTATTTCAGGGAAGATTCCGGGCACATAATATCCCGACCCTTAGCAGTCAAAAAAGTATTGCCATTGGCAAACAAACTGTTAGGACTGGTTTACCATCTGGCTTACTTTAGCTGTATGGCATTCCACAAAATGCTCAATTCCCAATTATGATGTATCGCTCAAACCTCATCCTTCTTGTCTGTTTATTCTGCAGCTTCTTAAGCTCCGCGCAATCTTCTTCGAGACAAAAATGGTTGATGGATCCCGACTGGAAGTTTTCCTTTGGGCATCCTTACGATTATATAAAGGATTTCAGCACCAATACGAGCTACTTTTCCTATCTCGCAAAAGCCGGCTACGGTGATGGCGCGGCGAAGGCAAACTTTGATGATCGCGCATGGAGAAAGATCAACCTGCCTCATGACTGGGCCGTTGAGCAGAATTTCGATGAGAAAGCGAGCTTCAGTCACGGCTTCAAGGCCATCGGCCGCCCTTTTCCTGAACGCACGATCGGCTGGTACCGCAAGTCATTTTTTATTCCAAAAGAAGACACTTCCAAACGGATCAAGCTGATATTTGATGGGGTGTTCAGGCACTCTGCCGTTTGGGTGAACGGGCATTATCTTGGCACAGCCGAAAGCGGCTATACAGGCTTTACCTATGACGTAAGCGAAGTCCTGAACTATGGCGATAGCAATATCGTCGCTGTACGCGTTGATGCCGGGATCGAAGAAGGATGGTATTATGAAGGCGCGGGGATCTATCGTCATGTATGGCTGACTAAAACAGCCCCGGTCCATGTTCCTGAAAATGGAACTTTTGTTCATTCAACTATTTACACCAGTACCGCAGAGGTATTCAGTGAAAGTGCCATTACGAACGAATCGCTGGTGATGCAATCCGCGGAAGCATACCAGTTCATTCAAAACAAAAATGGTGATACGATTGCGCGGTCGCCAGTTCAGCAAGTGCTCCTCAGGCCGTTCCAGGAAAAAAAGATCTATCATAAGTTTACGGTCAGCCAGCCGAAGCTCTGGAGTGTTGACTCTCCGCATCTCTATAAGCTTATCACAGTGATCACACAGGATGGAAAGCTATTGGATCAGCAGGAAACACGATTTGGTATCCGCCAGATCCGGTTTGATGCAAAACAAGGATTCTTCCTTAACGGAAAACAAGTGAAGTTAAAAGGAACCAACAATCACCAGGACCATGCAGGTGTGGGTACTGCTATTCCCGATGAATTGCAATACTGGCGTATACGTCAGCTAAAAGAAATGGGATCGAATGCTTATCGCTGCGCGCATCATCCGCCAACGCCGGAGTTATTGAATGCCTGCGACGAACTCGGCATGCTGGTGATCGATGAGAACAGGCTTATGCAAACAACGGCGCAGGGAAAGGAAATGATCCGGAAAATGATAATGCGTGACCGGAATCATCCTTCCGTGATCAGCTGGTCAATCGGCAATGAAGAGTGGGCGATCGAGAACAATACGACAGGAGAACGCATCGCACGTAATCTGCAGGCGTTTGTGCAAACTATCGATTCTACCCGGCAGGTTACTGCTGGCATCAGTGGCGGATTCAGAAGTGGCATTTCGTCGGTGCTGCAGGTAATGGGATACAACTACATGGGCAACGGAGATATTGACGCACACGCAAAAGCTTTTCCGCTCCAACCCGGTATGGGCACTGAAGAAGGTTCTACCTTTGCCACACGCGGCGTATACGTGGAAGATAAGGTCAGGCATTATCAACCGGCATATGATCGTAAACCAAGACCCAGCTTTTACAGCATCGAAGAAGGCTGGCAATTTTATGCAAACCGCCCCAATCTTGCGGGAATATTCATCTGGACGGGGTTCGACTATCGTGGTGAACCAACCCCATATGGATTTCCGTCAGTGACCTCTTACTTCGGAATGATGGATCTATGCGGCTTTCCCAAAGACAATGTATACTACCTGCGTTCCTGGTGGACGCAGCAACCGGTACTGCATATCCTTCCGCACTGGAACTGGACAGGAAGAGAAGGGGAAGAGATCGAAGTTGTTGTATACAGCAACGCAGAAGAAGTTGAACTATCATTAAACAGGAAAAGTCTTGGCCGGAAAAAAATGCCATTGAACGGACATCTTAAATGGATGGTCAAATACACACCTGGCGCACTGGAAGCAATTGCCTATCGCAACGGTAAAAAATTGCAAACAGCGAAAGTGAACACTACCGCCAAACCACACAGGATACATCTTGCTCCACATAAAAATACGATCACCGCCGATGGCGAAGACCTCTTGATCGTTACAGCTTCCGCCACAGACGAAAAAGGGCAACCGGTTCCGATTGCAAACAACGAACTCCAATTTGAATTAACAGGGCCTGCAAAAATCATTGGTGTAGGAAACGGGGATCCTACCTCGCTTGAAAAAGAACAATTCATCGACAAAATAGAAACGGCAGGAATTGATCTTACGTTCGAAAAACCGTTGACGGATACCAATATCATAGCATCGCTGTTATCCTCTTCAACAACTGAAAACTGGATCCCTGCATTCAAACAACGGGATTACAACAATCTTGCGCGCCTCTACATCCACCGTGGGAGTTTTACCATACCGCAGGACGAAGCGGATGTTCAGCGATCTTTATATTACAAATGCATCGGGCAAGATCAGTCGGTCTATATAAACGGAAAGTTGATCGCGGCGGATCTGCCTTATACACCAACCGGCTATATTTTCGATCTAGCTGCAGCGGTGATACACCCGGGTAATAACAGGATCGATATTGTTGCAACGCCTATTCCGAAGAAAAATCCATGGGATGAAGTGAATATGGATGCAGGCCTGATCCGTTTGTTTACCCCATCGGCACCATGGAAAAGAAAATTATTCAACGGACTGGCCCAGATCATTATCCGTGCTGAAAAGTCAACAGGAACAATTGAACTTAAAGCCAGTTCAGGGGGTCTCCAGCCAGCAGTATTAACCGTCCGTTCAACGGAAGACCCGATAAAAAGATACTTAAAATAGATCGGTAGCGAACAAGTAACCGGCATACTATCCAGGAACTTAACCGGGATCAAGTTTGCAACAGAAAACGGTCATAATCCTGTGGGCAACTATCTATTATTCAAATAAAGATCAACTTAGTTTGGCACGAATCTCTCTGTAAGCAATAACAACCTTACCTTTGCAACCCGAAAAACAGAGATTCATGGCATTTATTCCTAATATACATTTTTCCCTTCTGGTCAAAATTGAAGGTCGTTTAAGAGAGTTCAACTTCCGAAAGCGTACGGAAGACAGCTATGATGCGGATACATCAGACGACAGGGGAAACCGTTGGCAGTTCAAGTGGAAGAAAGAAGGCGAGAACTGGGATATTATCAGCCTCAGCCCTACCTTGCCCACCTGGATCGCGAATAACCGACCAATGATCGAGCAATCATTCAATCAACACCTGCAAAGTAATTAATGTGCGTGCGCAGGTAAAACTGCGCAACACATTCTGTTGAAAGTTAATATAGCTTCAGGACATTCCCGCGATCTGTCCACTTCAGCTAAACTTCAGATTAAGTTGGAGAGCTTTAACAGAATGTAAACAAGATAAGCCAGGAAGGTTGGCCATTCGGATACGAAGGATACATTGCGTCCATCTTCCAGTACAAGTGACGGCAATTTGTTTGCCGTATGCCATACAGTTCCGGGGGCCGGCCGGCCAGCATAAGAAAACGATAAGAACAACGGGTGTATCAACGCCATAATTCAAATTTGCGGGTAGTAAGTCTGTTGATCTTCACTCCTATCCCACCCAGCTAGCGCCATTCCGGTAATATCCCATTTCTCCCAGCTTCGTTCGGATGATGTCAGGTATCGCAGTCGTATACGTATAATGATTCAGCAAGATACCTTTAACATGACCGGATACAGCGGTAACACCGAATACAACCAGGTCATCGCGTTTGTCAGTGGGCGCGGGAAATGCAAAACGATGACACTCGTCTATCGTAAAATCCAGCGGTGATATAAACAGTTTCTCCTGCGTCCAGTACAGATACTGTTCAAACAATACAAAGTCCTGCGTAAAGCCGCGCGCGTGTAATTCCCTGATCGCTGAAAGAAAAGTCTTGTAGTCTGGCATATGATTATTTTTTGGTTGAAAACTGGTAACGCATGCAGAGCGGCATAACAAAATTGAAGAAAGACTATGCTCTATGCAATGGTCATCTCATTGCTTTTATTGTCGAAAACAAGCTTTTGAATTTGCAGGGATTAAGAAGAACATAAGCGATATGACAGCGGGGCATGTTGATAAAACGACAATCGTTGTCTGAAAAATTACGATATCTTTAACGCATGAGCAATCTTCCCTTGCAAGGTTCATCCACAATCCAGGCGTTGACTGAAGCCAATGAAACATTGTTGAAAAGCAAAAGCCGCTTGCAACAGGATCTTCTTGGATTAAAAAAACAATTGCATGTACAGGAGCAGCAATGCCAGTTATTACAAACTGAAGCGGGAAAGATTGATGAATTCCGGTTGAAACTTATTTCAAAAGAGCACGACATAGCCGAACAATTGGCTTATCAGCAAAAATTGCTGGAAGAAATACGTGATCTGCGTGAAGCATTGATGGCTTTATCTACTGAAAACCTGAGATTGAAGAAGAGAACCTGGTACCAGGTACTGCTTGGAAAAGGTTAATCATTTTCATCGGGATCTTCAACATCGATTTCTGCGACCCGTCCAACCTGCCCATCATCCAATCTTACTTTTATTCCCCGTGAATGAAACGCCGCAGATGTAAGGAGGTCTTTCACCACTCCATAGGTCAGCTTACCAGAACGCTGATCTTTTTTCAAAATGATGGCAACCTGTTGCCCCGGGTAAATATCCTTCCTGTATTGTCCGTCCATAAATTTCTTTTCGCTACACGAAAGTATTAAATTGTAGCACCGGATGCATCAGGGAAGTGCCGATTTACTTATCACCTCTACTCCTATCACCGGCACCTAAAATCAACTCATGCTCACAGAAATATTATCACAGCTTTTTACCCGTGATCTGAATAAATTGAAAGCAGAGATCCTGGCATACAGGAATGAAAATAAGATCTGGATCATCGACAAAGAAATAAAAAACTCCGCAGGCAATCTTTGTCTGCACCTGATAGGCAATCTTAACACATATATCGGCGCTCAAATGGGCAACTCGGGTTACCAGCGGGATCGCGAATCGGAATTTTCTTTAAAAGATATCCCGGTACAACAACTCGTTAAAATGATTGAAGAAACCATCGTTACCATACAGTCATCCTTAGAACGGTTACCTGCCTCAGCATTAGCAGCCCAACATCCATTCGCTGTATTTGAACATAAAACAAGCACAGAGTTCTTGCTTGTCCACCTCGCCACTCACCTCAGCTATCATCTTGGGCAGGTCAACTATCACCGCCGCCTGTTGGATCTGTAGCACCTATTATTCCGCACCATGATCACTGCAGATGATCTTCATCCGACAACAGAGGTGATCGATACCGTTTAAAAAATTAAGGCTATCGTTTTATGCTTCATGCAGCTTAAACCAGATCCCGCTGTACGGTCTGTCGACAGTTTCTCAGTTTCCGTTCACAGAAAGATCATTTCACTGCCGGCTTCCATAAC
>JBEVKW010000113.1:0-3542 GCA_040509495.1 Chitinophagaceae bacterium | reverse complement strand
GTCCCTATACATGCATGATCAAACTTTTTCACCCCTATACCCCATGCCTGTCAAGGCTTTGACCTGCAAAGATGTAATATTTATGATGTTTCACGTGAAACAAAGTCAAAGCATGCGCACATGGGCCGTATATATGCCTACATACTATGCATAGTGCTTGTATATGTATGCGATAGGTACTACTACCCTGTGCACCCTGACCTACCTACTATGCGTGTGCTATGCATCTACGTCTTAGGTATGTTGTATTGCTTTATTATTCTTGTGTTATGAATAGCTACTACTATGGGAGTATATCCTCTATACCCCCGGATATTCTGTGCCTATTACATAGATTGATACATTGCTGCTTTATCATACTGTAATAGGTAAGTATGTAATACTATGTGCTAGTGTATCGATAGATAGGCATAGAAGAGATCAGGAAGATCCTTTGAAGTACCGGCGCAGACACGCCAACGGATGTACCCCCGGCTTTAAAAGACAATGCATGTGCTAGGCTTTGCCCAAGCTTCACTGACAACAAGGAGATAGATCATGGGTCGCCGTGTTATCTGGTCCTCTGACCTTCCTGAGACTGGCGGAAAGCTTGTTGAGGTAGCAGACCCGGACGAGTTGCAGAAGGTCTTCATTGGCGTCGGTGGCGATGTCTTTCAGGTGGATCTCACCGAAGGTCAGGCACAGACGTTCAAGAAGTCTCTTGCCAAGTACATTGCTGCTGCTGAGAGCAACCACGATGAGCACGAAGACCCCAAGCATTGGGGTGGCGCCTATGACACCAAGGTCGGGTATCGCAAGGGCTTTGGTGGATCGGTACGGCCTGGTGCTTCTGCTCTAGCTGCCAAGCCGGGTATGTCTGGCCCCGAGTTGGCTGCCAAGGTTGACGGCCTGTTCTGGATCAAGTCCAACAAGTTCGGCACTCGTATCGGTGACCCTGTGGCAGAGACCAGCAAGGGCATGAAGCCGTTCGTTGAAGCCATGGGGCAGGATGCTGGTACGTCCCGTATCCCCAATGACTCCTACTGGGCCGCCATTGAGAAGGCCATGGCTGATGGCCTGGTCGGCAAGAAGGACCAACTGCCCAAGGGCGATGACACCGAAGACTGACACCAGCTCGTTCACGCACAGAGCCCCGGTCACACGACCGGGGCTCTTGTCGTATGTTCTCTAAAGGCCGGCTCTTCGTACACCCTGCTAGATGGCTCATAGAGAGCCTTCACCTCGTTCTGATACCTGAGTGTGGTTCAAGGTCTGATAGGCCGTGAGCGTTGATCTGAGAGCTTCACTATCTTGCTAGGTTTAATAGTTCATCTTTGTTCTTTGCTGTACTTATCAAAGCTATCTCTTTGCCGGTTGTCTCTTATAACACTTTTTACAAAGTAACTCATAGTCACGTATCTCATACTGTCCACCTGATCTGTGATAAGCCTCAAAAGGCCCATCATTGGTTAGACATTTATGACAGTGCGGATTGACCATAAGTTTTGCTTTAGCTTTTGCTTTGTTCATCTATCCAACTCTTGCCATGCTTTCTTGACCTTTGTCTCTATGACATGGTTTGCATAGCAATTGGTAATTATCTTCATCGTTCGATCCTCCGAATTGTCTCTCAATAATATGATCTAATTCAAAGGGACCTTCTTCAATTCCACACCGGCTGCAATAGGGATGATCTTTGATGAACTTCCGGCGCATTTTCTGATGGACATAGCCTAGACCTCGTTGTGTTGAGCTGCCACGTCTTTGGTTTCTCTCACGCTCACATAAGTCACACTTAGTTCCTGACGGCCTTGGTGTTCTGTGTCGATTGCACATTAACGCCATTAATCATAAGCCTTCTTTCTAGTTCTTCTTTCGCTTAGCTGCTTTTTTGCGTGCTCGTTCTTCTAGCTTTTCTCGCTTTTCCTTGAGGCAGTATGGGCACTTCTTACCTTGGTAGTGGAATCTATGTTTCTTACATTCATTCATTGTTTAACCCCGGAATATCTTCCCATCTAATGCTCTTCTTTGCTAGTTCGTTAGCTATATTCAATTTCCACATTTCTGTCTTATAGTGAAGATTTTGACTCTTCATTCTTAGTTCATCCGCTGTTTGTTCGAGCTTGTCGTTAAGCTCTTTGAGAGACCTTGTCTCTGATTTTTGTGATACCAATTCTTCTTTTAAGTCGTTAATGAATTGTTGCTTTTCATCAAACTTTGTCTTACCCCGATTTAACCAATGCTCCATTGTCTTCAACAAAATACCACCGCCACCGGCGGCTCCCAATGCTGTTAGGATGTCAGGCCAATTCATTAAATAGCCTCAAGAATGCTACCACGCTAATCATGCACAATCCGATCAGAGAAAACCATATGATAGGGATAGCTCCGATGAATGCAACTCTGATAGCAGCTAGGTATAAATATGTTACTGAAATGAAGAACAGAGATCGGTATCGTGTTGTGACGCTTAGTTGATAGTTTAGGGCATTGTGTTTTATTGCCAATGTAAGTATCGGTATCGCAGGGGCTAGTATCAGGCTACCGAAGATTATCTTACCGATGGTATTTCCATATACGGAAGTGGTTCCCAACCATTCAGATGGAATCATGGTATACAACCCGAACGCCAGTAAAACTATGGCTAGAATTACTTCCGTAGTCTCACTTGGATACTTGACCATCGCTGCGACTTTCTTAATAACTGACATACATGCCCCCTTTCTTTATGATAAAACCCGGGTATTTGGGCACCCGGGCAAACCCTTAGATTATTGAGGTATGACCTGATCTCTATTACTTGCAGGCCATAACCAACATAGGAACCGATTAACGGTCAATACTAGGTATTTTTACCCTCTACCTATATTGACTTGCACATAGGCCTTTTTAGCCATAAATGTGCACGGCCTTTTCTGATCGTTACTTAGTCGTTACATTTAGATAGGGATTCTTCTTACCATCCTGATCTAAGACTCTTAGAGCAGTATTCTTAGTCTCCAAGTGATGTAGAAACATATTGGCTCTTTCAAAGGTTACTACTTCACATAATCGTTCAAAGAGAGATTCTATCTCTAGTACTATTTTGTCTGCTGCTGCGTTATGCATCTCATTGTCTCCATTCAATTGCTATAAAACCGTCTTGACTGTATTTGATTATTGCTTTGGCACGAATGGCCTTGATTGTTTGTCGCCGGGTTTTTGCACCTAGCTTTTTGGCTAGTCTGTTCCATGTTGTATGTTCGATCATTTGATACCCCTTTCCTGCTTATATATTTGGGGTGGGGCTGACTTTTATTGATAAGACAACCCTTTTACCTACCCATGCATTTAAAACCTTGTCACCCCCAAAACTACATGGTTGCTGACGTAATGAGTGGGTACGAAGTACCCCGAATGACGTGTGACCATGTAGTTTCCTTGTGGCTTGCCACAAGGGTGACCATCTTTGAGACACCTATCTCGTTGCTCAATGTATGAGAGGCCTTCACTGACATTGCGTATCCACTTACGCTTTTTGGAAGTCCCCTTGTCATGTGTGACGCAGGACACATATATATTCT
>JBEVKW010000112.1:0-9334 GCA_040509495.1 Chitinophagaceae bacterium | reverse complement strand
CGTCCCGAGGATGGGCTTGTGCATCATCGACACTGGCGAAGAGTGCGCTCTTATATATCTCCGCGAGTTGAAGCGTCGGTTTCATCTGGCTCGGCGGCAGATCCTCGAAAGTCATTTGGTCAATGATTTCCTGCTGCTGGCGCACAGTCGGTGCCTCAAAAAGGAGCCTGCCTAAGTAAGAGCTGTAGAGCCATACCATATAGTCGCCGAGCGGGTGGCCGTCTTCTTGCAGGCTTAACTTCTGGATGTAAGCGTAGTCATCGACACTCAACTTCCTTATGTCATTAAAGAACTGTTCAGAAACCTCATCCATCGCCGCCTGCAATCCATTAACGAAACTTTGGATCTTCTCACTGTATGGCAGGGCCATTGCCCAGGCACCAATCTTCAGGTGCAATTTGTCCTTGTTCGAGAAGTCACGTTTATCGACGAAGTAAAATGTTCCCCCTAGTAAACCTGATTCGTCGCGGAATGCAGCTATTGTATCTTCCGATATTTCCTTAGAAGACATTAAGATGATGAGGGGCTTCGACGGCTCGTTCTCGTACTTCCCATACGTCTCCCGAGCGATTCTTTTAGCGACCTCGTATGAGTCCGCGCCTGGTCCGAGGAAGTAGTCAATGAAGATGACTTTCGTGGTCAGATCGATGAGCTCATCGCTTGCACCGTAACGATCAACTTCCAGCCCAAGGTCGTGCTTCAGGCTGTCATATAGTGGCTTCAGCTGGGACTGCTTTTCGTCTATCAGGTGGAAGAGTCTGTTGCAGTGACTTTTCAGGGCCGCAAGATTCTGCCGCTCAGAAAACAGCCGGTCCAACATCTCATCGGAGATATCGCCGGCGTCGGCGAGCTCATAGCCGAGTTCCGCCAGCTCGGCCCTCGCCGCGGGATCAGCATCTACCTCGGCGAAAAACATTTCGAGGTCGTCGCCGTCCTCGAAGTCCGCCCTTATAGGCTTGTCAAAGGCGTCGTCAATGATGGCGATCCGGCTAATTCCGTAACTGCCTAGACGTTCCGCGACCCGTTGGTAAGGATTTGGTTGTCCCGTTGGCGTTCCCGTCATTGTTCTTCGACTCCAAAGCTAGAACGAAGGTGTGTAGAGAATCGCGGCGCACGGGCCTGTCATCAGAAAGGTAGAGTGAGGCGCCATTGTACTCTGCGATTTCCCGTGAAATATAAAGTCCAAGCCCCTTCCCTTCACCTGGGGGCTTGGTCGTAACAAAGGGTTGGAACACTTCGTCCCTTCGTGCTGGGCTGATTCCGGGTCCGTTGTCCGTGAAGCGAACCTCCCTCGCAGATACATCCACGACTACAGTGATCTGCGGGCGGAACGCGCGGTCTAGGCGTTGTTGTTGTTTTAGCCAGTAGACAGAATTGCTGATTAGATTTTCTAAGATCTGTACGAACATCCCTTTCACAGCCTTCACCATCAACGAGGGCCTAGCTGTTTCAGGCTCGACGCGCAGATCATACTTGATGCGGTGACGTTCGAACTGCGCTCGGTGGGATGTCAGGATCTCGCTGACCCAAGAGATCAGGTCGAACGGCTCTTTTACTTGGCGGCCTGACGTGCTCAAAGGATCAAGTACGCGCAGTCGCTTTTCAATAGTCCTTAGTTGTTCTTTAAGTGTGCTAAACAGGCTAATTACGTTCGGCGGGAGCCCTTCCTTGTCTGAAGTGTCGAGCGTCCGGATGGCATGCGCAGTTGCGCGGTTCAGTTCGTGACCGATGATTTCCACCATGAGACCTAGTCCGGCAAGGTGGACAAGTTGGGTGCGTCCCTTTTCATACTCTTCAGCCATCTGTGACGCCTCTTTCATTAGCCCGCGAATATTATCAGCGGCGTTCTGGATGGCATTCACAACTTCCTTGTCCTGAGTTACTTCAGGATGCCTTTTAACCAACGTCAGCAGGCTGTCATCGATCCTTTTTTCCTGTATTACGACTCGCTCCTCTACTTCATCAAAGGATAAAACCTCGCGGGCATTAACATCCGCGTCCACGGCATCGAGGAATGTCCTGAATTCGCCGGTAAGAATGTGTTGGAGTATGGCTACGAGCGCAGCCTTTTCTTCGTTGTCACGCAGGCCTTCACGGTTAGTTTGATCAACTAGGCGCGGGTTGCCGCTAGCAGAGATGTCAACCTTACCCATTACCTGCCGACGATTTACTTTATATCCTGGGGCCGCCAGTGCTTTGCGGTCGAGGGATAGCCAGTCGTCCTCCGGGCTCCCGTAAGGGTGAACCCGAAAACCATCGCGGTAGACCATAAGGCCCCCGGCCCATTGGTTGACGAGGTTTTTAACACGCTCGTGATCGAGGACGCCCTCTGCTTTAGTGAGGAGGCGTCGGTTGAACCAGTAGAACTGTAGGGCAAAGGGGCCAAGATGTTCAATGACTATCGAAGGCGACTTGGTGATACTGACTAGAGCCACTTCGTCAAGTTCGAAAGTCTTTTCACGTTTCCGGTTTGTATAGTCTATTGAGCCAACCAAGTGTGGCTTCCGAGCAACATCGAACCTGAGCCTTGCATTAACAATCGCATGGGCATACTGGAAGAGCAGCTTATCGAATGATGGGATGGGTATGACGTTGCCGTTGAACCTGACGGTGATCGGATAGCGCGAGCGAGGCACGAACGGGTCCGTTAGTCTACTGAACTCGTCGCGCGCCACCTGCTCTAACTTGCCACGTGACCACCCTGATTCCAAGCCAGATATATGAATAGTGGTCCCGGATAAAGCCGGATCCGTCTTTTTGTCACCGCGGTGAGGTGTAACAGGGATTTCTTCTATCAACTTGTCTGATTCATGCGAGAACATGCCCCAGTCGACTTCGAGCACGTTCCACCTCGCCTCGCCGGTTCTGCTGGTTATGACCCTCAGTCGGCTGCCCAATCGCATGGTTGACAGGCGGCCAAGTCCTTTCTCCCCTAGAATGGGGCGGGACTTCGCAGAACTCTTTTGCTGTTCGCGCTGCTCTAGTCGGGACCGTGTGCCTATAGTGAGATAGACTTCGGACAGGTCATCAAGCGACATCCCTTCGCCGGTGTCTTGGATATCAATATAGTTGGCTTCGTCTAGCAGAAGCTTGAGTTCATCAAGTGCGCGTGCCTTCTCGACCGACCTCGCGAAATCCGCTGCGCCTGGCGATCCCGGATCGACCTCCGTCTTTAGCAGATCCCGGATATCATCGATCACGTTTGACGGTGTGGCGTTACCTCCCTCCGCCTCTTCCTCGGCGTCTGCGATCATCTCACGCAATACCACTATTGAATCGTGTGAGATGCGGCACACAACACTGATTTCTGCCCGTGGCGAGCCCGCGTCGAAAGCGTTCTTGATCAGTTCATAAAATGCGACAGCATCGGAGCTGATTAGTTCCGCTCCGAGCTGCAAGATAGTTCTGGCTGTAACCCTAAACGACATGAGCGGAGATCACCTTTGAGATATCAAATCAGTGTTTATAGAGCTCCGCTGCTGGTTAGTCACTTTCCGCCAAAGCGTTCCAGAACACGCCGGCTAAGGCCGCCAACCCAACGCGGTCATTACTCTTCAGTAGCGCACTGATCCGCCCCTCGAGACGCTTGACTTTGTCCTGTTCGCCAGCATTAAGGAAGACTACACCGTCCCGCTCCGCACCGTTCAAGTTTGTGACAGCGATTCGCACCGCTGAAGTGCCAGGCGCTTGGCCATGCGCTTCAAAGGTCAGACTCTCTACCCGACGGAAACGGGCGGCTAGTTGTTCAATTTCTTGGCCAAAACGCTCCTCGTCGGCGTCAGTCCACTTCAATGGAGGCATCTCGCAGACTAAACTTCCCAGCGACCCCACCCACTCCGATAGTGGTAGGTTACTGTCAAGCAACCGCAGGCAAAACGCCTTGAGCCGCTTTTCGCTCACGTGAGCCAATATCCTCTCAGCACGCTCTGACAACAAGACGCGGCCCTCTTCTATCGGAACGTCTAGTCGAAATACCTGGCTGACCTTTAACTTGATACGTTCTTGCAGATCTGGGTATGCCGCCTTTAACTCATCGAGGGCTCGCTTGAGCGCTTCGACAAAATTCTGGACGTCAAATTCTCCGCCGGCATATTCGGGGGTGCCAGGACCGAATGGGGAGAAGCCACATGCCATCGGCAGTTCTCGGAACAGGAGAGGTGCTGGCTCGCGCGCGGACATCAATGCTGTGCGTACGGCCTGTGCCTGTGCCGTCAAATTCTTCGTCCTATGGGTGTACTGCGGCAACTGGGCGGCGAAGACGCACAAAGGACGGACGACATCCAGTAGATCTGCCTTTCCTCCGGTTTCAGAACGAAGTTCTAGGATCCTGAGTAACTTTTCGTACAAGGTGGTTCGTACGCCAGCAAAGCGACAGTATTGTATCTCAAAATTGCCGGGCAATTTCGTTAGGCGTAAGTAGTCAAGTCCAGTCATCTGTCGCATGAACACGCCGTTGTCATAAAAGGCCACGTGCTGCTCGTGGATAGATGAGAAAACAGCTAAGAGGATCGGACTGACCCCGTCACGTACGCCGAATGGGGCTTTCCTTAGCTCCTCGAAGACAGTCGAGACTTTGACGCGGGCGTCAGGCGTGGATTGTAAGAGTTCGCTGATGCGACGGAGCGCTGGGAGTAAATGGCAAACATCTTGCCCATGCTCTGGCTCGACGATCATATACTCACCGCCCTCCTGTCGATGCAACCCGGCGTTGCGGAGCACAGAGAGATAGATTGACATCTCAGGCGGTTTCTTCTTCGGGTCCATCCCGAGCAGGGGCTCAGCCGAGTGCTTGAGGATGCGCTCGACAAGCCGTATACGTGCCCCTGCGGCCGCCGAACTGAGGTGGTGACGGTTGACCAACTCGTTAAGTATGTGAGGTGCCTCAGGGTAAACTTCGTCACACACATCAGACAGCAAGGACATCAGATCGCGGCTGTCGTGAAGAGATGCCTTTACACCTAATCGGAACCACTGCAGTTCTGTGCGGCCCCCGTAACGCTGTAACCCGATGAACGATTGAATTCTCTTTTGCAGCGCCAGTTGTGAGGCGGTCACCATACGGGACACTTCTTCCGCCGCTAAGCGGTCTGCATTGAGTTCCGGGGTGTTCGCAGCGATCCACTCCCAGCGTTTGGACTCCTGCACCAATCCTGCGAGGTTACTGAGCGGGCGCGTTACGGCAATAAGCAGTGAGGAATGTTGGCGAGCCTCCTGCCCTTGTGCGAACTGTAACGCCTCCTGCCGCTCCTCCTCCGTCTCGCACAGCGGGATCAGGATATGTCCGTCGGCGTCCGGTGGAGCGAGTATGGCGGGTGAGCCTGCCTGTGGTGCTGACTTCCCCTGAGCTAACTCATTGACAGCGGCAGGCAGTTGCGACACAGGCAGATAATGCACGTTAAAGTGACGCAAGTTTCCTGTTTGTATGTAGTGCCGGCGAGCTACCAACGGGCGCGTCTCGAGATGAGCACCGATGAGGTTCGAGACGCGGGTCGCTGTCCCAACTGCGCGCCTTGCTTCTTCATAGCGCTTGTCTAAGTCAACACTGGTATGTGACCAAAGGCAATACCCGCCAGAATCGCCTCGCCTGTAGAGCACCTTTATACCCTTGCTCAACTCCCGAAGCGCCTCATCTATCCGCCGCGCGCCCGCCCGCGATTTGCTACCCACAACTGCGAGCCTGACAAGCGGGTCAGTTGCGAGCATGTTGTTGGAGTCTAGTAGGTTGAGAATGCCTATCGTCTTGAGCAACTTCAACTCGAGTTCACGATCAAGCGGGAAGCTGCTGATTACAGAGTCAATATGATTCCAGTGGCTACGATAGGTCTGCACGCTCAGCCGGTGGCCGAAAGCAGCACGTGTATAGTCGTAAAGGTCATGCAGGCGGTAGAAGTTTGCCGAATCTACTTGGCGTGTGGCGAAAGATTGCAGCCCGTAAGGCTCACTGGAAAGCAAAAAGCTGAAGAGGGAACGTTCGTTCTGCCCAAATCGGCTAAACAGTCGCACTAAGGCTGGTATGACAGTAGGATGCAGTGGGTAGAGACGTTCGGCGACTTTGAGTAGATTAGCTTCGGACGAATCAGCACCATACCACTTCAACTCGATGGCGGCGCGCATGTCACTCCTGGCTGAGGTTATGATCTCATCTGGGAGTTTCCGCAGTTTGAGGTTAAGCGCGTCTGCTACAAGAAGCGTAGTCTGATCCAGTGGCTGCTCGAAGATCATCTCTTCAAACCGGCCAGCTACTTTCTCCCATTCTTTTTGTGCCGACTGAGATAGTTGATCGGCGTAAGCGTTGAATCCCTGATGCAGCAGGCCGATGAGAAAAATAGGAGTTTCACTACTACGCGACGCAGCTTCGGCGAGGCGTTGCAGAAGGTAGACATCCTGTTCGTCAGGATTCAGCGCGGAGTATTCTAGAAACTTCCCGAGTTCATCAAGGATGATGAGCAAGCCAGAGGCCTTTTCAGCACTCCTTAAGTATTTAGCGGACTCGACTACCGCTTCAATAACGAGCGCATCCGCCACGAGAACGGGCCCGGACGTGCTACCCATCTCGGTAATGACCCTCCGCATGGTCTCTACTACGCCAGGCGTTCGACCGCGTGAACAGGTGCCGAGGATCGCTTTGTATAGAGCACGCAGCAGCGACGGGGCTAACGGCTCTCGTGCACCTGTCACCAGAACTGGGAGCAGGCGCATCTGTGTACTATGGGAGTTATCACGGGCGAGCATTCGCCGCAGTTGTGGAGGCAGGTTAACACCCTGTGAGGAGAAAAGGTGGGATAGGGCTAGGGCGAACGACGACTTGCCCGTCCCGTAGTCACCAGTAATCCTCCACGCCCTTTGGGCGGAACCCGGCCGAAGGCCGTCGGCGATTCGCCGGAAGTTTTCCTGCAGCTGCGGAGTGACCACGTAACCTGAGAGCGCCTGCGGATCTTTGAAATCCCTCTCCAAATGAGTGGAGCGGAGAAACCGCTGTTGGATCTGGAAGATGTCGGAGATCGTCTGTTCAGGCATGGGCCTCCTGGTGAGCGTATATGGACGCCAGTAATTCCATTGGGGTTGGCCGCTCTGGGCTGCGGCTTACCTGAGGTTGTGAGGCGGAATCTTGGTACCGGAACACCCCGCCAGAATCTTCGGCAACGGTGTCCATTCGTTCGCGTACGTCCCACTCCGAGAGCTTAAATAACTGTCCCGGGCTGCCATGGGCGACTGCGACGTCTCGGAAGTTCATTGTCCTCTCGTTCGGCGACCGCTTATCCCAGAAGTCGTTTAGACAGTAGACGAATACCTCAGCTGTTATCTCCAGCTTAGCCTCCCGCCTAAATGCGTAAATCACCTCGCGCTTCCCGGACGCATCTACAGGCCGTTCACCACACTTCTGGATAAGCTCTAGTTCTACCAGTGGACAGTCTAGGTTATCTTCCTGCACCTCGCCCTTCCGACTGCGCGTCGGAACGTAGGTGTGCAGAAACGTGTCGAAGTGCTGCTCTAAAGTGACGACCGAAAGCTTACGGTCCATGCGCTGGGTTTCACGGACGAACTCTTCAATAACGGCGGTGCGCGTCATGTCCGGGTGCTGCCACCGATTCAGCATATAATCCCAAGCAAACAGAGGCTCGTCCGCCCCGCTCGACAGCCGCCAGTGGAGTAGCCATAAGGTCCGCACATCCTCGAGGTAGGGGTCGAATCCTTGATTGGGATCAAGCAGGGCGATGCCGAAATCGGTCAATTCGTAGCCACCTTCGACGGATTCGGCGATTCCGGTTGCCTGCATCCAAAATCGGCATGCCCTCACCATATTCTTGCCCAAGCCTAAAGTAACCATTGCGGCTTCTTCATTGGCGAAGGCATCTCTTGCCTCTTGAAGAGCAAGATAGGCTTTTGGCAGCCAAGCGTAACGGCAAGGGAAGGTTTCGTGTCCGGAGAATTTGAAGCTTCTAGGTGTCATTTATGAGCGCGTCCGATAAATTCCCGCATACAAAGTGTTGCGGAAACAAAAATGAAGACCGCAATATCTAGCACCAAACTCCCATTTTAGCAATAGGGCGTGATTAGGAGCTAATTTGAAGATTTTATTCAGACAATCAAGCCCTCGGCTTAGTGGATGTTTTATGTTTATTACTATCTCCAAGTCATAAGTTATCAGGTAAATCAAGCTCATCATCTATCAGAATATCAACAGTTACCCCAGCGGCTCTAGCATATTTAAGCAGAGTTAGTAGCGATGGCACTCGTAAGCCACGTTCATATTTCGATACCTCTTCACGTGTAAGGCGATTGTTTAATCCTAACTGCCATATCAACTCATCCTGAGAAAGGCTAAGAGCCTCGCGAATATAAGTTAGCTTTTCTGCAAGCCGCGCTGGCTTTTCGCGTGCAGTACGTCCCATCAGGATATTCCTCCTGACAGGACGTTTCCGTTTAAATTCTCCTTGTCATAGGGGCAACTTGCCCCTAATATAGTCTTAGATGTTTTTTTCGCCGGGAACCAGTGTGCAACTGCCTCCGCAGCGGCGCGCATTATCCGGGATGTAAGGCCGCTCTAGACATGGGTTATTTACTAGTTTTCAAAGAAGTTCTGCGCCCATGAAGATTAGCAAAGAGAGGTGCCGAACGTCACCATCTTTCTCCATAGTACTTCTGAGCAAAACTCCAAGGTTAAGAGTATGGGATTACAAGAACCAAGACTTCCTGTCAATACTGAGCCTAGTGCTAGGAGCAGGCGTTACGCGTTATGGTATCTCCAGCAAGAGGGCTTACGCTTTTACCTTCGGTTTACACTATTGGGGGTTATAGTTGTCGTTCTCCTGACAATTATTCCAATCATAGCAATCTTCTCACTCTTCATAATCGGAAATTCCTCTTCAGATATAGATAACGTGAATATTTCGATCACGCCGCGGGCACCGTCATACGACGATACCAGAACCTTAATTAAGCCTGCGCCGCCCCCGCCTACTCTGCCCAAGGTTCGTCAATATACAAACACTAACTCTCGAAACAACACGGCTCCTACGCCCAGCCCAAACTCAAATGAAGAACAGTCAGGGACAGGACCCAGAACTTCAAGGCGACGCTCAAACTGAAGTTTGGCCGGAGAAAATGAAATTGTCACTGGCGCGGAAATTTTTGGGGATTAGCCACTCTAAGATGAGCTACCTAATCCACAAAGGAATGATTAACTATGAGGAGGACCCGCTCGATCATCGCGTGAAGCTGGTGAGACGAGAAGATTTAGAGGCGCTTCTGCAAACGCGTCATCGAGCCTGAGTATGTACGAGAATTGCAATGGCCTTCGACCACCGTAGTAACTGTAATGATGGAAATCCCC
>JBEVKW010000111.1:0-4746 GCA_040509495.1 Chitinophagaceae bacterium | reverse complement strand
CGAAAACGCAAAGGGCGCAGAGAAATTTTCAATTCTTCTTAGCGCCCTTTGCGTTTTCGTTGCGTACTCTGCGATACCTTATGCTGAGTTCCTTCCGGCATTAATGATTCCAAATGAACACCGCATCACCAGTTTCTCATACACTTCTTTCATGGGTGCCTGTATCAATTGCTCTTCAAACTCGCGCACTTTGGTCAATGCATATTGCTGTATCGTCAGTAAAGGCAATACAATGCGCTCACGCATTTGTATTGATAACTGATCGATCGGGTAGTCAGCCATCAGCTCTGAATGTCCCGAAAGTTTTGTAAGATACTGGCGCGTCAGTTCAAATTCATCATAGATCTTCTTCCAGATCTCCCCGTATTGTTTATGTCCACTCAGATAAGCTGTCAGCGGAAAGAATGATTTCATCATCGCCATTTCACAATTATCGATCAGTGTTTTGAAGAACAATGAGTCTTTGTATAACTGTTGTGCTGATTGAAATCTTCCGGATTCGTCCAGTTTTTTCAAAGCGGAGCCTACTCCATAAAAACCCGTCACATTTTGTTTCAACTGGCTCCACGAACCTGCAAAAGGGATTGCCCGAAGATCTTTAAGCGAAAT
Source organism: Chitinophagaceae bacterium (assembly GCA_040509495.1). Classification (GTDB taxonomy): domain Bacteria; phylum Bacteroidota; class Bacteroidia; order Chitinophagales; family Chitinophagaceae; genus Terrimonas_A. The sequence continues at coordinate 4,137 of JBEVKW010000111.1, read as the reverse complement.
GCCTGCACCTTTACCACGTTTGGCAGGACGGCTTCCGATATTTGTTTCGCTATAATACTTCAATGGACTAGCATGTAACAGGTAATCTGCGAGATATGGGTGATCCCTCAACTCCTTATAGGCTTCATATCCGGACTCGGAAAGCTCCTGCAACAGGCTCTCTTCCTTTTCATTCAGCGTAAAGTATTTTGTGGGGAAAAGATCATTCGATATACCGGCATTTAATAATTGTTCGATGTTGTATTGCGCCGCATCAATGATCCCGAAATTGGAGCTCACTGTTTGGCCCTGTATGGTCAGTTGTATTTCTTTATTGGAAATATTCTGCCCCATCGAAGCATAGAACTTATGCGTTTTTCCACCACCTCTTGATGGAGGGCCACCGCGGCCATCGAAGAACACAACGTCTATTTTATACTCGCGGGAGATCGCCGTCAGTTGTTCTTTTGCCTTATAAATGCTCCAGTTCGCCATAAGATAACCGCCATCCTTTGTTCCGTCAGAAAAACCAAGCATGATCGTTTGACGATTGTTCCTTTTCTGCAGGTGTGCGCGATAAGCTGGATCGGTATATAACGTACGCATGATATCCGCGGCTTCTTTCAGATCACCGATGGTCTCAAATAGCGGGACGATATCAATATTCATTTCTTCTTTGGTCCAGCCAGATAACAGAAAAAGACCATACACTTCCATTGCATTCAATGCACTGTTACACTGGCTGATGATATAGCGGTTGCATCCTTCTTCACCATTGAACTGTTGTATCGTTTTGATCGCTTCTATGGACCTGATCGTATCCTGGTGCAGTGGTTCCTGCAATTGTCCGGCGTCTGCCACTGCATCAATGGAAGAAAGGAATTTGATCTTTTCTTCATCACTGAGCTTGCTGTATCCGGCGTCGATTACACCTTTTGCGGCGATCGCATCCAGTACTTTTCCATGAACACTGCTTTCCTGCCGCACATCCAGCGATGCAAAATGGAAACCAAATGTTCTCACTTTATTGATGAGGTTATCAACTTTATACAGGAATAATCCATTATGCTGATAGATGATGATCTCGCGTATTTCCTCCAGCGTCTTGATCACGTCTTCGCTGGTCAGCTCGGTTTTTACGCCGGGAATAAAAAGATTTGTGTAAAGGCGGTTCTCCAATTCGCTCAGTATAGTATCTATACCGGCAAATGTCAGTCGGCGTTTCAGTCTTCTTACATCGAGATAGTAGCATTTGAGAATACTGCCGCGTAACGCATCGGCTACCTGCAGTGTGGTTTCGCTGGTCACAAAAGGGTTGCCATCTCTGTCGCCACCCGGCCAGAAGCCCATGCGGAAGATAGGATTACTGCTGCTGACTACATCCTGGAATTGATTTCTCAATGCCGAAACGATCTTACCCGCTGCTGAGTAAAATACATTTTCCAGGTACCAGATCAGGCTTACTGCTTCATCAAATGGTGTAGGCTTTTGCTTTTTAAAGAAGGGCGTACGTCCAAGTTGCTGGAGGTATGTATTGATCAGGATAGAGTTATTATCAGCGAGTGCGCGTGACAGATCATTGATAATACCGAGGACCGGGCCGGGGTAGAACTGTGTGGGATGCGCTGTAAGTACTAGACGTACAGAAAAATCCTCGAGCTTTCTGGCCAGTTCCGCCTGTTTATTGTCCTGCAGAACCTCTGATTCAAGATGCTTCAGCGTTCCCATGCCATTAAGGTCGTGCACATAAGGGAAGGCCGCATCTTCCAGCGCATCGAATAACACAACCTGGCGCTCTACATATTGCACAAAGCGAAAAAGCAGATCCGTCTTTTCCTTCTCGTGGCTGTATGAGGTATGCTTTCCGAAAAAATCTTCAATGATCGTGATCGGACTTTGATTTTTCTTATATCCCTCTTCGCAGTTATTCGAAAGCAGGGACAAAAGAATACCCGTTTTTTCGATCCGATGAAAGGGCAGAGAAGTGAACAGGCTATTATACAGTTGGAACCGTATGCCTACTTCATTGCGGAACTGAGTAAGGTTTTTGTTGTTTTGATTCATGGCCGGTTGTCTATAGTTGAAAGTATCTCAATTTTGATCGATGGCCGATGGCAGATGGCCGTTGGCCGATTTTCAATGCTATGAATGCAGATCGACATCCCAACGCACCTTCGGCCATCAGCCATCAGCCATCGGCCATCGATACTGCAATAGTGATGCCTCAAGTTAAAAAAAAATGCCCCGAACTCATGCGAGCGCGGGGCCTTTTTATACGTTGGGAAGAAAAACTTATTCTGCTGTCTTTTCTTCTGTGGTAGTGGTTTCCTCCGCTTTAGCTTCGGTAGTCTTCTTGGCAGAAGTACTGCGGCTACGGCGTGTTTTCTTAGCACCTTCCTTCGCTTCACCTTTACCCTTACCATAAATTTCGTTGAAGTCAACGAGTTCGATCAAAGCCTTCTCAGCATTATCACCAGGACGAGCGCCTAATTTGATAATACGTGTATAACCACCTGGGCGGCCAGCTACTTTTTCAGCAACAGCACCGAACAGTTCTTTGATAGCCTCTTTATCCTGCAAATAGCTGAATACAACACGACGTTGGTGTGTAGTGTTGTCTTTTGCTTTTGTGATCAGAGGTTCAGCATACACACGCAGCGCTTTCGCTTTTGCGAGGGTAGTTACAATACGTTTGTACTGGATCAGTTGGCAGGTAAGGTTCGCCAGCAGGGCTTCCCTGTGTGCCTTTGTACGGCTTAGATTTTTTACTTTGTCTCCGTGACGCATGACATTTGAGTTTTACCGGCTGTACCGTGTCAGGAATTACAGCCTACGTTATAAAAAGAGTTTAAAAGCTTCAGGGTTTAAAAGTTTAAAAGTTTTCTGTTCGGATTGAACTATCAAACTTTTAAACTTTTAAACTCTTAAACTTTCTACAGTTCATCTTTATCTACTCCCAGCTTGAGCAGATCCATACCGAAACCAAGGCCGCGCTCAGTGAGCACTTGCTCGATCTCAGCCAGGGATTTCTGACCAAAGTTGCGGAACTTCATGAGATCTTCTTGCTCGTATTGAACCAACTCACTGAGGGAGTTGATCTTAGCAGCTTTCAGACAGTTGAAGGCGCGAACAGAGAGGTCCAGATCTTCCAGTGGAGTTTTGAGCACTTTGCGCAGTTGCAGTGTTTGCTCATCCACCAGGTCTTCTTTCTTCTCTTCCTTGTTATCGAAAGTGATGTTTTCGTCAGTGATGATCATCAGATGCTGGATCAGGATCCTTGAAGCTTGTTTAACGGCTTCTTCAGGATGGATCGTACCATCTGTAGACACTTCCATGATCAGTTTTTCGAAGTCGGTGCGTTGTTCCACACGCGTATTCTCGATCGTGTATTTCACGTTCTTGATCGGAGTGTAGATCGCATCGATCGGAATGTAGCCGATTGGAGCATCTTTGGGTTTGTTTTCTTCTGCTGGAACATAACCCCGGCCTTTACCGATCGTCAGTTCGATATCCATTTTCGCAGAAGAATCAAGCGTACAGATCAACAGATCCGGATTCATGATCTGGAAAGAATGTGTTCCTTCACCGATCATTCCAGCTGTGAATTCTGTTTTATTTTTCAGTGACAGGAGAATTTTCTCGTTTGCCACTTCATGATCAACGATCTTTTTGAAGCGAACCTGTTTAAGGTTCAGGAAAATTTCCACCACGTCTTCACTAACACCTTTCATTGTAGCGAATTCGTGCTCTACACCTTCGATCTTAACACCAACAATTGCATAACCTTCGAGTGAGCTAAGCAGCACGCGACGGAGAGCATTACCAATCGTAACACCATAGCCAGGCTCCAATGGACGAAACTCAAACTGAGCTTCGAAATCAGTCGCCTTTTGCAGAATGATCTTATCCGGTTTTTGGAAATTTAAAATGGCCATATTTTGTTTAAAGTTTTAAAATGGTAATCGTAACAAATTCAAAAGTCAAAAGTAAAAAGTAAAAAATAGAGGCTTCAAGACAGGAAGATGATTACTGGCCTGGTGCCTGATATTTTTCATTTTTACTTTTGAATTTTTACTTATTACTTGGAGTACAATTCAACAATCAGTTGCTCCTTAATGTTCTCAGGAACGCTTTCCCTTTCAGGGTAAGTGATGAAAG
>JBEVKW010000110.1:0-8268 GCA_040509495.1 Chitinophagaceae bacterium | reverse complement strand
TATCTTTTTTGGACGATGTATCCTTTTTAGGGATCGTGTCCTGATAAATAGTTGTAGGGGTTAATTCATTAGAGATCGTCTTGCTGTCATTTGATCCGGCAAATGAGATCAATGCAATGCCCAGTGCCGCAGTTCCCAATAAAATTTTCATGGTAATACGTTTTTGATGAATAAATCGATTGCTTTCTCATCTAAACCAAAATGTTGCCAGAATAATGTTCTTAACAAAGAAAAAATATACTTTTTTATCACTTGCATTAATAAAGTAAGTCTTCACATGTGTAACATGTAAGCACAAGTTCAATACGGAGATAGATTGAATTCAGTGTGCCGGCATCTTGCAAAGTGTAACGCTGCCCCTTACATTTCCTTATCATTATGCATGGTATGTTATTTGGTAAAGTATACTAAACGAATCAAGTTTATGCAAACAATCAATCAACCGCTGGGCATGGCCATCATTGGCCTGGGAGAATATGGTGCAGGAGAATTGCTTCCGGCATTGGAACATACGTCCTATTGCAGGCTGGCCGGGCTTGTTTCCGGAGATCCCGCGAAGCTGGATAAATATGCGAAGCAATACAAGATCGATAGTAGCAATTGTTACAGCTATGAAACATTTGGCAGGATCGCTGAGAACAAGAATATCGATATCGTCTATATCGCCTTGCCAAACTCCATGCACCTTGAATTTACACTTCGCGCGGCAAAGGCCGGAAAACATATCATTTGTGAGAAGCCGATGGCGTGTTCCGTGGAAGAATGCCATGAAATGATCGCAGCCGTTGAGAAGGCTGGTGTACGTTTCTCGATGGGATACCGTCTGCATTTCGACCCTTTCAATCAGGAAATGATGCGCCTTGGGCAACACGAGCAGTTTGGTGCTATTGAAAAGATGCTGTTGCAGGATAGTCATGTAATAGAACCCGGCGTCTGGCGCCTGAACCGCGACCTTGCCGGCGGTGGTCCGCTAGTGAATAACGGTATCTATTGCATACAGGCAGCCATGTACATCACCGGCAAACTTCCTGTCGCCGTAGAGGCGAAGTTTGCTCCGGTCACTGACGCGGAAAAATTCAGCGAAGTGGAAGAAGGTATCAACTGGACAATGTATTTCAGAGACGGCATCATAGCTGAATGTGAAACAAATTATTCAAAAGAGCAGAATGTAATGCGTGTTGATGCGCAGGAGGGCTGGTTTGAACTTGGCCCGGCATATGAATACAGGGAACTGAAAGGGCGTACATCAAAAGGCGATATGCATTTTGGCCCGGCCAACCAACAAACCCGGCAAATGGACGATTTCGCCCGTTGTATAATAGAAGATCTTCCCACTCGCGTGCCGGCAGAAATGGGATTGCGTGACATGGAGATCATCACGGCTATCTATGAATCCGCCAAAACAGGCAAGCGGATCAAACTCGAACTGGGTGAATACATCACGCTTCCGGAATCGTAATAGGTGATAAATGAACGCCACACCAATTACGCCATGGAACTGGTTGTCGTTCTTTTGATGAACAACTTCACTGAAGATGTACCGTCAATGACCTGTGAGGTATTTATGCCCAATGGTGAACGTCATGGCAGGACGCTATACGTCTCCGAAGATGGCAGAAAGGGTTATGTCATCGCCTGGGCAACTTGCCCTGAACTTACATCCAAACGCTTTTCACATCTACCCGCGCAATTTGTTTTGCAAGCGATACTAACAGTACACGCCCATTCATCTCAGTATTATTGAGTTCTGTCATTGCTTTGGTGCCAGCTTCTTCCGACTGCATCTCAACAAAACCAAACCCGCGGCTGCGGCCAGTTACTTTGTCGCGGATCACTTTAGCCGAAGCAACATCTCCGAACGGAACAAAAAGTTGTTTCAGTTCTTCGTCCTGCACCTTAAAGTCCAGGTTAGATACATGCATGTTCATAATAAACATTTTAATTGTTAAGTAAGAGAACAGAAGAATAACAGCAGGCGCAAAAGAGAGGAAAAATAATTACCACAAAGAAGCGTAAAATCAGTATTGATCCCTGCTGTAAGATGAAATATTTATCTGTACCCGATGAAGTTAGGTATATAAAACCGCAATACTCGATTTATTCTCATTCAACGGATATTTACAAGCCTGCAATCGCATTTAAAGCCTTCACAGATAACACTTCATGAACATTCATTCTTCAGGCAGGTAAATATCAAATCTTGTTTCTTTTCCAAGTTCACTGCTGGCGGTGATGATGCCCTTATGGAACTCGACGATCTTTTTGGCTATGGCCAGGCCAATACCCGTTCCGGGATAGTCCTGTTGCCCATGAAGACGTTGAAAAACTTCAAAAATTTGTTCGCTGAACTCCGGTTCAAAGCCTATTCCGTTATCCGTTACGCGGATGTGACAATACTTTTTGTCGGCAAGCAGGTCAGTATAACCCAGGTCCTCTCCTTTTGCAATTTTTCCTTCGACCGTTATAACCGGATCACGGCCGGGTGCTACAAATTTCAATGCATTGCTGATCAGGTTCTGCATCAGCTGTTGAAATTGAAAGGGAATGATCCTTGCAAAACAGAGTTTGCTGACTTTGATGGTTGCATGTTTTGCTGCTATCACTTCAGACATTTCGTTCACCACCTGTAACGTGATCTTTTCCAGATCTGCAATCTCAGGTTTTATTTCACTGGTGTTGATCTGGGCAAACGCCAGCAGATCTTCGATCAGTCTTTGCATACGAACTGAAGCGTCGTGCACCTTGGCAAAGTATTCCTTGCCGGTTTCTGTGAGGTGCCTGGATTCACTGGACTGTATCTTACTCACAAAAAGCTGGATCTTTCTCAGTGGCTCCTGGAGGTCATGACTGGAAACGTAGGCAAATGATGCCAGTTCCTTGTTCACCTTTTTTAAGATATTGTTTGTTGATGCCAGTTCTTCATTGGCAAGATTCAACTCCCTGGTTCGCTGGCGAACAGCGGTTTCAAAACCGGAAGATTGCTTTTCGATCGCCCGGCGTGCATTCACTTCCTGTGTTACGTCTATGCCGACAGCAATGACGCTACTGACTTCACCCTGCAAACCGCGGATGGCGTTCAAGGTGAAATTGAAAAAAACGTCACCGTCCCCATTCAGATTTTTATCGGCGACACGAAATTGTTCAGCAGAATAAGATTGTCCTGTACGGTAAACTTCCTGGAGAACAAGTTCAACACCGGCTTCCCGGAATTCGGGAAATTTTTCAAGCAATGGTTTGCCTGATATGTCTTCCTGCTTTAAACGGAATGTTTCGACTGCTTTATCGTTTACCAGGTCCACCACGAAGGATTCACCTTTGAACACAACTACAGGAACAGGGGCCTGTAAAAATATACTCCTGATGTATTCATCTGCCAGTTTACTTGCGGTAGCGAGTTCTTCCTGTATGGTGATCTTTTGCTGCAGTTCATTTTTCTCGGCGCGTTGCTTCTCCACCAATTCAGTAACATCTGCGATGGCGAGTAACAACAATTGTTCCCGGTGAACAGGCTGAACGATCCGTTTTGCATTCACGCGCATGATCACTTTCCCGATACGGGGGAAGGTCTGTTCAATTTCCAGGTCCTTGAACCCTGGATTTTTCTGACTTATTCCCTTCAGGAATTTTCTCAGCTTTGCAATATTCCATTTACCTCCGGCGATGTCAAACAGTGATATTCCTTCCGCTTCTTTCTCTGTCATGTAGAACCGTTGGTAGAAAGACCGGTTAGCGGTTTTGATACGCATTTCATTATCGAGTACCACCATAGGATCATGGATCGTAGCGATAATGGCTTCTGAATACCGGTATGATTCGTCCAGCAATTCATTCCGTGTTTGAAGTTCCTGGTTGAAAGTGGCCAGTTCTTCATTGGCTGACTGGATCTCTTCCTTGGATGTCTCCAGTTCTTCATTGATGCTGCGCAGTTCCTCATTGCTGCTCAGCACTTCTTCATTGGCGCTCTGCAATTCCTCCATCGCTACTTCATGGTTATGCCCCATAGACAGAAGATCTTCGCGGTAGAGGGCCACTTCTTCTTCAAGCCGTAATACCCGGCTTTCACTGGCCGGTATTACCTTCTTGCTTTTTCCTTTTTCTGAAGGGATCTCGGCTGCTTCGACCTTTGTGAATAACACGAGAATGGCGGCCTCTTCCTTAGCGGTATTAACGGGCACTGCTTCCAGCGATAACATCGTACCGTTATTCAACACTATATTTTTCTTCGATACAGCCTTTCCTGATTTAAACGCTTTCTCGATAACACTCCTCAGTTCGAAAGCAATGTCAGGCCTTGACATCTTCAGAATGTTCAAGGTAGCTTTTCCTTCCTGGTGATGGAGGTATTGCGTAGTGTTTCCCCTGAATTGCATGATCTCCATCTGTTGATTGATCACCACACCGGGTGGAACATATTTTGTCAGCAGTAAGGAATTGATCGCTGCATCAAGTGAGGTTGTACTTGCAGGGCTCTTGAACAATTTCTTTTTGCTGTCGCTGATTTCATCTGTCAGGTTTCGGGGATTACGATACCGGTAGTCTGGTGGAGGGAGTAATCCTGGTCCTGAATTCTTCTTGCGCGTATATACTTTCACTTTCTTCTCCACGACGGTGAACAATTGCGGAGTGGTCGCGGTAGTTTCAGACTGGCCCAATAGCAGGTATCCTTCCGGGTTAAGTGCATAATGGAATGTGGCCAATACCTTTTTTTGCGCCACTGAGTCGAAATAGATCAGCAGATTACAGCAACTGATAAAGTCGATGCGTGAGAATGGCGGGTCGCTTAGTATATTATGCGGAGCAAATACGCACAGATCGCGCACGTTCTGAGCGATTCGGTATCCGCCGTCATATTTCGTAAAAAAACGTTGCAGGCGGGCAGCAGAAACATGCTCTACCTGTTGTTTTGTATATACGCCCACGCGGGCTTTGTTGATCGCCTGCTGGCTGAGATCGGTAGCAAAGATCTGCAGGTTTATGTTTTTGAGCTGCAGGCTTGCTTTGATCTCCAGTAATATCATCGCTATCGAATAGGCCTCTTCTCCCGAAGAGCATGCCGCTACCCAAATCCGCAATGACTCGCCTGCTTTCTTTCCCTTTAATATTTTAGGCAGCAGGGATGCTTTAAGATATTTGCAGGCATCGGCGTCGCGGAAAAAGTTAGTGACATTTATCAGGAGATCATTGAAGAGGAGATCAAGTTCTGCCGATTTATCTTTCAACCACAATTGATAGGCTTTGAGCGATTTGATCCTGGAGAGAAGCATCCGCCTCAGTACGCGCCTTTTTATAGTACTAAGCTTATACAGGTTGAAATTAACACCGAACGTATGTTGTAAAAGCTGAAGGATCGATTTGAGTTCCGGGCTGTTACTGTCAATATCGTCGGCCCCGAAATCTTTTGCCACCGCCCCGCCCGTTACAAAAGGGTGATGGCTCATCCGGATCAGTTCATGTGCGATCTCGGAAGGACTAAGAACAAAGTCAACCACCCCTGCTGAAATGGCGGAGTGCGGCATACTGGTAAACTTCGCTGAATCGTCCTGTGCAAAGGTGATCCCACCGGAACTTTTGATCACTTCCAGTCCATGTGTGCCATCTGTCGCATTTCCTGAAAGGATAACACCGAATGCTTTTTCCTGGAATTCCTCTGCCAGCGAAGTGAAAAAAACATCTATCAGCACATTCACTTTGTTTTTCTGCAGGCGTGGAGATAAAAGGATCTTGCCATCCCTGATGGTCATTTCTTTTTTTGCGGGGATCACAATCAGCGTGTCAGGCCGGATAATCATTCCATTCACTGCTTCCTGTACAGGAATTTTACTGACTTTAGGTAAGATCGATGAAAGAAGGCTTTCGTGTTCAGGGCTGAGATGCTGCACATACAGAAAGGCCATCCCGGTTGATAGAGGAACGTTTTTTAAAAGCTCAGAAACAGCTTCCAGTCCCCCGGCAGATGCGCCGATTCCAACTACCGGAAATTGTGCCTGTACTTCAGAAAAATTCTCAGGTATTTTAGTGGTGATCTTCCTGGTCCGACTTCCATCGGTTGGTCTTTTGACTGTTTTTTTTGCACCCGGGGTTTTCTTCATCCATTAATTGTTTGGCGGCTATTCTGTGTATAAAAGGAGGAAACCAGGGAGAAGACAGTTAATTATCCTTATCAGGAACGTCTGCGCGACGTTCCGGTAAAATCCATTTTTCTCCCAGAATGAAGGAGGCAAGATAATAAATCTCCCCGGAATTTCTGGGTTTGGTCATGAAATGACAGGCGCCCAACCGCGTTAACTCGTTTGACTCTTCCACGCTTTTTGAAGTGGTGTAAATGATTACAGGGATATTTCTTAGCCGGTGGTCATTTTTTATCTCAAATAAAACACGTTTGCCACCATACCGTGGCATACGCAGATCAAGGATAATAAAATCAGGCAGCAGCGCATTTGAATTCTGCAGTAGTTCAAGCGCCTGTTGCCCGTTATCTGCAGATACACACCTGATGGTATGGTCGATCTCTTTAACTGCTTCAATAAAAAGAGCCCTGTCATCAGGATCGTCATCAATAATAAGTAAATACCGTTTATCTGATATCATAGAAAGCTATTGAGGAATGATAGTCGTGGAAATTAAACCCTGTATATTCTCCTGTTTTTCGTCAGGCCCACCCCAGTTTCTTCTGAAACCGGCAGGTGTAACGCCGGTAACTTTCTTAAATTGTTTGCAGAGGTGTGAGACGCTGCTGTAGTTGAGCGAGTAGGCTATCTCTTTCAACTCCATCCGTTCATACATCATCAGTTCCTTAACCCGCTGTATCTTTTGCTGAATGTAAAATTTTTCTATTGTACTCCCTTCTACCTCTGAGAAAACATTGGCGAGGTAGGTATAATCATAATTAAGCTTCTTGCTGAGATGTTCCGAAAATTTAAGCAGCAGGTCATCATTATTGGAGTGAAAGATCTCTACGATGGAGACTTTGACACGTTCAACAAGAATCTGCCTTGAATTATCCATCACTTCCAGTTCATAGTGTGCAAGCCAGCTATTCAACTGCTGTCGCTGCTCAAAAGTGATCGCAGATAAGAGCCACACTTTTCCCAGTTCTACCTTTTCGAATGGGATCGATAGCCTGTCCAAAATCTCTTCAACAATGATCTTGCACCGGACGCATACCATATTTTTAATGAATAAATACATTGGATGGTTCAGTTGGTTAATACAATCATGTGTCAGAATCTCAACTCTTCCACATGTGGATGGTGCACAGTGCCAATTTAAGGCAATTAGATAAGATACTTCTCAATGATCCGTTGTCAAATAATATGTATAGCCTGATAAGACCGTTTGAGAATATTCCGTTACCTGCGGTAAGGCAGAAGAAAAAACCCTTAATTCGGCTTCAACCTGTGAATTTGACCGCATTTTCCTCTTTCGATATAACAGCGTGGCGGGGCCTTTTCATAGTTTTAAATACAGAAGCCCGCGACCATCACTCTTCCTACCCTTTTTTGCTGAATCGAAACCATCTGCCATATTACCATCCTGCCTGTTATCAGGTAAGATGGTGATATGCTGCAGAGAGTATCAAAGTGAATCATAACGCTTCGGTCAGGATCCATAGATACATAGCAAGAACCGGGCTTATTGTTGAAGAAACGGTCAATGCCTTCTGGACAACTGAATAAGCATACCCCGCGTTCCGAAGAAAAACGGACACTGGGAATAGAAAAAGCAAAAACCACAATCATGTTCTTCGAAAACCCGGACGAATACCAGTTCTTCAGAAACAGCCTCGAACATTACATTCTTTTCGCCAACTTCAGTCATGACTGCTTGTGGGAGAAGGATCTGCCGGGTAATAAGATCCGCTGGATAGACCGGGGGCACAAACGTGTATTTGGCTATAACATAGAGAACGAACTTATCTGCCAGGATCTGTGGGAAGCGATGATACATCCTGAAGACAGAAGCCTGGTTCTTGCGCGACTGTCTGTTGCCCTATCCGAACCTGATATCCGGATATGGGAACAGGAATACCGGTTCAGGAATTCAGCTGGGGTATTTATTCCTGTATTCGACCGTGTATGCATCGTTCGAAATGAAGAAAAGAAAGCCATCAAACTTCTCGGGATCACCCAGGACATCTCCAACAGGATTGTAAAACATCAACATCAGTTGGCTTTCCTGATCGCGGATCAGCAGAAAACAGACCAGGAAATGCTGGCATTGCGGGACAAGGAGAATGAACGGCTTGGCCGCGAGCTATTCGATAACCTC
>JBEVKW010000109.1:0-3178 GCA_040509495.1 Chitinophagaceae bacterium | reverse complement strand
TGGCTTTTCTCCTAGCTTCTTCGAGCACCAGCGACGCAGCATCACAGCATCGAACATTCCCAACTCGAGGTAGCCGCTCGACGCAAGGACATGCCTTTGCCAATCGGTTTTCAAGGGATTGGAGACTCGTCTGAAGACGACAATAGCGCGACATAATCTCGATCTGCGTTGCAGTAAGTGCGACAATGCTCAATGCTGTATTGATCGGGTTCGCGTGGCGCCAAAAGCAGCGACGTCTTTTTCTCCTGATCGCAGGAAAGTTAAAAAATTCACTCCCCTGTACTTGCACGTCTCGGAAATGCTTAGCAGCACGAGATAATCTCGAATGCCCTTAACCGTGCTCTTGCCACCAATGTTGTTACGAAGTCGCGCGAACGCCTTGATTGCATGCTCCGCATTATTGTTGTTCCACGGGACGCCGTCGTGATCGAGAAATGTAAATAGCTTGTCCTTGTTCTTTTCGAAACGCTTCCTGTAACCTGCTACTATCTCTGATTGGTAGTGGCGCTTTGTGAGCCTACCGTAAAAACGGTCCACTGAACTCTTGTGCTTTCTCAAGTGGCGGACCTTCAAACCGAACCGATCCACCGACTCGACCATGGGCCTTACCAATCGAGCGAACTCCTGAGCCAATTCTTTCATCTCTTCGTTAAACGGCTCTTTAGAAAGATCGTCATTTATATCTCTGATGAGATGAATCAAACATTTCTGCTGTTCGCAATCAATCGAATCGTAGCCAGCATAGAAGTCAGAGATCAGTACACCATTGAACTTTTTTAACAATTCTTGAACCGTGCTGGCTTCGCGTGTGTCGCTATATACGAATGCCACATCCTCTAGATTTGTAAATACCCATACGTATCGAACACTCCCGTCGATTTCAACTTGAGTTTCATCCGCATGCACCAGCTTGCCGGTGACAATGCGATCAAGAATATCCTGATGGCTCGGCTGATATCGCTTCGCTAAGTTGATTTTCACGTTCTGAATTGCTCCGCGCGACAAAGGAAGGCCGAACAGTTGTCGTAGGCTCGCCACTAAGGCGTTCTGAGCGGTCAACATTTCGACGACGTGATAGAGCACAAAGGCACAGAGACCAGCGCCGTATTTGTATTTGTGGCTATACTTGTAGAATGACGCTTTACATTGCCAACAGATATAGCGCGGGAAGGAATCCCGCACCACCCATCGCTTTACTCCAGCCGTTGAGAATTTGAGGTCATAGACAATCTGTTTGAACCAGCCGGTCTTGTAAATCAGTGTGCCATTACATCTTCGGCATGAGGAAGGTCTTTCCTCATCAACTGTCACGGTCTTGTTGATCGGTACAGTGGAGCAAGCCTTAGGATTGTTCCGCTTCAGCCGTTTCAAATGTGGATTTGACCGCACATACACTTTGTCCCTTTGGTAATTCCAATATGCCGCCTCGTTGATCTGCTTAAACTCGGGTAGACGAAATGCCACTGGTCCGAAGTGTTGTGGATATTCCCGTTCCAACGAATCGACGGGGACAACATCAGCCCGTGGAGTTTCCTGTGTTAAATTTGGCTGGCAGATTGTGCAAAGCGCGTCCGCAACCTTCTCCGCAGCCTCGCAATCCTCTGCATTGTAGGTGAGTAGCTTCTGCTTTAAATCGGGAGAATGAAAGGTCTCCCACTGCGACCTCCACAAGAGTGCAGACAATCCCGAAGCGCAGTTTTCAGACCAATGGAATCCCAAATAATGGGCTACCTCTTTAAGGCTGTTGGAATAGGTTGGAAAATAGATTTGTGCGTAGACGATTGAAAGCAAATTCAAGGCTGATGAGATCAGTTGCTCAGAAAGCGCCGGATTGTGGTCGGGATAGCGGACCTTCATCTGCGTCAGAAAACGAGTTTCGTAGCTTCCATAGTGGATCAACCGTGGGGCATCGATGCTGCTGAGCGTGTTCAGGCAACTCGCCCACATATCGCTCTCCTCCGAAACATCGTTCGCCCAAAAGGAGTGATGAACGCATGAGCCGCTAGAGCAAATCCGCAGTCCGATCAAGTAGTAGAAATCGCGGTCGGAATCTCCTTCAACATCGAGGTATACGGATGTTCCAAATGTCGTCAGGGCCGGTGTGCCAACGACGTGAATCTGTTTCTTGCGGATGGCCAGTGCCCTCAAGGCGTGCTGAAACTTTATCACCGTGCTGCCTGAACGCCTTCGTGGCCTAAACGTATAGGACAGTTGAGTAACCGTGAAAATCCCATTGTCATTCTGCCTCTTACGCTCCTTGCCTGAAAAGTGTGAAAGCAAGCTGAGGTCATCCTTCTCAACGGCAAGCGGACGGCATCGCGATTGGAATTCACATTCCGAGCAATGCTTATTGAGGATCAGCGGCGGTGAGGTAGCTTTTTTCTGCTGTGTCGCAATGCAACCGAGTATACGCTTGACATCTTTAAGTAATCCGGCCAAGGCGAGGGTGGCCATCGCATGTCGTCGGCCATACATGATTTTGCCGATTTTGGGTGTCTCGTGCCAACTTTCCGAGAGAGCAAGGGCATCGAACGCCAAGAGCAGCTTGTCGATGGTTGTGACCTTTTCGTGTGTAACGAAGCGGATTGGACTGTAGGGATAATTAGTCTTGCTACGACCGGCAATCTGAATAAGTGCATGGATATGAGAGCGAATGTTTCCCGCCGCTGCCTCGTAGTCCATGATTACTCGATAGCGTCGCTCTTTGAGCAACAGCAAGGGAGGCGTTCCTACCAGCCATTTCTCAGCTGGAAGATTCACACTCAATCGTTCTCGGCTCCTTTTGCTGAATTCCTTCTGTAGATGCTCCCGCCAATCAGTGAATTCGCAGTGCGCACCGATATGGCCGCTGGAGTACAGGTGGGCCTTAGTTTCGCACTTGAGAAAGGCGGCGAAGATGTCATTGGAAATGAGCATTAGTTCGAATCCGTTGGAGTTAGATTATTCGCGTTACTGCGCTTTTTGACTATTCGTGAATCCTCAACTTCCTTCAAACGGCTAGGATTCATAGATGGCCTTAGGACGGATCGCTCTCATCTTGTTTTTGTAAGCGGAAATCAACCGCCAAAGCTACAACGGACATGAAGTAATTTTGCGCATTGTAGTTCCGAAGGTTGAAGACGCCGTTAGAAGCTAGTGGCCTGACCCCAGAAAGGTAGACGTGACATAACTGAAGTTC
>JBEVKW010000108.1:0-6015 GCA_040509495.1 Chitinophagaceae bacterium | reverse complement strand
CGTTGCGCTCTTTGCGGTTCTTTGCGTCCTCTGCGATGAGAACTACGCCAGGTGGCCGGTTATTCTTTCACGAACTTATGCGAAGACGAAGTCATTCCTTTTCCTTCGAGATTCAGGATATATGTTCCCGGAGCAAGTGATCCGATATTGAAACCATTCACTGCACTGCCTTTTGCTTTTTTGATCGTTGAACGCATTTTCTCTTTCCCGCCCATATCAACGATACGTACGGTTACTTCACGCTCTTCTGAACCTTCCAGGCGTACAAAGATCCTATCATTAGCCGGGTTAGGATAAACGGAGGCCGAAGGAATGGCACTGATAGTTACTTCCTGAAGTTTAGGCGTTTCGCCTTTTACTACAAAAGTGAAAGCCTGTGTCTTAATAGAATTGACGGCTTTACCATTCCTGTATCCGGGATTCCAGTAAGGGCTGTTTTCCAAGGCATGTATTGCCGCAGCTTCCATTCCAAAACCGTGATTGGTCAGGGCTTTAAAATCACTCAGGCGACCCTCTTCAGATACTTTCATCCGAACGTACACGGTATACTCGCCAGCCGGTGCATTGCTTCTGGCAGGAGAAGCTGCATCAAGATTTTTTGCAAGGAAACCGTACCACGCAGATGCGCCACCCGGGAAAGCCGGATCAACTTCTACATTTCCTGACGACCCGTTTACATTTTGTGTGCGTAAAAGCGGTGTTGCTTCAATGCGTACTTCCTGGACCTCTCCTTTAATAGAGTTGGATGGCACTGAACGAACTTCCAGCACGCCTCTGTCTGCTTTCCTGGTACCATAACCAACTACAGTCACCTCTTCAAGTTTGCTGACCTGGCCGCCTGCTTTAACTTCTTCGGTAGGCTTGATCTGCAGGTTCGTCACTCTTCTGTTACCTGCTCCGTGTGCAGGAACAGTATCCAGTACGATCTCTGCAAGAATGTTTTTTTCAGCTTCTTTTTTTGTAGTGATCAGCAACACTCCGTTCTTCCCATTTTCTCCATAAAGAGCAGTAGAGGATGCATCTTTCAATACAGTGATCGCCTGGATCTGATTCGGATCGAGATGCTGTAATGTCAGTTTATAATCTTCCTTATCCTTGATCACTCCATCCAGAACGATCAATGGCTCTTTTCCAGGAACAGGTGAGCTGCTAATGCGAACTGAATTGGCCTTAACAGCAGGAACAGTGTCGAGCGTAGCTGCTTTGAACTCCAGCACACCATCTCTTGCCTGCTCGCCATACTGTAAAATAGCGTTCTTGTCATTGGGCGGAGTGGAAACCACGTACATGGCTTCAATAACGACATTTTTTCCTTTTTTACCGGTAAATGCCGCAAACTCATCACTGTTGAAACGTTTCCCGTTGAAGATGATCAATTGGGGTTTTACTTTTTGGTTCTGGGCATTGAAACCATCACCTTTTACGGTGAATACATCAGCCCGTATATCTGTTTTCCCATCCGGGAATGAATCGATAACAGCAGGCTGAATGTCGAGAACGGTCACTTCGGCAAGCGGGTCGGGAGATTTTTTCTGATAACTGAATGCAAACAATGTAATGAGCAATGCACCCAGCGGCAATACCAGCAATTTGCGCAGGTATTGGTGACTTGTTTTTTGTGGATTTGTAATCATGGCTATACGTCTTTTTATCTGGTTGTGAAAAAAGGGTTGCACAAGTGAATGCTGAGTATTCAATGCCTGCATAAGTAACATCTCCGCATATTCCCATTTCTCTGTGTCGTGTGACGCAAACCGGTCGGCAAGAAACTCATGGATCGCCTTCAGTTCTTTCTTCATCAGGTGAAAGAAAGGGTTGATCCAGAAAACAATCGTTATGATCTCCATAAACACCGAATCAATACTGTGTTTTTGTTCGATGTGGTATACTTCATGACGGAAGATCTGTTCGCCTTTCTGAGAAGACAGCTCAATGCGATCATTCCAGAACAGCCAGCGAAAGAACGAGAAGGGCGTACCGGGTTCAGATGTATTGATGAACCGGATCCCGTTCAGATGTTCTGCCGGATGCTGCCGCATGATCTTCTTCAGGCGGTAAACAGACACAAGGACCTTTGCAACGCCGGCAATCGCAATAATTGCATAAAAGCCGTATAATACTGCCTGCCAGTTGAAAGGCTTTTCCACTTCTGCCGTTGCATCAACCGTGATCACTACGGAAGGGCCCGACAGGTTTTGCAAGGCATACATCCATTTATCTTCATCCGTGAAATACACGGGAATATTGAGAAACGGAATAAGCACACTTGCCAGCGTTGCACCAAGTATATAAAAGCGGTTATACTGATGAAATTTCTTGTTGCGTAGCGCAAAATGATAATAAGCATACAGGATGCCTGATACAACCACTACCTGGGCGAGGTAAAAGAACAAGCTTTTCATTTCTTGTTGTTTTGCTGTTTTTTAATTTGTTGAAGCAGGCTTTCCAGTTCTTCCACTGAAATGTTATTTTCCTTCACCAGGAACGATACAACATTGCTGAATGAACCTTCAAAGTATCCTTTCACCAACTGTTTCATGCTGCGTTTAGAATAATCATCTTTGCTCACAAGAGGATAATACTGATGCTGACGCCCCATGACATTCACCGCCACAAATTCTTTCTCGATCAGAATTTTCAACAAAGTCGCTACCGTATTCTGATGTGGCTTGGGATCCTGCATATCATCAACCACATCACGCAGAAATGCTGTTTCAAGTTTCCACAACACCTGCATCACCTGTTCCTCCGCTTTGGTAAGTGCTTTCATATTTGAGAGTTTTTTTCCGGCCTGTTTAAAACCGTCAACGCAATTTAAACAATCCGAAGCTATAACTAAAAAACTAGTTTTACAACTAATTCTTTAGTTTTATTAAAAAAAGGGGATTTTTACCTGTAGTTTGCCTTATTTTGCAGAAAACGAACGGATTAATGTCAGAGCCGATTATCGAAATACAGCACGCTAATATCTATCAGGGGAATAATCTCATCCTGCAGGACGTAAACCTGACCGTTAATAAAGGAGAATTTGTGTATCTCGTGGGAAAGACAGGAACAGGGAAATCGAGTTTACTGAAGACCCTTTATGGCGAGCTTCCGCTGACGGAAGGTGAAGCAACGGTAGCCGGGTTTACGTTAAAAAAGATGGACTGGAGAAAAGTGCCGTTCCTCCGCAGGAATCTGGGTGTGGTGTTCCAGGATTTTCAATTGCTGACTGACCGTAACGTGAACGAGAATCTCAAATTTGTTTTAAAGGCTACGGGCTGGACTGATGCGCGTTTGATGGATGAAAAGATCCAGGATGTGCTGGAGAAAGTTGGTCTGAAAGCGAAAGGCTTCAAGATGCCATTTGAGTTGAGTGGTGGCGAGCAGCAGCGTGTAGACATTGCGCGTGCCCTGCTTAATTCACCCAGGCTGATCCTGGCGGACGAACCGACGGGTAACCTCGACCCGGAGACCTCTGATGAGATCATGAACCTGCTGTTCCATATTTCCCGGGACTTCAATACGACGATTTTGATGGCTACGCACGACTATATCGTTGTGCAAAAATTCCCTGCACGGATGATCCGGACAGAACGCGGAAGGGTGGTAGATAATGCTACCATAACCATTGAATAAGTTCGCGCGTATTCTTTTCGTTATCGTAGGTATTGCCGAGTAATTGCCTGCGCAGGATCTTTTCTTCTCTTGTATAGGGCTGATGATACAATTGCATGATGATCGATGCAAAGGCATTCGCGTTGCCTGCAAGATGGCAGGCGTCTTCCAAACCTGTGCCGGCCACCATTGGCTCATTTACAACGCAATGGCGCCCTTCAAATAAAGCGTGGAGCAACTTCAGCCGGATGCCGGTTACTTCCTTATTAAAGCAGGGGAGGACGTGTATATGCGCTTTCCTTACCAGGTCGTTCATTTCCGTTTCCGACGGATCTGCCACCAGGCAGGTATGCTGGCAAAGCTCCGCTACCTTCATTAATCTCTTCGATGGTTTTTTACCGGCAATAATGAACGGAGCCCTTGCTTTGGTCACAACATTGCAGAGCAACCAGAGGGCGGCTTTTTCATTTTCCGGTACTGACAGGTTCCCATGATATAAACAGAAATTGCCCTGTCCTTCCTCACCGGTCACTTTTTGCCAGGTTGGAAACGTTGGAAGGAATTGTACATTATCCAGGTGATAAACATTTTTTAATGCGCGAACATCATTTGCTGACACGCATGCATAGGTGCATTCATCCGGCAGCCCGGTAGCATATTTTTTCAACAACCTGCTTTCATTAAAGAAGTATAATTTTTTGGCAAATGACTTCTCCACTCTTGCAAGCTCTTTGTAATAGGTACTTTCTTCATTGTGCATCCGGATGATCACTTTCCGTGATGAAATATCCATCTCACGCAGAATACCGGTGCAGTGAATTCCTTCCAGCAGGATCGGATGATTGTCGTCAGACAGCCTCTTTATCAGGTCATCATTGATCCTCGATGCAACAATGAAGGGTGTTTTAAGAGAAAAACTGTTCTTAAAAGTTTCGCGTGCATACACATGAATTGATTCACAGAACTGATTCAGTTCATTGGGTGTGCCGCGTTCGTTATAATTAAAGTAATGCAGATGGATACGGATGCCCAGATCATGAAGTTTCATGATCCTGTTCATCATATCGATGGCGCCGCCATAATCGGCAGGCCATGGAGTGTCCAGGCATACTATGTGAAGATGTTTATTCATTACAAATATGGCTCATACAAAGCGACGAGTTTTTGCCGCTCGTTTTCCCAGCACAGTTCTTTGGCCGCTTCCAGCGAATTGTTTTTAAGTATTGAGTATCGCTGTCCGTCGTTTATTAATTCCGTTATCTCTTCCGCCATATTTTGCGGGTTCCGGGTAATAAAACAAAATCCACATTGATATTGTTCGATAATAGCTTTTACTTCCGGAATAGCACTTGCTGCCACCGGAAGACCGGCGTGAAGATAGTCAAACAACTTATTAGGCAATGTAAACCAGTGATTGAGGTCTTCGAACCCATCCAGTGAGATGCCAAGGGTAGCCAGGGGAGTATACCGGCGGAGTTCGTCAGGAGGCATTTTGCCGATCATGTCTACCCGGTTTTCCAGGTTCCATTCTTTCCTCTTTTCCGCAATCTTGTTCCATTCATTCCCTCCGCCAATATAAACGAGGTGGTAGTCTGCCGGCAGGTATCGCATGATCTCCAGCAATTCCAATCCTCCGCGACCAGGATGCATGCCCATTCCCTGCATCAACAGTATTTTTTTACCCAGCCAGGTTTCCGGCATGGGAACCGGATCTACTTGACGGGTAACCGGCACATTCCTTACAACGAAGATCTCCTTTCCATATTCCTCCTGGTATTTATTTTTCACCGACTCATTTACAGTGTATACCAGGGGAAGTTTAGGGAAGATCCAGTCTTCCAGCTTCTTCCACACTTTACGCTTGAATGGTGCATCTCGTAATGCGGATACGCCGGTATAATATTCATGCGTATCATAAAAGAGTTTTTTATTTCTCCATTTACTGATGATATAGTTTGGTAGAAGTGCATCGAGGTCATTCGCCAGCAAATAATCCGTTTTACAATATAATAAATGGAAAAAAAGACGTGTATTGAATTCAGCGAATTGAAGAAACCCTTTGCTGAAAAAGCATTTCAGCCTTTTTGCCTGAAAAGGGTAGTTGCCCAGCGGTAAACTATTATTGAATTTTCTGCCGATCAGGTTTGTTTTAAATCCCATTTCATGCAGGGTGGTGCAAATGCGAAGTACGCGCTGGTCGGTAGTGAGTTCAGAAATAACAGAAACAGTGATTGTTTTCATGCTGCGGCCAAAGCTAGCGGGAAATTATTGAAATTGATGAAGTTTTGCCGGGCGGGCAAGGCGCTTTTTTTTCGAGGGATTGCCTCGGAGACTCCGTTTACTTTTTTTGCCTTGATGCAAAAAAAGTAACAAAAAAAGATCAAGGCTGAGGAAAAAATGGCTAAAAATGGGAGG
>JBEVKW010000107.1:0-7202 GCA_040509495.1 Chitinophagaceae bacterium | reverse complement strand
ATAGGCTTTTCCGTCCTCATCGCGTACAGGTGCGTAGCTGCTCAGGTATGTATAGCTCGCTATCCGTTCTTCCTGCACATGCTGCACCTGGTTAAGTCTGTTAAGACGGTAAAATGCCGTTGGGTCCATCTTTTTACTCAACACGCCTTTATCATACACGTTCGTTCCGGATGTTACCTGCAGATCTCCATTGAGGTCAAACACATTCACATCCACACCATGGATCTGCGATACTTCTTCCACCAGGCTTTCAATCGTTCTGCCGGTGGCAGAGTCATTGATCACTACCATCCCTGTTTCAAGATCTTCAGGCGGCACTTGCCGTTCCATTTCAGCCACCATGATATTCATGGTTTTACTCAACTTGTCACTATTGGTCCGGTTATACCTTGTTTTGAAGAAGTTGATCGTTGCAATGCCGATGATGATAAACGAGAATATACTGACAAAGATGATCGTACTGTGAACCTGGTTACGGATATTGAAATGAAAGAACCGGCGGAATCCTTCCGGATCATATACAGCTTTCACAAGCAGGGATAAGATCTGTACAACAAGGATCAGGAAAAGGAATGAACTAAAAATGTAGGAGAACAGCGTGATCGTTTCTATCAGTGTATCCTGCTTCCTGGCCATTACAACGATCCGCTGATTGTCTGCCTTATACCAAAGCTCGTCATAGTCATCCCTTACAAACCGTGTTGTTTCAGCGGTAAGCTTCAGTACCTGCTCATCAGAAAGCCGCGTTACAAAGGGATACTTATTGGAGAGCCTGATCAGTTTTTTCTGGTTGTATACCGCATACGAATAGATGGGAGAATTCTCCGGATCATCCTTCTTATTATGTTTGAAAAGTTCCGCCAGCAAGGCATCGTCTG
This sequence comes from Chitinophagaceae bacterium, assembly GCA_040509495.1. Lineage (GTDB taxonomy): Bacteria > Bacteroidota > Bacteroidia > Chitinophagales > Chitinophagaceae > Terrimonas_A. The sequence continues at coordinate 6,324 of JBEVKW010000107.1, read as the reverse complement.
AAGAATACCTGGTCGGGTTGGAAATGATGTACAGGTACCCGATCGTCCTGCCGCTTGAATCAGGGATGGTCTTTTGTGTGATATAGGTGAACTGGTCAAAAGATCTTTCATAGTAATAGACACCCGGACTTCTGGTTGGATGCGATTGCTGTGTGACGATCGTTCTGATGGCTTCATACTTTGTTGCATCGGGATTGTACAAAGGCGCGCCGGAAGAATCATAGAAATACAGCATTGTTTCGAACTCGGAAGAATACCGGTTATAAAAGGACGAGTTGATGCTGTCCCGCAGGATCCTGTTACTGGCGCTGTCTTTGACACGGTCAAAATTGGAAGAAAGGAAATCGTCATCCAGATAATTCAACCCGATATTGATCATCCGGTCGATCGACTCATTAGTGAGGAGCGCCAGCCTTCCCGCAAAATATTTTCGTTTCGCCCATTCCACTTTTTTATTTTCCACCAGCATGATGGCCGCAATGGACACAGAGAATACAAAGATCCAGAAGATAATCCCTGCAATATTGATCCGGATCCTGTTCAGGATGATCCCTTCCCTATTCACCAGCCACGTATACAAAAGCAGCCAGGCCAGAACGGGGATATAAAACAGTACAGCCGGATCACCGCTTTTCAGTGTCAGATAAACCAGCCCGGAGAAAGCGATCGCAAAATATACCAGCCAGATCTCTCCTCTTAAGAAGGGGAAAATGATCCGGAATAAAAGCTGGGTAAAATAATAATATGAAAGGGTCAGTGTAGCCAGTACAAAAAAACCTACAACGGTATACCTGTTCAGGCTCCAGAAATTCGTTACGTCAAAAGAGATCTTAGAATCAGCCACAATACTTCTGATCACCGAGGAGATCAGGAATGTGGAAAGGATCAGCATGATGAGGGAAAAAAATCCTGTAAGCGTTTTTATCCATTGCGGCCACGGGCTAACCAGGCTTTCAAGGCGCTGTACCTTATACCAAATAAAAAGAACAAACCAACAGAAGAATACAGAGTTCATCAGAAGATCTCCCAGCGACCGTTGGACGAGTGTTGCCCCGTACACAGCGGGGTCAAAGAGTTCAAACTGGCGTAGATTTAATAAAGATGGCACCAGGAAAATGATCACGCGTATCACCAGCAGCGAAGCACCAAGAAACAGCACTCCTTTCCAAAGTTTTTGCTGGGTAAGCGTTTCAGCGATCAAATGAACAAACAGCAGCAACAATAACAACCCGGTGAACCGCAGCAAAATGGTCAGTGCATTGTTATAGGGAATGACACCCATATTCTTCTGTTCAAAATAGAACAGGGGACTTCCGGAAAGCGACTTTACCGGAAAGGCTGTGATCTTGTTTTCGGCCAGCGTTACCCGTTGATCAGCCGTTTTACTATAAGCAAAATCTTCCGGGAGCTTTTCTGTTTCCAGCCAGTAGGAATGCTTGAACGGGATCATTGCGTACGCGATGATCGTACCAGATTGCAGCCTCACGAGTTTCTTCACCAGTACATAATAGCCATTCTCTGTTTTAACGGGCTCCACTGTTTCTCCCTGATAAAAGGTACTGGAAGGAGGCAGAACAGAAGAGGTATTCCAGAACTTGAGGGCCAGCATACTGGCATCCGTCAACTTATACAGGAAGATGCCGTAATTTTTTGAAGTGATCGGGTCAAGATCCGTGAGAGGTTCTGTATTTTCCGAAAGCCGGTGCAGAAGCGCTGTATCTGTAAGAAAAGAATTAAAATCTGTTTGCAGCTCGTGAATATATTTCTCTGCTGACTTCACTTCGTCGGCGACCGACGATCTGTTCGTATAGATTTTATTGAAGAAAAATGACAGGGTAAAAAGTAAAGCTGCAAGTACAAGCAGGCTGTATTTTACCCGGTTATTTGAAAGTAATGGCTTCACTGCTGCCGTTGCTGTTTAATGCTGTTCCAGATGGCATCCATTTCTTCGAGGCTCATGGCTGCCAGGTCTTTACCCTGATTCAGGGCTTGTTCTTCCATCTGGGTAAAGCGGTGGATGAATTTTTTATTGGTTCGCTCGAGGGCATTTTCGGCATCCACCCGCAAAAACCGTGCGTAATTGACCAGCGAAAAAACCAGGTCACCGAATTCCTCTTCTATTTTATCCTGCTCCCCCAGCCCGATCGCTTCCTTTAGCTCTCCGACCTCCTCTTCCACTTTATCCCAAACCTGTTCTTTATTATCCCATTCAAATCCTACCTGCTTTGCTTTTTCCTGCAGGCGCATTGCTTTTACAGTGGCAGGCAGTGAGCGGGGAACTCCACCCAGTACTGATTTCTTACCCTCTTTCAATTTTAATTTCTCCCAGTTTCTCTTGACATCTTCTTCATCATTCACCTTAACATCCCCGTAAATATGGGGATGGCGGGAAATCAGTTTTTTGCTCACGCCATCGATCACTTCCTGTAAAGAGAATTGTGCCTGTTCGGCCCCGATCTTTGAATAGAAGACAATGTGCAGCAGAAGATCGCCCAACTCTTCCCTGATCCCTTTCCAATCGGTTTCCGTGATGGCGTCAGCGAGTTCGAAGGTCTCTTCGATGGTCATCTGCCGGAGAGTATGTATGGTTTGCTTTTTATCCCAGGGGCATTTTTCCCTTAATTCATCCATGATCTTGACCAACCGCTGGAACGAATCACTCAGTCCCGCACTATTTGCTTCCATATTGAAAAGAGTTAAAGTTTAAAGACAGACACGAGGCCGAAAACTGCCATGAGCAAGGCGATCATGATAAATCCAAACAGGTTAAGCAGGCAGAATTTCAGGAAAGTTTTACCTCGTCCCTGTTTATAGAACCTGCGCATTGCCTTGTATGTATGAAAGGGCCACAGCAGAACAGTGATAAAGATCAGAATATCCCATACACGCCAACCGGTTTTATTGTCAAGCCATCCAAGGAAGATACAAAGCAGGAGTAAAATAAAACTGAACACATAATGGTGGATAGAAAAGATCCCATGATCTGCATAATAGTATTCTTTTCGCCGCCGTACATAAAGCAGTTTTAAGATAAGTGCGAAAAGAGGCAGGGAAGCGAACAACATGTAGGGCATGCTATGCAGAAATATATCGATCAGTTTACGACCGGCTTCTGCATTGCCGAGTTCGCCGGACAACTTCAACACCTGTCGGTTCCAGAGTGCCCGCATCCAGCCATCCTGTTTATCGGAGGGTAAAGCAGCCTGCCGGGCATCATATTCGGCCACGGATGTTGCATCCGTGGAGGTAGGCATGCTCGTTTTTTTCCGGGGCCGTGACTTTTCGATATCGTCCAGCATCCGTTGCGTTACGGGGAGTGATGAATCCAGCAACAGTAATTTCTGTCTGATCCTCGGTGAGTCATTCGGAACAGTGGCGAGTTTTTCATCCAGGCGTGTGACTTTCTTTTTCCGTTCGCTCCAGTTAAGCGGCTGATCTCTTGATGAACCGGAGATCTTTTCCGGAGCATTGGTGGAAAAGAACGCAAGGAAGAAAAGCGCTGAAGTGAATACGTACATTCTCACCGGGTTGAGGTAGCTCATCCGCTTGCCCTTCATGTATTCTGCCGACAAAAAGCCGGGCTTGAAGAGAAGATCCTTCAGGGTGATAAAAAATTTACCGTCAAAATGGGTGATATCGTTAAAAAAGTGGGTGAACATCGTCCAGAAGTTCTCCTTCGGTTCGATATTCTCCTGACCACAGATCTGGCAGTACCGGCCCAGCACCGTGGTGCCACAGTTAAGGCAATTCTTTTCTTTCCGTTCGTGGCCGTGCGACATGTAAATTTTTCGCTAAAAATAAGTACAAAGCGCCCAATAAAAGACTGTTTTTCCGACGGTAATGAAATTTTTTGGAGAGTCTGCCGTTAGAGGCAATTGAGTTAATTTTGTGCTGCTCCGAAGCCCAGGCCTCGGTCAGCAGGCTTCGCTGAAGCTTCGGCCGCAAGGGACGGAGCCTGTTTACAACCGAAAAACACGAACATTTCATGAAAAAATGCCTTATTCTCCTCTCCTTTTTCTTTTCCCTCCAATCCTTTGGCCAGTTCTACTATAAAGATCTTGTAGACGCCGCAGCGAATACCGAGAAAATGAAAGTGTACATGGCGAATAAAGTATCTACCGTTACCGGCACAGGTTTCGACGCCCGTGGCGCTAAATCGCCTGACTACTACGAATTGCAGGAAGTATTTCCGGGCAAAAGCCTGCTGAAGGTGAGCACGCGCAATGGTCAGTCAGTTGTACGCATGTACTACCGCTTTGATGCGCAGGGACGACTCGCTTCCATCTCCGACTCTACCAATGGTATAAAAAGCCGTACGAGTTACCAGTATACCGGCAACAATATCACTTCCGTCAAAACAGAGTCAAAAGATTCTTTGAATGATTTCACTTCAGTTGAAGAGCATGTTTGGATATACAACGCTGCGGGCAAGCCGGAAAAGATGTGGAAGATCGTCAACAGGAAAGACAGTACAGAATATAGTTTTACGATAGATGAAAAGGGGAATATCGCAGACGAACAGCTTGTTAAACGCGGTATTAAAGTAGGCGACCCGGTATATTATTATTACAATGAAGAGAATATGCTGACTGATATCGCCCGTTACAGCAAACGCGCCAGGAAGATCCTTCCAGATTTCATGTTTGAATATGATGAGCAGAACCGCGTAATTCAAAAAATCACCACACTCTCCACTTTACGCCCCGACTATCTTACATGGCGTTATATTTTCAATGAAAAAGGTTTGAAAACAAAAGAGGCATTGTTCAACAAACAGAAAGAAATGACAGGCAAGATCGAGTTCGTTTATAATTTTCAGCCTTAAGATCATTTCCCGGCTAGCCACGGGTCTATGATTTCTGATCACCATTGTAAACATTGCTGCCACGTCAAATGACTATTGCTATTGATAGCCTGACAGCTCTTCGTATTTGCCGGCATCGGCGTCGATCAAAGCCGGAGAAAGCTGTTAGTTAGGCAATAGCGAAATTTAATAGCTCTTTGCATAGGGGTAGATGTATCCATTCTTGTAACTAGAATGCGTGCAACGGCAATCATCCTTGTTTACCGGTGATACAGCCGATCATGCATTTTAACATATTTAACAAGTAATAGCGCGATGCACGCAGATATCTTTGCGGCGCTATGAATCATGTAACCACAACCTATATGCAGAAATTCTCACTGGCCCTGTTATTCTTTTTATGTGCATCAGTATTGCGTGCGCAAAAATTCACGCTCAGCGGCACAATCAAATCAAAAGCAAAAGGTGAAACGCTGATCGGCGCGAGCGTTCGCGCCGTAAACGGAGAACAGACCATTAATGGAACTGTCAGTAATGAGTACGGATTCTATTCCATTACCCTTGAAAAAGGCACCTACTCTTTTGAATTCAGCGCAGTCGGGCTGCAAAACCAGCTCAAAGACGTTACGCTCGACAAAGACATTACACTGAATATCCAGCTGGAAGATGAAATAAAAAACCTGGAAGGCGTGGTAGTAACGGCACAATCGCGCGGACGCAGTATCAGCAGTCCGCAAATGGGTATAGAAAGAGTATCCACAAAAGAGATCAAGAATATTCCTGTTCTTTTTGGCGAACGTGACATATTGAAGACCATCCAGCTATTACCCGGTATTAAATCTGCAGGTGATGGGAACAGCGGATTCTTTGTTCGCGGTGGCGCCGGAGATCAGAACCTGATCCTGCTTGATGAAGCTCCGGTATATAATGCATCTCACCTGCTCGGCTTCTTTTCCACTTTTAACTCTGATGCGATCAAAGATATCACCGTTTATAAAGGAGGAATGCCTGCACAATATGGCGGAAGACTCTCTTCAGTGCTGGATATAAAGATGAATGACGGTAACAACCAGGATTATAATGTAAGTGGCGGCCTCGGCCTGATCTCCGCTAAACTGAATGTGGAAGGACCGATCCAGAAAGACAAATCATCCTTTCTCGTCACAGGCAGGAGAACTTACGTAGACGCCTTCCTGAAACTTTCCAGCGATTCAGCCGTGAACAGCAACACACTTTACTTCTATGATCTGAATGCCAAACTGAATTACCAACTCGGGGAAAAAGACCGTCTTTATCTATCCGGTTATTTCGGCAAGGATGTACTGGGTGTTGGAGAAACCTTCGGTATCGACTGGGGTAATGCTACGGGAACGCTTCGCTGGAATCATATTTACAGCAGTAAACTGTTCAGCAACACCTCCATGATCTTCAGTAATTATAACTATAAGATCTCTATCCGCAGCGGTGGTGATGATTTTGATATTCTTTCAAAGATCCAGGACTGGAACCTGAAACAGGAA
>JBEVKW010000106.1:0-34924 GCA_040509495.1 Chitinophagaceae bacterium | reverse complement strand
GACGACAGCCGTGCTATTTCTTATGTGTCATTCAGCGCACTTCCAACAGGATCTGACAGCGCTTCTGCACATGAAAGATTAATGCAGCTGAAACCAGGTTTTGATAGTGCTTCCAATATGCAGGATTACCTGGAAGCACAGGGCGTTGAATCTTTCTATAACGGTTACATCAAAGGAGATAAGATCCAGGTTCCTTCTAAAGACTCTATCATCCGCGTTCCGGTTGGTACTACTTACGGGCCTTATCTTGATGGTGCAAACTATTCAATTGCAAAACTTCTCGGTGTAAGAACACAGCCTGATTCAGTAACGGTAAGACATATCCTTATTGCTACAGCGCAACAGGATCCTCAAACAGGTGCTTTAACACCTGTGAGAGATTCAGCTTCAGCAAAAAAACTGATCGATAGTATCCGTACTGCAATCAATACAGGTTCTAATTTTGACACACTCGTTGCGCAACTTTCTGAAGATCCAGGCAGCAAGCAAACTGGTGGTAAATATGAGAACATGGTTTCAGGCCCACCATTGGATGTTACCTTCAATGAATTCATTTTCGGTAACCCTGTTGGATCAAAAGGAATAGTAAAAACAGTATTCGGATATCATTACATAGAGATCCTGTCTGCAAAAGGCGCTTCCACTGCATATAAAATTGCTTACCTCGGTGTTCCTATTGAAGCCAGCAACGAAACGGACGGCAGCGCAAATAATGCTGCATCACAATTTGCAAGTGCAAGCCGTGATAAAAAATCATTTGATGCAAATGCAGAAAAACTACAGGCAAAAGGCATTAATAAAGCATTTGCTCAGGATATTACGCCAACCGCTTCCCAGGTAATGGGCCTTGGTTCTTCCAGAACATTCGTGAAAGCTATTTATGACGCAGATCTCGGCGATGTGCTGGACCCTATCAAAGTTGGTGATAGCTATGTTGTAGCACTGGTGACAGAAGTAAATGAAAAAGGTACACAGTCAGTTGCGAAAGCACGTATGATGGTAGAGCCGCTGCTCCGTAATCAAAAGAAAGCAGAAGAGATCACAAAGAAGATAGGCAATATCACTACACTTGAAGCGGCTGCAGCTGCTATGGGTAATCAACCGATCGAAACAGCAGACAGTATCCGGATTTCAGGTATGCCGCCTTCACCACTCGTAAGCTCTGAGCCAAGAGTGCTGGGTGCTGCGTTCAATCCGGCAAATAAAGGAAAGGTAATTACACAAGCCATTCCTGGAAATAACGGTGTGTATGTTGTTCGTGTCGATAATGTATCTGCTACCGCGGTAGCTGACGCAAATGTTGCTGAACAGCGCAAACAGCGTTATGAGCAGACCAAAATGAGAGGTGCGGGTTACTACCAGCAAGCATTAATGCAAGCTGCTAATATCAAAGATAACCGCGCTAAATTCTTCTGATAAAGAGCGGTAATGTATAAAGAAAGGGCCTTGTCGAAAGACGAGGCCCTTTTGTTTTAAACAAAGCCGCCGGCCAGGTGTTATCTTTGCAGTAAATCACGGTTATTATGGAACAGCCAATCATCAATAAAGTAGCTGAAAGCGGATTGATCACACTCGATCCAGCCAGTTTCTTACCTAAAGGCGAAACCGCAGTGTTCGACCTGAAAGACTATCTTTTTATGGGGCTTATACTAAAAGAGAAAGATTTCCGTGAAGCATTAAAAAATCTCGACTGGGAGCAATTCCGCAATAAGAATATTGCTATCACTTGCACGGCAGATGCCATCATACCCGTCTGGGCATATATGCTCGTTGCAGTATACCTCGAACCCGTTGCTGCAGATATAGTAGTAGGTGATGAAGCACAATTGAATCGCGAAATCTTCCTTAAAAATATTTCCTCGATAAAACCTGAAGAATACCAGGGAAAGAGGATCGTAGTAAAAGGATGTGGCGATACGCCAATCGGAGATTTTGTGTATATGGAGATAACCAAACGCCTTCGCCCTTTTGTAAGGAGCATCATGTATGGCGAACCATGCAGCACGGTGCCTGTCTACAAGGCTAAGAGTTAAAAGACGATAAGGAGTCAGAAGAGGTTTCTTTATGAGTAACCTCTTTTATTATTGTATGTCTCCTGGGTACAATGCTTCTCCGAAAAAATACCTGCTCATTAAAAAATCCTTTAGCGTCCTATCTTCTAACCTTAGACCTAGAACCAGCCTTTTTTACGGAACATCCAGATCATCCATACGGGGATCAGTAGCATCAGGCCTACAGCGATCCAGAAGCCATAAGTATTATGCAGATAAGGAATGTCATCGAAGTTCATTCCGAAGATGCCGCCAATTACAGTGGCAGGAGCAAGAAGACAGGTTACGATCGCCATAACTTTCATGACTTCATTAAGGCGCAAGTTCACATTACTCACATAGAGATCTTGCATGCTCACCATGATATCGCGATAGTTCTCGCCGAGGTCAATCGCCTGAACGATGTGGTCATAGATATCCTTGTAATATTTGGTGTTCCTATCATCGAGAAGATCGCTTTCGCTGCGGATGATATTGCCTATCAGGTCGCGGACAGGCACTGTGTTTCTCTTCAGAACGATGAGCTCTTTACGTAACTGGTTGATCTTTGCAAGGGAACGTTTATCGCTTTTGCGGATCACTTCTTCTTCCAGTGATTCGATACGTTCCCCCAGTTTTTCCATCACGATGTAATAATTATCAACAATAAGATCGAGCATTGTATAGCACAGATAATCAGCCGTACGCTGACGTGCTTTACTGTTTGCCATTTTCAACCGGTCCCGCAATGGATTAAAAACATCCCTGTTTGCATCTTCCTGGAAACTTATTACGAAATCTTTTCCCAGCACAATACTGATCTGTTCCTGTTCCACAGTCTGTTTTTCATCATTATAATAAAGCATATTCAACAGACAAAAAAGAACGCCTTCTACTTCATCCATTTTAGGACGCTGGCTGATGCTAAGAATATCTTCTATCAATAGAGGGTGAATACCGAATTGGTTGGACATCGCTTCCACATCTGCTTTTCTCAGACCGTCGACGTTTATCCAGGTGATCCGGCCGCTGTCCTTGTACCTGAATGCATCTTGAACACAACTCAATCTTTTTTCCTCGATATGTTCTGCGTCATAATTATATACGCAAACAATGACTTCCTGCGCTTCCGCCCGCTGTGGAATGATCGTCGGATTTACGGAAAGAATTTCTTTTGTTCTTTCTGTTCCGAATAATGCGGGCAGATACAGATAGCGGAGATATTTCTCAGGGTTCAATTTTACGCTCATGCGAGAAAGTTATGAAAAGATGTGGAAATCGACTGTTCATCCGGAAATCCCAAAAATTTCTTAAAGCAAAAATCCGGCTAAACCATGCTGAACATGACCGGTCAAAGATAAAAGTAGCTCTGTGAAGAAGGGTTCCTGTTAGTGACGATCACTATGGCAATCAGTTTTCATGGAGAGGAACAGGTAGTTATACTGGGATTTCCTGTTCATGTAGCGGTAAGGCTAGCAGGTCCTGCACCATTCAGGCAGGCAGTATGGATCGGACTACAGTACGCTTGTTTTAGGAAGATATGTAGCTATTTCGGGGTATTTGGTCTCGCTCGCATCGGTATAAAACATTTCGGGTCGATGGCTGCTGGCGTCAGTCCCGCAGGGGATATGTTCGGGGCCCCGGATATTGGAGATAGTCTTTTTTCATTGTGTTTGTATACGGCCTGCCATTATTGGCAGGCTTTTTTATATAATTAGGCAGTCTTATACGAGCATGGAATCAAAGCAAAACCGCATACTAACCTTTCTGGGTCTTTTTCCCCGCTCTTTCCGGGAATTGAAGAGAAATGATCCTTTGCGCATGGCAGGCGCTACCGCATTTTTCACCACATTTGCTTTGCCACCCATACTGATAATTCTTTTCCAGGTTTTTAGTCTTTTCCTGAGCCGTAAAATGGTAGGATCCCAATTAATGGAAGTAATGGCTTCCACACTTGGGGAAGCAGGTGCTGAGCAGATCAGGCAAACAACCCGGGGATTCCGGATGTTGATCACCAATTGGTATATAGCCGTGATTCTTTTTGTTTTCTTATTGTTCGTTGCAACAACGCTCTTCGTTGTTGTTAAGAATACCCTGAATGATATCTGGCAGGTGAGGATCAAAGAAAAGCCGGGCCTCGCTTTTAATCTGAAGAACCGGGCAAGATCATTTGCCGCCATATTACTGGCGGGATTACTTTTCATGACAAGTATAGTGATAGACAGCTTTGAGGTATTTGCAGGAAAATATATGTCACGGATCTGGCCCGATGGCGGGCAATATTTCTCCGGCGTTTTAAATGATCTGCTGGGAGCGGTGGTTGTATCGATCTGGTTTACGATCCTGTTCCGGTTCCTGGCGAATGCGCACCCATCCTGGAAGGTGTCTTTGGTGGGTGGCGTGATCACCGGAATATTGTTCTCAATAGGAAAGAATATTCTTGCCGCATTGATGCGCAACAGTAATCTTGATAATATCTACGGCACATCAGCCTCTATCGTACTGATCCTGTTATTTGTATTCTATTCCTCTTTTATCCTTTATTTCGGTGCCTGTTTTATTAAATTATATGCTGATGAAATTCAGGATCCGCTACGAACGGCCCGCAAAGCATATCGTTTCCATTTTGCAGAATTAAAAGACCATGCTTAAAAGTTGTACGGCTAATGCTCTGCATCATAGAGATCGCCCTGTGAGTCGAGGATCTCTCTATACTTACTGAAAAGTTTGCTTTTTGAAATGAACCCGAGAAATTTTCTTTCTTTATCCAGCACTGGCAGATACCAGCTTTGCGTAATGTCGAACTTTTCCATTACGCTGTGCATATCCTGATCTTCGCTTATTGTATCAGCAGGTTTTTTGACCAGTTTTTTGATAGGAGTTCTATCAAAAAGTTCAGGTTGAAATAACAATTGCTTGATATCATTCAACTCGATAATTCCACAAAATTTTCCTTTCTGATCGCGTACGGCGAAAATATTACGTTCACTTTTTTTGATGATGTCAACCAGCGCTCGCAGGTTCTCATCGATATTGATATTATCATAGCGATCCTGCAACATATCTGCAAGCTGGATAGAAGTAAGGATATTCTTCTCTTTTTTATGAGTGAAGATCTGTCCATCTTTTGCCAGTTGACGTGTTTCCATTGAATATGGATCATAACTTTTTACAATGAAGAAGGAGATGGCGGAAACGATCATCAACGGGATGAAAAGTTCATAACCGTTAGTGATCTCTGCGATCAGAAATATTGCAGAAAGAGGGCAGTACATTACGCCGCTTAATACACCAGCCATTCCAACAAGACTGAAGTTTCCTTCGGGAATCTTCACCCAGCCAGTATTGTTCAGCAATTTGGAAAAGAAAAACCCCAGGTAAGAACCTGTAAAAAGGGATGGAGCAAAATTACCTCCATTACCACCACTACCGATAGTGATAGCAGCAGCCAATGGTTTGAGTAGAACGATCATTCCGGTGAAGATCACCAGGGACCAGTCTTCTGACAATAATGAAAAGATGGCTGTATTATCATTGATCTTTTCGGGCGCGCCATTGGCGAGGGATGTGATGCTTTCATATCCTTCTCCAAATAGTGGCGGGAAAATGAAATACAAAGCCATTAGCATCATCCCACCAATGATCGCTTTACTATAAGCATTGAACTTCCAGTGATGCAACCGGGTTTCCGTTCCTTTAAAGGCTCTTGCATAATACCGCGACACGAAGCCGGCAAGAACACCAAGCAATACGTAGAACGGTACATTACGGTAATCAAAAGTGGATTTAAGAACGAAGTTGAAGAGAAAAGATTCTTTTAAAATAATTTTTGAACAAAGAACGCCAACGACGGATGAAATGATCAGAGGTATGAAGTAACTGACAACAATTGCTTCGGTTAATAATACTTCGATCGCGAAAATAACACCGGCGATTGGCGCATTAAAAACGGCAGCTATTCCTGCAGCTGCACCGCAACCTATCAATAAAGAGCGCTCCCGATAGTTAAGATCACTTATCCTGGCGGTATTTGATCCGATCGCTGAACCGGTTGCCACGATAGGAGCTTCGAGACCCGCAGAGCCACCAAGTCCGACAGTCAATGAACTCGTAACAATATGCAGGTAAGTATGCTTTAACGGAATGAAGGAAGATTTTCTTGCGATAGCCCGTAAGACCATTGCAATACCTTTTTCGATGTGCGATTGAAAGAACATCCGGATCACCAGGACGGTAAGGAGAAGGCCGATCACAGGGAACATCAGATAGGCGAACCGGCTTACGCCGATATGCTTGATCCACTCCTGTAAGTAATGTACCAGGGTTTTCAGTAGAACAGCAGCGAGTCCGGAAAATAAGCCAGTGAGAGTTGCCACGAGCATAATGTATTGCACTCGAGTCAGCCTGGTACGTAAAAAGTAAACGACAAACTGGTACACTTGCTTAATTGGACGCATGTAAGTGTTTCGTTTTAGAGAGAAAATTTTGTTGACAGATACTGTTAAGCACGATAAGATTTTAGCGAAGCAGTTTTTTAGCTACCTCAAGATCTTCCGGCGTATCGATTGCTACATTTTGGAATGACACTTCCGCCATACGAATACTGATGCCATTTTCGAGGTATCTAAGCTGCTCCAGCTTTTCCTCTTTTTCGAGAATGCCGGCGGGCCAACTGGTAAAGTCGAGCAGTGTTTGTTTACGAAATGCATAAACGCCGATATGCAAAAAATAGGGCGCTTCGATAGTCGTATTAGCTCGAAAGGGAATTGGGCTTCGGCTGAAGTAAAGAGCATCCATTTTATTGTTTACAACCACCTTTACCTGGCTCGGACTGTTCACGTCATTTATCCCGCTCATTCGTCTCATCAATGAGCCCACTTTAACGGTCGGGTCATCAAACAGGCGGACAAGTTTTTCAAGCGGTTCCCTTTTCACAAAAGGTTCATCGCCCTGGACGTTTACTACCACGTCTACATCCATATCCATAATTGCTTCAGCTATTCTATCGCTGCCGCTTTCATGCGTTTTTTTGCTCATGACAGCCCTGCCTCCGTGCGAGGTGATCTCGTCGAAAATAATGTCGCTGTCTGTTACCACCACCACTTCATCAAACAGCCCGGTAGCCACACTGCCATCATAAGTATGGCGGATGACCGATTTATCGCCCAATTGCTGCATAAGTTTAGCTGGGAACCGACTGGCAGCATATCGGGCCGGAATCATGGCAATGATCTTCATACCTGCAAAAGTAGGTAATGAGCACGTATTAGCGGTGTTGATAGTGAAGGGCTTGGGGCTGAATATCAGGTGGGAGAATCCGACCGGAGCTTTGAAGGACGAATGGTCATAAAGAGATGTTGACCTGAAACTTCCTGGGAAAGGATGCCTCGCCCTTCAGCTATTCGATTCGGTAAAATTTGAGAAGATCGAGACTATAGAATTCGCCGGAGGTTACGGGTATTGGATTTTCAGGTCATTCCCCAACGTGAAATTGTGACTAAAAGACAGGTATTTCACCCAAAAAAAGGGATAACCCGGGCACAAACACTAGAATTTGCAATTTTTCGTAACCTCGAACAAGAACCGAACTAACGTCGAACAAGAACCGACCAAAAGACGGTCAAACGAGCGGAATAAATGTTCGGGCTGAACATGCAAAAATGACAGGAGGTATTTAACCCATGATAGCTGGATCCAGGGAATGTGAAAAGATACGACCCGGACGAGAGGTGTCAGGATTTTAAGATCTGATGGTGGCTGGTCAAGGTTTATACCTGGAAAGAGGTCTTCGGGGGGAAGGAAGGTCGTTTTAAATGGGACTTGGGAGAAATGTCATTTGGAGAATGGAAGTGGCGTTAGGTTGTGGGTCGGATACCCGCTAAGTAGAAAAGCGCTCCTTCTCCCACCACTCCGCCCTGCCGGGCTCCCTCCCCCGCCTCCACCACCGTGATGCTTTTTGGGGAGCAGGGGTAATAGACTGCCCTGGCGGGATTTGTCTCCAGGACAAACTCCACCCACCCTCAAAGCTTGCTCATCCTCACCATGCGTGCTGAAAGCTTTCTGACCAACTGCCAACTTCCGGAATATGCCAGCGATCAGGATGTAAATATCCATTGATAACGGTCCAACTCCTTGAGGAAAAAACAATTTATAAAGGGAAAAAAATGATGGTTTTGAACAAAACTCACTTATGGCTCCGGTTTTTGGAAGGGCTTCTTTAATAAACTCACAAAGTCCTCATCCTTTTCATTTGGATAATACCTGTCCAGTCCATAACGGATCTTGTCTGCATCAAGCTTTCTGAACGTTCCAAAAAGACGGTCCCAGATGGAAAATACTGCTCCATAATTCGAGTCAGTAAAAGGTTGCTTCCAATGATGATGCACCTTATGCATATTGGGAGAAATAAGAAAAAAACTAAGAGTATGATCCAGTTTTTTGGGCAAACTGATATTTGCATGTGTAAAGGCTGTTGCCAGAACCACAAGCGTTTGATAGATCATCACACTGTACATGGGCGCACCGGATACAAAGATCAACAGTAAAAAGAAAATACCGCGTAACAAACTATCGCCGGGATGGTGTCTTAACCCGGTTGTCACATCCACATTATTGTCACTATGGTGGATCAGATGAAAACGCCACAATATGCCGTTCTTGTGCATCACGAAATGAACCAGCCAACTGCTGAAATCCAACGCCAGCATACCGATCAGGATCGTGAAGAAAAGATTGGCATTGAACCAGTATACCAGACCAAATCCTTGCTGATTACACCAGTCTGACAGCTTGACGATCAGAATGGCCAGCAATGTGTGAATGATCAGATGAATGACCGTAAAACCAAAATTTACAGAAGCATGGCGCAGCTTGTTCTTTTTATACTGCATCGGAAGCAGGGGAATGGCACCTTCTATAACCCAGAAAACAAGCAAGCCTCCCACCAGGATGGCCATGCGCTCCAGCGGCCGTTGTTCAAGAGTAGAAAAGTATTCAATGATGCGATGCATGACAAGCAATTGTTCCAGTAAGTTACGAAGTTAATCCGTAACACTCGGCTCTGTCGACGCGCCGGCAACCGGCTCCTTGAACTGCGTATTGCAGTTGTAGCAGAGATAGACCTTCTCAGTTCCGAGAATGGATTTTCCAAGAATGAAAGCCATCATAGACTCAAGCCAGTAACCTGGTTTGGATGGAATCTCGGTAGAACCGAAGTTATGAGACCCACATTTCGGGCAACTCAACGTTGCAATATAAGCAGCCTGCTCGCGGATCAGGATGTCAGTCGCTTTTTGAGCCATTTCAGCCGGGATCATTAATTTGATACCGCCGACGGCATTCGTCAATACAGGATTAACGGTGACGGAGTTCTCATCCTTTAACCACCCCTCTATACCTTCTTCTTTCAAAAGTCCCAGGTCAATGTGTGCGGGCACATAATTATCGTATGTCCGGATTGGAATGAATTTCATTTACGTAAAATACAAAAAAAACAGGGTTGACATTCCGGAACGATCCGTGTCAACCCTGAACAAATTCGAAAAACAATATTATTGATTTAACATCAGCGGCATTACCAGCATCAGCAGTTCTTCCTCTTCATCCTGTTCGGTTGGTTTGATCAAACCAGCTTTTGTCGGTGTGGACAATTCAACATTCACTTCCTCTCCATTCGCAGCATTGAGCATTTCGATCAGGAACTTTGCATTAAAAGCGATCATCAGGTCTTCACCATTATACTGGCACTTCATGCGCTCTGTTCCTTCAAAGCTAAAGTCAACGTCTTGTGCAGCCAGCTGCAACTCGCTTCCGCTGATATTAAGAGCTACCTGGTTGGTGCTTTTATTACTGAAAATGCTGACGCGTCTTAAAGCGCTCTGGAAATCGCTTTTGTTAACTGTCAGTCTGTAAGGATTATCTGCAGGGATAACCACTTTATAATCCGGGAAGCGGGCATCGATCAGGCGACAGCTCATTTGGGTAGTACCATGCTTCACGAACAGGTGATTACTGTTATAGCTGATCGTTAACTCGTCATCATTACCGGGAATAGCCGTCTTTAAAAGATTGAGCGGTTTACGAGGTACGATGAAAGTATCAGATTTCGGACAGCTTACGTCTTTTCTTTTATAACGAACCAGGCGATGAGCGTCCGTCGCCACACATTGCATCCCCTTTTTATCTAATTCAAAGAAGACTCCGGTCATCGCGGGACGAAGATCGTCTGTGCTTGTCGCAAAAAGCGTTTTATTGATAGCGGTAATCAGTGCAGAAGCGGTAACGGTAAAGGACGTTGTATCATCAGAAACCGGCTCTTTGGGGAAATTGTCCGGGTTTTCACCCATCACCTTATACTTACCGTTATCGCTGGTGATCTCAATAGCGAAATTCTTATCGATATTGAAAGTCAACGGTTGATCCGGAATATTTTTAAGCGAATCCAGCAGGATCTTGGCAGGAATACAAACTTTTCCGCTGTCTTTCGCCTCAATATCCAGTTGTATACGCATCACTGTTTCAAGATCGGTGGCCACTACGGTAAGCTTATTTTTTTCAACCTCAAAAAGGAAATCTTCAAGGATGGGTAAAACGGTGTTGGCATTGATCACACCAGAAATATGCTGCAGCTGTTTCAAGAGAGAAGAAGATGATACAATAAACTTCATCGTACAAATCGTTTGGGCGAAACTACTGATTTTTAATATATCTGAAATATAGTTTGTCCACCTATCGCCCGGCAGATTGTGAACCACCGATAGTGGATCAATGCCTGCTGTCCCAACACCGCCTGCCGGAGCGCGGGAACTCAGCCACAAGCCTGAAAAGAGTTGAAAAATTTGTGTTTTTGCAAAAATGCCGTGTTTAAAACCCGGATTTCGCCTGTCGGCCATTGGTGATTGGCGACCGGTCAATTCAAATGACTAATGAAACAAAAATGGTCCGATTTCTTACGTAAACGCGTATCTTTCAGGCACCCAAATCTTGCGCTGATTATGTTTGAGAAACTCTTTGGATGGGGAAAAAAGAAGCCGGCCTCTGCGCCCGAATCGGAAATCCCTTTTGGCCGTTATTCGGATAATAATAAACCCGTATCGAAAGTAAACCGTTGGACCGACGCAGATAATTTCTTCAAGGAAAAGAAATATCCTGAAGGACTGGACGCTTTTTTTGATTACCTGAGGGATGATAATGCGAAAAATGTCGTTTATGAAAGAAATGGTGCCGAAGGGCGTTTTGAATTCTACCAGGGATCCAAGATCGTCCGCGGCGTTTTCGATAGCCGTGCATTGAAAGCCGAAGTTACACTGGCCAAAATGCCGCAATCATCTGTCCCTGTAATGAGAAGGCTGCTCGAAATGAACTTTAGCCTTTATTACAGCCGTTTTGCGCTCGACAATGACCGGCTTTGCATGCGTTTCGACAGTCATATAGAAGCGGCAAACCCCAGTAAATTATATTACGGCCTGAAAGAACTTTCCACAAAAGCCGATAAACAGGATGATCTGCTCGTGCAGGATTTCTCCTCGCTCGAAACAGTGGATAGCGAACACGTCATTGCCATCCCGGCGGCAGAGAAAGAGATCAAGTACGAGTACATGCAAAAATGGATCGCACAAACACTCGATACCATCACGGGCCTCGACGCCGATAAATTCTCCGGCGGTATTGCCTACATGTTACTTTCTCTCGTATACAGGATCGATTACCTGGTTACACCAGAAGGAAAACTATTATACGATCTCGAGAAAATAGCCAATATCTATTTTAAGAAAGACGAACGACCCGCGGTGGAAAAAAACCGCGACATGGTCGAGGAGTTCCGCAAATTACAGGCCCGTTCCAAAGAAGAGATTTTCACCTACCTCTTCAGATCGAAATACACGTTCGCGATCGTTGCTCCGCAAAACTATAAGGCCGTATCAGACTCCATTCATGGTGCAAATCAAAGCATGGTCTGGTACCGCGATAACAATTATCCGTTCATCGCCACACAGGTAACAGAATATGGAATTTCTTACTGCCAGTATTCATACAGTCTTCCAAAAGTGATCACCCAGTTGTTCCATCTGTACATGCAGGTCAATTACAGTGAATACTTCACTGCTGTTGGAAACAAGCGGGGATATTATAATACGGGCAACAATCATTTCGACAGCGAAGCGATCATCGACCAGGTAAAGGCTATACAGGAAAAATGGAGAGATAAATATCCCAACATGGATTTCAAAACGCATAACCTGCGGTTTGACTCTCTTGTTAACTTCAACCAGACCTTTACAACTGAACTGGAATTCCTTAATATGGAAAGCAAGTAGGAAGTAAACCCTGTGAGAACATAAAAAAACTTCGAAATGGACGCGCAGCAAATCATTGAACAATATCAGAATGCAGTAATTCAAATAGCAACCGCCACAGGTACGGGAACAGGTTTCTATGTAAAAGAGTTCGATATCATTGTAACGAACGATCACGTCGTTGCAGAAAATGCAGAAGTGACCGTAGCCGGTAAGACATTCGATAAATCAATGTCCAGGGTCTGGTATACAGACCGGAAGCATGATCTCGCATTCCTGGAAGCACCGAAAGACATCGTTCTCCCGGAAGTAAAACTGGGTTCATACGAAAAAATGAAAGATGGGGACCAGGTTGTAGCTATCGGACATCCCTACGGACTGAATTACACAGCTACACAAGGTGTGATATCAAAGGTGGACCGTATCCGCGAAGGGTTGAAATTTATCCAGATCGATGCAGCCATTAACCCGGGAAACAGCGGCGGCCCATTGGTGAACTATGACGGCGAGGTCATCGGCGTGAATTCATTCATTATCCGCGGCGGCGATAATCTTGGCTTTGCCCTTCCCGTAAGTTATCTGCGGGAAGCACTGCAATTGTATACCCCCAACCGCGGACAGGCTTCTACCCGGTGCTTCAGTTGCGGATACCTGGTAACAAGTACAAACATCGATTCCACAAAATATTGCCCAAGCTGCGGAACAGAGGTCAAACTTCCAGAGATCCCTGAAAAAGAGATCGAACCGGTAGGCGCAGCAAAAACAATCGAAGAAATATTGAAGGATCTTGGCAAAAACGTCCGCCTCGCACGCGAAGGCGCAAATAACTGGAGTGTAAAAGAAGGATCAGCCAAAATCAAGATCACCTATAATCCCGAAAACTTTTTTGTTGCAGGTGACGCTTACCTCTGCCAAATGCCTTCAGACCCTACTAAGATCAAACCTTTATATCAATTTCTGCTGCAGGAAAATTACCAGATCTCAGGCATGGTACTCAGCTGCATGAAACAGAACATCGTGCTCAGCTGCATCATGTATGATATGGATATGAACAAAGAAAACGGCGCGGAATCCTTTAGGAACCTCTTCAAGCAGGCAGATCATTACGATGACTTCCTCAAAAAAGAATACGGCTGTCTAGACAGGCTGGAAGAATAGTAATAAGAACTGGTAACATTACAAACCGTTACTGCATGCTTAAAAACTATTCTCATGTACAAAAAACAACTTACCAAAGAACAGGCGCTCCAGAAGCTGCGTCACTATTGTGCTTACCAGGAACGAAGTCATAGTGAGGTGAAGGACAAACTTTACCTGCTCGGTGTTTGGAAAAAAGATCATGATGAGATAATCGCTTCACTGATTGAAGACAACTATCTCAATGAAGAGCGCTTTGCCATTGCTTTCGCGGGGGGAAAATTCAGAATGAAGCAATGGGGACGTGTGAAGATCAAATACGAACTTAAGCAAAAACAGGTAAGCGACTACAGTATCAAAAAGGCAATGAAGCAAATTGATGAAGAAGAATACACCAGACTGCTTGAAAAGCTGGCGCAAGACAAATATGCAATCCTGAAAAACGAACAGTATTTGATAAGAAAAAAAAAGACACAGGATTATCTTATGCAAAAAGGGTTTGAGCCAAACCTGATCATGCAGGTTTTAAATAACATAACGAAAGACTGACCCTCCACAGTCTACAAAAACTGACGGACAAGGAAGAAGAGAGTTAGTGCGTTTCGAAGAGAGTAAGACTTTCTATACAGCCAGATCATCGGGTAAAACGCGCTTCCGGGCAAAACAAAACTCCTCTGACCGGCAGTGCCGGCCGCAGCTCGACTGCGCAATAGAATATTCAGGCATTCCTCCCCGGATCCCGGCCCGGGGGCGAAAAGATTTTTACGCTTTTCTTTTTTCAGTTAGATGAAATAATCATGGTGAGACAGATTGACGATGTTGCAGAACAGCCAACGAAATCGTCAACACGATACATCCACACATGTCGCTATTTCAGCGTGCTTTCGCCCAACTTTCAATCCTGTATTGTTTCTTATTATCTATCCATTTTTCATTTTTTTAGACTTTTCCCGGCCGTCTGGCCGATATAAGATAGTGTCTCCGCCTATGGCGAACACCCCCAACCCCTAACCCCCCCATTCCGCCATAGGCGAAGACAACTAAATTGAGATATCCCGGTGTAAAGATCGCTTTGGGTGCAGCCAAAGCCATGGGTAAAACACAAAATTTTACGGGAAAATAACGGAGCCTAAAAACAAGACATTGAGCAGGCAAAAAAGAATGATCAGGATATGATCCGTCCATTTGGAAAAAGGAAAAGAAAAGCCATCCATCTCTTCGCTATCGGGATGAATGGCTTTTTAGATCAATCAATAATGATCTTGTTTGTAAAACGGTCATTGCCACTTTCAACTACGACGATATAAAAACCTTTTTTGAGGTAAGGCAGGTCGACTGTAAAAAATCCGCTGGTGCCACTTAATTGTTTACTGTAAACTTCTTGCCCAGTCATTGTCGACACCCGTATCTTATCAACTAAAAATCCGCTCAGTACATTTAACCTGGAGTTGTTCACAATTGTAGGATACACCTTCAGGTCACGTGACCGATCCGTTTTAACAGAGATCACAGCGGAGTAACTATACGAACTGTTTATTTCGTTGATGCGTAACCTGTAATAAGCGTTTCCCTGCGCATTAACAGGATGCTTATAAGCATACTGATTTGTTTTTCCATCATTAAGCGACACGACCTGCCCCACTGGCGAAAAGTTTGCCCCATCTTTACTGTATTCAACGATGAACTCCCGAATACCCTCCTCGGATTCCGCCGTCCACGACAATTCATTATACGCAGGTAAAGGAGTTCCTGAAAATCTGGTCAGTTTCAGAGGTGTGACCACCGGCACAATCACCCGGTGAACTGTACCACCGGAAAGCGATACGGCATACAACTCTCCATCCGCATCCTCACTAATGGACGCAATATTCGATAACGCCGGCGAAGGCGTTACTTCATTTACGGTCCAGCCCGAACCATTTGGTTGTATTGCGACAAGCCTGTTGGAGAAAAAGTCTGTCAGCAGGTACGTGCCCTGTAAAGAAGGAAAAGCAGCGCCCCTGTAAACATATCCACCGATCACCGACCGGCCCGCACCACCTATCTGATAATCGTAAATAGGATTTATAGCGACCGCCGCCACCGTATCACAGTCTCCACCAGCCGGGGCATCACCGTTTGCAACCAATCCTTCACGGCAAGGCCATCCAAAATTAGGATTGACTGAAGCAGCGGGAAAAAAATTGATCTCTTCACGAGCGCCCTGCCCAACGTCTGCGATCCATACATCTCCCGTTGAACGGTCGAAGCTCCAGCGGAACGGATTGCGCAACCCTCGACCCCAGATCTCCACAGCGGGGGAGCCAGCATCCACGTTTACGCGCAACATCTTTCCAAGTAGCGACAACGGATTCTGCGCATTATTAAAAGGGTCATTGCCACTTCCGCCATCGCCCGTTGCGAAATACAAATAATTAACGCCGCCCTCAACGCGAAACTGCAGATGCCCCCCGTTGTGATTAGTAAAAGGCTTGGCAATATTTACATAAGGAGTAGCCGGGGTAGGATCAGCCAGGTCCGGGTTACCCGCCGACCGCTGATAACGCGTAACAACGATGTTACCGTTATTTGCGTTATAATAAACATAGAAAAAACCATTCGTCGCGTACTGAGGATGAAAAGCCATGCTTAATAAGCCTTGCTCGCCATTTACATCATCCCGTACCAACGAATTGATATTGAGAAATGGCGTTGCCAATAAAGTCCCATTATCCCAGATCCGGATCTCACCGGTTTTCTGGACAATGAAAAATCTTCCGGCAATATCTCCCGGGGCCGACGCAAGTTCGATCGGTTGGACTAACCCTTGCGACGAAGGGATCATCTCCATATACCCAATAGTGGGCTGACTATAAACTGTCGCAGGAATAATTGAAACGAAAAAAGCCGTGCAGAAGGCACGGGAAAGAAATAGGTAAAGTTTCCTTGGCATAGTTTGGTTTACTATTGGTCAACAAAATCAATGCCCTAAAGAGTCAACCACGACCGGATACCAAAAGTTGACCGTTGCGGACTACCTAATGATGGCCGATGACCGATGGCCGTTGGCCGAGTGCCGCATTTAGATTGAAGCGATTGCTGCTAATGTGTATAGATTATTGCGGATTATAGGTGTTTGCATCTCGGCCATCGGTCATCGGTCATCTGCCATCTGCCATCGGTCATCGGCCATCGGTCATTTGCCATCTGCCATCGGTCATCGGCCATCTGCCATCGGTCATCGGTCATCGGCCATCGGTCATCAGCCATCGGCCATCGGCCATCAGCCATCGGCCATCTGTCATCGGCCATCGGCCATCTGCCATCGGTCCCTGGAACATTATAATCTCCGCCTTATTCCTACCTTTATGGCTATCAGTAAATCATATGTCGTCCCTTACCATAAGCATTATCCAAACAAACCTTCATTGGGAAAACAAAGAGGCTAATCTTTCTATGCTGGAAGAAAAGATCATGTCTATTCATGAAAAGACAGAGATCGTCATTCTTCCGGAAATGTTCAGTACCGGTTTCAGTATGCGTCCGGAAGTATTAGCCGAAGATATGCAGGGTACTGCAGTACAATGGATGAAGCGGGTCTCTGCTGCGAAACGGATCATTCTTACCGGAAGCCTTATCATACAAGAAAACGGCCATTACTACAATCGGCTGATCTGGATGTTACCCAATGGCCAGTATGGTATATATGACAAACGCCACCGGTTTGCTTATGCCGGTGAAGATGATCACTATACTGCGGGTTCGAAACGGTTGATCGCATCTGTAAAAGGATGGCGGATCAATTTACTTATCTGCTACGATCTGAGATTCCCCGTTTGGGCAAGACAGCAATCTCAGCCGGAAGGACCAGAATATGACCTGCTGATATATGTCGCCAATTGGCCTCAACGGCGCAACCACGCATGGAAAACCCTATTACAGGCAAGAGCGATCGAAAATCAATCTTATGTTGTGGGCGTGAACAGGGTGGGCGACGATGGAAATGGCATTCATCACTCCGGGGACAGTATGATAATCGATGCTATGGGAGAAGTGCTTTATTACAAAGAAGAGCAGGAAGATGTTTTCACAATCACGCTCCAGAAAGAAACGCAGGATCAGATCCGTGAAAAGCTTCCCTTTCTTAAAGATGCGGACGGATTTATGCTATTGCATGATTAACACTATTGCCGCACCTGGTTCATTTTGCTTTCATTGATCAGTTGCATTGTCTTCTCTAACTTATAATCAATTCCTTTCCTGACAGCATCCACTGTTGGCAATGACGGAACTTCCGGCTGTACGCCGCGACCGTCTTTCGGAATATTTTTATCAATTACAAGCCTGAACAGCGGTAACCGGAAACGAAGTTTTGTATTCGGCAATGTCATATCCGGGATGAGCCAGGCAGAATTGCCATAAGCACCACCACCGGTTTCTTCACCTACCAGCGTAACATTATCCTGGTCTTTGACTGCACCCGCAAATAATGTCGTTGCCGAAAAAGAATTTCCCCCGATCAGTATATACGTGTTGCCATTGAAGTGATTCTTCTTCTTCGGCTTGAACGCGTGGCGTTCGTAGTATTTAAAATGATATTTTCCATCTTTTCTTTTCGGAGCAAACAAGCTCATAAAAAGACGATTGAAAAAATCGTTCTCAATATAGCGGCTGTACGTCTTCCGTTTTTTCACAGCGTAAAGGGAATCTGAGATTTTGAAAGGATGGTCAGCAATAAACCTGGTGAGTAACGTAGAATTAGTAACGCTGCCTCCACCATTTCCGCGAACATCAATGATCAGATGCGTGATCTTGTTTTTCCGCAGGGCTTTGAAAGATCTTCGGAAGAACGGCTTTAATCCATAACCGCGGCCAAATGAATTAAGATCCATCATGGCTACGTGCGTAGTGGTGTCCATTTTCAATAACCGCACATTGTTCCTCCGGATCTGTTTTCTTTCCTTGCGGGATGGCTGCGGCATTTCACGTCGCGGAAAAGCCTGCGAACGCGCCATTGTATCCGCTACTGGAAGATATGGCCTCACCTGCACGGTACCGGCTCTTCCCGCACTGTCAATAAACCCGATCTTATAGTAAGCCGGATACCCGAATAAAGTGCTGTAAAGCGATCCAAAAAACCCACGATTGCTCAATACCTGGTATTTATTGGTTCTGTTATAACCATCTGTACCGAGATAAGAAAATAGCGTGTCAACAATATGATCCATCGGCATGCCATTGATGGAAGTAATGATTGTTCCCCGTTTCAGAATAGTATCGCGGCGATTCAAGTTAGCGGCAACAACGGCAGTGTCCTGCCAAAGTTTTAAGCTGACCGGGAATACACGCCC
The DNA here is from genome assembly GCA_040509495.1 of Chitinophagaceae bacterium. Classification (GTDB taxonomy): domain Bacteria; phylum Bacteroidota; class Bacteroidia; order Chitinophagales; family Chitinophagaceae; genus Terrimonas_A. The sequence goes on along the minus strand of JBEVKW010000106.1, from coordinate 16,132 downwards.
AACCCTGACCGTGTCCTGGTATTTCAGAAATGATTTGGAAGGTCTTACAGCCGTATGTCCGCAGTTTATTTTAGCGGTAACATAAGAAAGTATTTTCCTGAATGCGGATTCAGACAAAGAGTCATTCAGCCATTCGCGCCCTTTGTCAAAAAAGAAGTCCATGCTGTCTTTGCTCGTATACCAGTAAAGACCAGGATGTGCTTCTTCCAGGGTCTGACGATAGATGGCATAGTCTTTCTGTAAAACTTCCGGGGAATACTTTTTATTCGGAGAGAATGTTGATTTTGCGACACCACAACCGGTTATTACTGTCAAAAGATATAAGAAAAGCAGTTGCCGCATAAGGTTGAATTCACTACAGGATTAGATCAGGACTTCATTTTAGAAATAAAATTCGACAACGACAATAAAAACAGCCGGAATTTTAAGAACGGCAGGCTTGAACAGACATTCAGCCTGCCGTAATGATATAATTACTGGGCCTTCATGTGATTCCAGCCCTGCGCAGTGATGGCATGTTTGCTTCCACCTTTCGTAATGATGTTGGTGCCTTCCTCCGCTTCAGTCATATAGCCGATAACGCTGATCTGTTCGTTCAGCACTAATTTATCGTACTCCGCCTGGGGAATGGTAAACAGCAGCTCGTAATCCTCTCCTCCACTCAGGGCGCAGGCGGTCGGATCGATCTCGAATTTGAATGCCGCTTTCTTCATTTCTTCGGAGATCGGCAGTTTATCCTCGTAAATCACGCAACCGACATTGCTGTCTTTACAGATATGCAGAATCTCAGAGCTCAGGCCGTCGCTGATATCCATCATTGAAGTAGGAGTTATGGCGGATGCTGCCAGGAAATCGACGATATCTTTTCTCGCTTCCGGCTTCAATAATCGCCCGATCACATAGGATTCGCCTTCGAGATCCGGCTGCACGTTAGGACTTTCACGGTAAATGCGCTTTTCCCTTTCCAGAAACAGTAAACCAACATAAGCAGCCCCCAGATCACCGCTTACACAAAGAAGATCGCCTTTTTGGGCAGTGCTTCTTTTTACAAATTTATCAGGCGATACTTCACCGATCGCTGTTACAGAAATGATAAAGCCTTTTTGAGAAGAAGTCGTATCTCCTCCTACCAGGTCGACGCCATAAGCGGAGCATGCGGCATATACGCCTTCATAAAATTCGTCCAGCGCTTCCAGGCTGAAACGATTGCTGAAGCCAAGCCCGATCATTATTTGGGTCGGCGTGGCATTCATGGCATAAATGTCACTGAGGTTTACCACCACGCTTTTGTAACCCAAATGTTTGAGAGGAGTATACATCAGGTCAAAATGAACGCCTTCAACCAGCAGATCCGTTGTAAGAACGGTCTGCTTTCCAAAATGATCTATCACAGCGGCATCATCGCCAACTCCCAGAAGCGACGAAGCGTTTTGAAGTTCAATATTTTTAGTGAGATGATCAATCAATCCAAATTCTCCAAGACTGGAGATTTCCGTTCTTTCCATACAATCCCTTTTAAAGTGATCAAAAGATAGTTTGTTTTTAATCATCGACGAACAGTCTGATCAAAGACCATTACGTTGATTGATGATAGCAAGCATTTCGTCGTGGATATGTCCGTTCGTGGCAAGAATCCGATGACGATACGGAGAGTAAGGCTTTCCTTCGAAATCTGTTACTTTTCCTCCGGCTTCTTCAACCATCAGGAATCCTGCAGCGCTGTCCCACGCTTCAAGTTTATGCTCATAAAACCCATCAAATCTGCCACAGGCGACCCAGCAGAGATCGATCGCAGCGGAACCCAACCGTCTAACGGGAACGCCCTGCCGGATGAACCTTTCGAAAACCTCCAGCGGTCCATTTTCGGAGTTAATGTAAGTATAAGGAAACCCTGTAACAAGACAGGAATGCAATGCAGATGTTTGCTGACTTACCCGGATCGGCTGATCATTCAGGGTTGCACCAGCACCCTTTTCCGCCAGGAAAAATTCGTTCAAATGAGGGTTGAAGACAGCACCAAGAATCATCTCTCCATCCTTTTCAATACCGATGGATACGCAGTTGATCGGTATTCCATGGGCGAAATTGATAGTACCGTCGATCGGATCGATGATCCATTTATAGTTCGAATCCTGGATGATCTCCCCTGCTTCTTCGCTTAAGACATAATGATCGGGAAAACGCGACTTTATCACACCAAGAATTGCTTTCTCTGCGGCATGATCGGCTTCCGTAACAGGATTATTGATGCCTTCTTTATTAGTGATCTTAAACTCTTTCTGAAAAAAGCGCTGCACTTCGGCAGCTCCGGCCCGGGCGGCCTCAATAAGGGTTGTTTTAAGCATGCGCAAAGATACAAATCGATGTTAGATGGTGGAAGGTCGAATGTTAGACGATCCTCCGGAGCAATGCAGGAGCAGGCTGGGTAGCCGTTTGGAAAGGAGATTACCCAGTGAGTCTAACGGTCATCGCCCATCTGTCATCGGCCATTGCAGAATGATTATTGCAGATTAGACGAATCTTCAACTGGTTTTCATTTATTTGCAATACTTATCCAAATTAAACCCTGCTGGTGGATCTATCGGTTATCATAGTCAATTACAATGTTAAGTACTTCCTGGAGCAATGCCTCTTCTCGGTACAGGAAGCTTCGAGGGGGCTTGATGTTGAGATGATCGTCGTTGATAATCACTCAACAGATAATAGCCTCTCCTATCTCCAGGCAAAGTTCCCCACGGTCCGGTTCATCTCCAATGCAGAAAACAGGGGTTTCGCCCAGGCTTGTAACCAGGGATTGAGACTTGCTTCAGGCAGGTACATCTTGTTCCTGAATCCTGATACAATTCTTCCGGAAGATTGCTTTCATAAATCCATAGAATACTTCCAGAACACACCCGGAGCGGGCGCTTTGGGTATAAAGATGATCGATGGCAGCGGCAATTTTTTGCGGGAATCAAAAAGATCGTTTCCTTCTCCACTGACATCTTTTTACAAACTCACTGGCCTGGCCAGCCTGTTTCCACGGTCGAAGGTGTTCGCACGTTACCACCTGGGCAATCTGGATGAAAACAAGAACCATGTAGTGGATGTGCTGGCCGGAGCATTTATGCTGATCAAAAAAGAAGTGCTGGATCTGGCGGGCTCATTTGACGAAACATTTTTCATGTATGGCGAGGATGTCGATCTGAGCTATCGTATTCAGAAGGCCGGATTCGAGAACCACTACTTCGCAGGCGCCACTATCATTCACTTCAAAGGAGAAAGTACAAAGCGGGGAAGCATGAACTATGTGCGGATGTTCTATCAGGCGATGAGCATTTTTGTACGCAAACATTATGGAGGGAAAAAAGCCGGGGTGTTCAATTTCTTTATACATCTCGCAATTTGGGTACGGGCCGGCCTTTCTGCAGTAAGCACTTTTATCAGGCGGATAGGTCTTCCCCTGATTGATGCCCTTCTGATACTGGTTTCTTTCTGGGTTATGAAAAGCGTCTGGAATCATTACGTCAAAACCGAAACACAATATGAAACAAGGATCTTGTGGATGGCCTTTCCCGGATTCACCCTTGTGTATCTCGTGGCGGCTTATTATGCAGGGTTATATGATAAATGGTATAAGACCTCAGAATTGATCAGATCCACGTTGATCGCTACGATAATTCTCCTGGCAGGATATTCTCTGCTGCCGGAAGACTTGAGATTCTCCCGCGCTATTATCCTGTTCGGCGCAATCCTCGCGTTTTTGCTCATCGCGATTTTTCGGAAAATATTGATCAAAACACATGTTTTGACCACGATTGAGGCTGAAACCCATGCAAATTTGCTGATTATTGGGAATATTCAAGAATACAATGAATGTGTTCAGCTACTAAAAAATGCCGCGCCGGAGCAGAATATTGTGGGCAGACTGGCTATTCACCAGGATGATAATTCTGCCATCGGACATTGGCCGGCAGTAAACGAGGTAGTGCACTCGCTTTCACTCCAGGAGATCATTTTTTGCCAGGGAACACTGCCCTTCAAAGACATTGTGGATTTTTTACCCCGGGTTGAAAAAAAGGCAAGGCTTATGATACATGCTGCCGGAAGTGATAGTATTGTGGGCAGTAAATCCGGAAAAACGGCGGGAGAATTCGTTGCCACAGAAACGGGATTCCGGCTTTCCAGTCCGTATATGCAACGCCTGAAAAGATTACTGGATGTTTTTGTTGCTGTAATAGCATTGCTGAGCTTTCCGTTGCAGCTCGTTGTAGTAAAAAAGCCTTTGCGTTTTTTCGCAAACTGTTTCAAGGTGGTGGCAGGAAGCAGAACCTGGATAGGCTATTTCAGACCCTCTCCGGCTTTACCCGCTTTGAGACCCGGTATTCTCGCTGGCAATGGAATACCATTGTCTGCATTACAATCGCTGCCCGAAGAAAGTTTGCATATGATCGATTACTGGTATGCACGTGATTACGAACTGTCCAATGATATCAGGTTGATATGGGCCGGATATCGCCATCTGGGGAATTAAGCAATGGAGAATATGCTTGTTGGCCCGAATAATGTGATGATGAAAATGTCGCTGTATAGCCTGTAATGTATAAAAAGGTACCTATTGCGGTCTTCTGCATATATTCGCATATTCGCGTGTATCTGCTTTCATTCGCGTATTAAATTATGGCATCGATCATCGATATAAAATTACCCAAAGCACTTGCTACCGCACTACGGATCCCTCAGAATGATCCCAGGCGGCAGCAAGTGAAGGTGTTGAAAAAATTATTGAAGAAAGCCCGGTTCACAGAATTCGGGCAAAAGTATCGTTTCGATGAAGCCCTGCTCAACCGGAATACCGCTAAACGTTTCCAGGAGCTGGTACCGGTACATGATTATAATAAGATTTACAATGAGTGGTGGGAAAAAACACTCGAAGGTGTTCCTGATGTTACCTGGCCGGGCAAAATAAAGTACTACGCGCTGAGTTCCGGCACCTCAGAATCTGCAAGTAAATATATCCCTGTTACCAAAGATCTGCTTCGCAGCAATACGATCAATTATATCAGACAACTGATCAGCGTATTTGGCTACGAGGACGCGAACCGGAAAGCGTTGACCAGAGGATTTCTAATGCTTGGCGGTGCAACAGACCTCCAAAAAGGCGCTGCTGGATGGTATGCAGGTGATCTGAGCGGCATCCTCGCTAAAAAAAGGCCATTCTGGTTTCAGACATTTTATAAGCCAGGTGGAAGGATCGCCGCGATAAAAGACTGGAACCAAAAACTGAACGAGATCGTTGAGCATGCAAAAGAATGGGATATCGGGTATATTGTTGGGGTACCCGCCTGGTGTCAGATGTGCATGGAAATGATCATCGAGCATTACAAGGTTAAAAATATCCATGAGATCTGGCCGAATTTTGGCGTCTTTGTACATGGCGGAGTGGCTTTCGAACCCTATAAAAAAGGATTTGAAAAATTGCTCGGTAAGCCGATAGTCTATATAGAAAATTATCTTTCAAGCGAAGGCTTCATAGGGTATAAAACGAGAGAGCATGCGAAAGGCATGCAGCTCGTATTAAACAATAATATATTCTTCGAATTTGTCCCGTTTGATGATAAAAATTTCGATGCAGATGGAAAAATCATTGCCAACCCGGAAGCAAAAATGATCCATGAAGTAGAAGCCGGGAAAGAATATGCACTTTTAATGAGTACCAATGCTGGTGCGTGGAGATATATGATCGGTGATACGATCAAGTTTGTGGATCTTGAGAAAAGCGAGGTGGTCATCACCGGCAGAACAAAACATTTCCTTAGCCTGGTAGGAGAACACCTTAGCGTGGAGAATATGAATAAGGCGATCCAGGATGTAAGTGAAGAATACAATATCAGTGTTCCCGAATATACAGTGGTAGGATTTCCATACGAAGGATTTTTCGCTCACAAATGGTATATCGCCACGGATGATAAGATCGACGGGGAAAAAGTTCGGCTTAGGATCGATGAAACACTTCGAAAATTGAATGATGATTATGCGACGGAGCGGGATAGTGCATTAAAAGGTATGTTTCTTGAAGTGTTATCGCAGGAACAATTCTTGAAATTTATGGAACTCAAGGGAAAGCTGGGAAGTCAGCACAAGTTTCCCCGGGTTATGAAAGGAAAGATGCTCGAAGAATGGAACCGTTTCCTTGAAACGGGATCTATCTAATATTTTAAAAGTAATTAAGAGGCCTCTTTCATAATTTTGAAAGAGGTTTATCTTTTTCAGACATTCTTAACTTGTATGTGGGAATCCTTACTTAAGGGAATCGTATTAGGATTATGGCTGACGATCTCAGTGGGGCCCGTCATGTTCTCGATCATTAAACAGAGTTTGAACAACGGGCACAGAGGCGGTATTGCCTTTGTGCTTGGCGTGTCTTTCAGTGATATTTTGCTTGTCCTTGTCAGCAATGTATTTACTGAACTATTCAGCAGTATCAGTAGCCATCGGGTGCCAATAGGGATCTCCGGTAGTATATTTGTGATCGGTCTGGGTATTTACTTTGTGTTTTTTAAGAAAGTCAAGGTGAATGAACAGGGTCAACAGGCCACAATCAGCTTCAGAAAAAGTGACTACGCCAAGATCTTTTTGTCGGGTTTTTTCATGAACCTGTTGAATCCCGGAATTTTTCTTTTCTGGATCACGGCTTCGTCCACATTACTTAGTCATACTGTTGAACAGCGGATCTTGATCTATGCAACATGTTTATTGTTGGTACTTGCCAGTGATATTGCGAAAGTGATGCTCGCAGGAAAGATCCGTAATCGTCTTACTCCTCATAATATTCATATCATCAACCGCATCAATGGGATCATTTTAATAGGATTTGGTATCGCGTTGATCTGGGGGCTGCTTGTTTATCTTAAAAGAGCGTAAACGCGTAATTGCGGCAATGCCCATCCGGCAAAAGGGTTAAATCCTTTTAACAAATAGAAAGAACGGGAGATTGTAAGTTTGGGTTATGAACCGCCTGCTTTTATTCTCGCTTTTATTGTTTTCTTTTTTTTCAGCTTCAGCCCAATCCGGCTACCTGTTTGTAAAAAAAGGGCTAAAGAAAAAAAGGACCTACACAGAATATGATAATATCTATTTAAAATTAACCAGCGGAGCCTATAAATATGGGATGATCACGCGGCTCATGAATGACACGATCTGGCTGTCGGGAAACCCAATTCCAAAAAATGACGTCGCAGAGGTGGTGATCAGAAGAAAGGAAAAAAAGAACTTCCATGTTGGCGTTGCAAACATGCTGCTGGTAACTGGTGGAGTGGCGCTGACCACCGCGGGTTTGTCTGCAAGTAAACAAGCCACATTCAAGGAAGCCCTGATCGCGGGTCTTGTATTAGGTTATGGTCCGTTAGCAATAGGCTATGCCAGTAAGAAGATCTCTCTTAGCAGGAAGAGCTATAAAATTGGCCGCAAATTCCGGTTGCAAATGTTGGATTTCTATGTCCCCAGGAAACGTGCATTCTGATCCTGAGACCGCAGGCCTGCATTTTTTGGCATAACAATCGTCTAAAAGCAACCAACAATAAGCACTATTATGTATTATTGTAAGGAATGAAGGAGTCAGGATTTTTTCAGAAATTTTGGTGGTGGACCAAGCGGATCTTCCTCACGCTTTTTATCGCACAGTTCGTGTATATCATCTTGCTCAAGTGGGTGGACCCTCCTGTTACGATGACTCAATTGTGGAGTTGGGTGACGGGTCATGGTTTAAAGCGGGACTATGTTGACCGTGATGAGATTTCTCCCAATGCAAAACTTGCGGTGATCGCTTCCGAAGACCAGCTGTTCGTTGATCATAATGGCTTTGACTGGAAAAGTATCCAGAAGGCGATGAAGTATAACGAGAAAAAACCAGGGCGAATCCGCGGAGGAAGCACCATTAGTCAACAGGTTGCAAAGAATGTCTTTTTATGGCAGGGTCGCGGATGGGTCCGTAAGGGTCTTGAAGCTTATTTTACCTTCATGATCGAAAAGATCTGGGGTAAAAAGAGGATCATGGAAGTCTATCTGAACGTGATTGAAATGGGAGACGGAATTTTTGGTATTGAAAAAGCCGCCAGTATTTACTTTAATAAATCTGCAGCACAACTTAGTCAGGCAGAAGCTGCTTTGATCGCAGCGTGTTTACCCAGCCCCAAACGATACAAAGTAAAGCCAGCATCCGCATTTATGATCGGGCGGCAGCGAAAGATCATGCAGCAGATGAATTTCCTGCGTTCTGATCCCGATATCCAGGAGATTATATTCCCGGATAGCGTTAAGCAGATAAAGGCAAAAAAATAGGTGAGGAGAGCGACGGATAAAGGAAATCGAACCCTGCAAATGCTGCCATTAATTTACGGATTGTTTTCAAGCTGATCAACCGCCCGGATTGCGGTAGCCAATCGCTCTTCATAGTTACCGCTTATGTCAACCCAAGGCGTGGATTGATTGATCATGATATCTTTATAGATATAGTAAAGTTTCTGCCGGGTCTCTAAGTCTGGATATTCCCTCAATTCATCTTTAACCCAGGGAAGATCAACATTACACAAAAGATACAGATCATATTTGCGTGACACAATATTGTCAAGGATAAACCGGTGACAATTACCAAAGACAAATTCGCTCCAGACTTTCATCACGTACATATCTGTATCAATGAACAATGGAATATGACCGCCGTCTTCAAGTAACGGCAACGAATGCTCTTCCAGTTTTTCTGTGTATTCATCTTCAAGAGACAGCTGACCTTTCGCGATCGTTAACAGCTCTTCATATGTATACTCTTTCCCGTTTGATAGCAGGTATTCACGGGCAAATTCTGGCACCCAATCGGTTTCATAATGCTCCGCAAGTTGCGCCGCCAGGCTGCTTTTACCTGTACTTTCCGGTCCTATGATAACGATTTTTTTAAGCATGGGTTTCTTTAGCTCTTTTCCTCCATTCAATCAGTCCGAATATAGCCATTATGAACAACACAATGTAGAACACGCTCGTGAATGTAAGCCCTTTTACAAAGTATAGTGGTACAGATGCGGTATTGGTGGCCAACCACCAATACCAGCTTTCAACTTTTTTTCTGGCCATCAGCAGCATTCCTGTGAAGGCAGTAGCTGTTGCAAGGGCGTCGCCAAATGGAATTGTTCCAGGAGAAAAGCTCTGCTGGAGCAGGGTTAATGCAGTATAAAAAACGACATAAAATGCACCAAAAAAAAGGAATTGATCACGTAACTCACGACGGGAAGAAAAAGTGATTTTTACCACATGTTCTTCATGCTGATCGCGCTTTGCCCACAAAATCCATCCATAAATACTCATGGCTGTATAGTAAAGATTGACCGTTGCTTCTCCGAAAAGCTGATACTTGAAACTCAGAAAAACATAGCTGATCGTGCTGATCAGGCCGACGGGATATACCCAAATGTTCTCAAGACGGCTGAACCAAACGCTGGCAATACCGGAGATAATTGCGATGTACTCAACCCAGGTTGCATTGTTTAAGCCGGTAATAAATTGCTGATAGATTTCCTGTATTCGCACGTTTGCAAAGCTAAGAGTTAAAAAGAGTAAAACACGACGGGTAAGTAGGCGGCATGTCTGGATTTATCCCGGATCTGCGCGTGGCTTTCTATATCGCTTAATGCTTTTTAGATAGCCGGTCCCTTTTGTTGTTTCAAACCGTGTTGGAACCTGTTGCCATTTGCCGTCTTTATCAAAATCCCATACAAGAAAATGAAGATGCGGAAACGCAGCATAACCGGTCTTGCCGCTTAGGGCAATAACCTGGCCTTTTTCTACGGTATCACCAACATTCACCAGTGCTCCATCTTTCTGAAGATGCCAGTAACCAGCTCTGGAACCATCAGAGTGCTGGATCACAATATTGTTTCCATCTGCACGATATTTTTTATTGAGACCGCCACGATCTCCGTCCTCTTTCACCCTGACGACTACGCCTTCACGTGCTGCACAGATCTTTGTTCCGCGTTTCATTTTAAAATCAAGGGCCGCCCTCTCTTTGTGTGAAAACCGGCTGAAGTATCCCTGAACCATCCAATAGGCTTTTCCTTGCTCAAATGGCAGAGAATAGACGTAACTGCTATCATCCGCAATGAGCCCTTGCTGCAGCTTCCACACCTCTTCCCGTAACGGATTCTTACTTACAGAACACCCTGCAATCAGAAAACCTGCGAAAAAAAGAAATTTTGTAACTGATAACCCCGTAAAGTTCATAACCGGAAATTAAGCTCTGCTGGTCGAATAAAGGGTTAAAATTTAATGAGGGCAATAAAAAACCCCGACTCTAATTCGGGGTTATAAAGCTTATTGAATTTTTTATGACCTGCCCTCTTCGCACATTTTTTTCAGGTTGGTCAACCCCTGTTCAAATTGTTTGTTGAGGCTCTTATTAAGCATTGGACCCATCAGGCGGGCAACAGGCCATGGCAGTTCGCCACTGTTCTGCCACGTTACCTTTGTGTCTTCATTCCCCCAGTGTTCAAAAAGCCAGTTATCCTTTGCTTTACTTGCAAAAGGCTTTATGAAAGCCAGTTCAAAATGAATATGCTTGCTATCAAGGCTTAGTAAAGTAAGACTACCTACACCAACCTTCTTTCCCTCCCAGCTATAACGATGGCCGCTCGTTTTCGGCTCCCCTGTGATGGTGGTTTTCGAAGAAGGATCCATTTGCTGCCAGGGATTCCAGGCGCGGTAGTGATGAAGATCGCCCACGTTATTCATAACAATATCTGCGGGACATTGTATAACGATCGTTTTTTCGATATTGAATTTTTTGGGTAAAAAGGCCGCTATAATCAGCAACAGGACTATAAAGCTGACGAAAATTATTACAAAGGTGATCATGCCGGGAGGTTTTGGTCTGTCAAATTACTGAATTGGTGTGGAAGACGCAAGAGTCACATTCTCCGGGCATTCCAGGAAATGCTAAATGGGCCGAATTGATGACCGTCTGAAAGGACTGATTCTTTGTGATAAGATAATGGGGCGACAGGCTATTAGTGCAGGAAAATGTAAAAAAGAATGATAGGTTTGACTACGGCAGCTTTACAGTCTGCTGGAGCGAAGAAACGGTCGGGCACAGGTTTTTATACCCGATTTACAACCGAGCCTGGAAGACATTTAATATTTAAATCCTGATCCCTTTTATTCGTTTCTTTTTGTTTTTACCAGATAGCCCCCACTAATTTTCAGCGTGAGAGAGCTGAATAATATTAAGCATCGCCTCTTATGAAAAGGATTATGCTCGAGCACGTCCCCTTTCATGAGAGACGATACAGTAACATTCGCGAAGCACAAATATCATATAGCCTTAAGCCTAAACAAGGTGAAAAACACAAAAGATCGCGTGAAAATAACGGTTCAAAAGAGCGGAAAAAGCAAGTGCGCCAGAGAAGAATTCGAGAGGAGGTCTTCCTAAATTTGTCAAAAATAGATGCCAAATGAAAATCGCAGTCCTCGGTGCAGGAATGGTGGGTCGGGCTATTGCACTCGACCTGGCAAAAGACTATCAGGTCAGCTCTTTTGATAAAAATCTATCCAACCTTGAGATTCTTTCTGCATTCAATAATAATATCCGCCTTACTCAGGTTGATCTTTCCGCATTTTCCAACTATGCTGAATGGCTACGGGACTTTGACGTGGTGGTTACTGCAGTTCCCGGCTTCATGGGTTATTCTACGCTGGAAGCCGTGATCAATTCCGGAAAAAATGTCGTTGATATATCCTTCTTTCCTGAAAACGCACTCGAACTGAATCAACTTGCTATTCAAAACAACTGCACAGTGATCACGGATTGTGGCGTTGCTCCCGGGATGAGCAATTTCATAATCGGCCGCTATAATTCAGAAATGGAAATAACGTCAATCGACTGCTATGTTGGCGGACTTCCCCAAAACAGGATACCGCCATTTGAGTATAAAGCACCATTTTCACCTGTTGATGTTATACAGGAATATATACGACCGGCAAGACTTAAAGAAAATGGAACGATCGTAACAAAACCGGCAATGAGCGAAATCGAAAGGCTGACCTTTGATGGGATTGGAACCCTGGAAGCATTTAATACAGACGGCTTACGCACCCTGTTGTTTACGATGCCACATATTCCCGACATGAAGGAAAAAACACTGCGCTATCCGGGACATGCAAAGCTCATTACAGATCTGCAAGCCGCAGGTTTTTTCAGAAATAACCCCATCAGCGTCAAGGGGCAATCCGTAATTCCGTTAGACTTTACCTCCCAGCTCCTGATTGATCAATGGAAGCTTCATCCGGGAGAAGAAGAATTGACCGTAATGCGGGTAACATTGCGGGGAAGAACCGGGATCATCGAATATAATCTCCTCGATCATTACGATACAACAACCGGCCTGTCCTCTATGGCACGAACCACGGGTTTTACCTGCACAGCAGCGGTAAATCTGATCACGAAAAAGATGTTCACCAAAAAAGGGATCTTTCCACCAGAGTTGATCGGAAACGATCAACAGTGCTTCGATTTTGTGATACGCTATCTGAAGGACCGTGGCGTAAACTGGAAGCGAACCATCCAATAAAGCACGCCGGCTGTAATAATTCAATGGCTGATCCGCACCTGCAACTATGCCTATAAAAAAGGCGCGTAAGAGAACTTACACGCCTGGAATATTTCAAAAAGTAAAAAATCCTTATTCAGCTTCTGCCACCACTTCCTTGACCTCTGGGATCATTCTTTTCATCATCCCTTCGATGCCGGCTTTCAACGTGATCATTGAAGACGGACAACCGCTGCAACTTCCCTGCATTGCGAGATTGACAGTGCCCGCATCATAGCTCTTGAACTGAATCGCACCGCCGTCCATTTCAACCGCAGGACGAACATAGTTGTCAAGTAACTCTTTAATGCGCTTCACCACGTCATCATCATCGGCGGCAACTTCATTGCTGCTCATCGGCTTAACAGCAGCAATCTCATCTTCATTCACCACCGTTTTACCCTCTTCCAGGTAATCTTTGAGGAACTGGCGAATGGAAGGAATGACATCATTCCAGTCAGTATCTACAGTTTTCGTCAATGTAACAAAATTACTGGCGATAAAAACGGCTTTAATGAAAGGAAATCCAAACAGCTCGGTAGCTAATGGAGAAGGTTTTGCGCTTTCCGCATCCGGAAAGTCAATGCTCTTACCTGGATAAAGAAGTTTGTTAGCCACAAACTTCATCGTCTCCGGGTTTGGAGTCATTTCAGTATAAATGCTGATGATTGGATTACCAGTTTTTATCATAACACACGAGGTTTAAAATTTTCCCGCACACAGCGTTCGTCCGGGCGGATCCTGACAGGCGATATCCACCAGCCAGGGCTTCAGTAGACGTTCTCTGTCACGACAACGCAAAAATAACAATAAAAGCGCATGGATGTTCACAATAAATCCAATCGATTTCCGGCCCAGATCCGATCCTTGCATAGATTTGCCCCCCAAATCAAGATTAAATGAAAAAAATGTACCATCTGGCCACCTGTACCACTTGCCAGGCGATCATAAAAGAAACCGGTATCGACAAGCTCGCTGCCGCCGGAAAGATCAAACTACAGGATATCAAGACCGAAAAGATCACTCCTGCCCAACTCGAGGAAATGAAGCAAATTGCAGGCACATACGAATCGTTATTCAGTCGCAGAGCGCTGAAATACAAAGAGCTTGGACTGAAAGACAAAGATCTTTCCGAGAAGGATTACCGGGATCATATACTCGCTGAATACACGTTCCTGAAGAGACCTGTAACGATACTGGAAAGCCAGATCTTTGTCGGGAATGATAAGAAAACAGTTGCCGCATTGAAAACAGCGATCAGCGGCACTTAATGCGCTGGCGTTTGATCCTCTGCCGGCTTACCTTCAATGACGCCGATCATTTCCGGGTGATGTTTCTTTTCGGCTTTCAAAACGCGGTACGCCAGGAACGCACTGATCAACATCAATATCGCGCCAAGGAAAAATGCTGCTCCCGGGAAATAAACTGCGGAGCCATCTTTCTTTGTAAAATGGGAGAATACATAAGACATAAGCAAAGGCCCAACGATCATTGTCACACTCATCAGACTTGTCATCGTTCCCTGCAACTCACCCTGCTCTTTAGGTGACACATGCCCGGAAATAACTGCCTGCAGGGACGGACCGGCAATACCGCCGAGGCAGTAAGGAATCAGGAACACAAACATCATCCAACCTGCGCTCGCAAAGGAAAACAGGAACAACCCTATCGAATAAAAAAACAAACCGAGATAAATACTTTTTTCATTACCGATCCTGGGGTTGATCACACGAACTAACCCTCCCTGTACAGCACCCACCAGTAACCCGACAATGGCGAGCGAAACACCGATCATCCCTTTGGTCCAACTGAATTTTTCTATAGTAAAAAAGTTCCAGGTGCTCTGCACCGAATACCCCGCGATGTAGACAAGTACCAGCGCTGACGCCAGTCCCCAAATCGCCGGATATCTTTTCAGTAACATAAACGCACCAACCGGGTTCGCTCTTTTCCAATCGAAACTTCTTCTGCGTTCTGGCGGTAAAGATTCAGGTAAAACAAAATAGCCGAACAGCCAGTTAAGTGCCGTCAGCCCTGCAGCCACCATGAATGGTACACGGGTTCCAAATTCACCGAGTAATCCGCCGAGTGCTGGGCCAATAATAAAACCGAGACCGAAAGCTGCGCCAATCATTCCAAAATTTTTCGCACGCGTTTCTGCAGTACTGATATCTGCTATATAGGCTGCTGCAGTGGAAAAACTTGCACCGGTTACCCCTGCGATGATCCGGCCAACAAACAGCCATAATAAAGTTGGCGCCCAGGAGAGGAACACATAATCAATGGCGAAACCAAACATCGATGCAAGCAACACAGGCCTTCGGCCAAAGCGGTCGCTAAGATTTCCGATCAATGGCGCGAATACAAATTGCGGAACTGCATACGCGAGCGTTAACCATCCGTTGATCCGTGCTGCATCACTCAACCCTCCATGCGATACTTCCTCCAGTAAAGAAGGTAGTACGGGATAGATCAACCCCATACCCGTCACATCGATCACCATCGCAATAAAAATGAAGCCCATTGCAGCTTTGCCGGATGCAGCCATATTTTGTATTATATCGTCAAAGGTGTGGTTTTTTCTTAATCAGGGACATCTTTGTTGATAAACAGGCATGTTTTTGGTTAAAACTGAATTAACAAACCGGAAGGATTTCGCCAGATTTAAGCGATTATCTTTGCGGCCTTGCCACCATGCTGCCATGAAAGTGGCAGCAAACCAAAACAAATTTTTTAATAAAAAACAGGACCAATGACTTTTAGACAAATTATGCTTCCTGCAGTATCAACGGTTTTTTTGTTCTCCTGCGTAAGCTCCAAAAAATTCAAAGCTGCACAGGCAGACTATGCAACACTCCAGGGTCAATACACCCAATTACAGGGAAACCTGAACGATTGTAACACAGCAAAGAATCAATTGACCACCGACAAGGCGGGTCTTGAAAAAACAGTCGCAGACCTCAACAAACAACTTGATCTCTTAAAGCAAAACAATACACAGGCATTGAAACAACTGGAAGACATGTCTGTGATCTCGTCTGCACAGGCAGAGAGCATCAAAAAATCAATGGATAACATTGGTGCAAAAGATGCTTACATCCAAACACTCCAGCAGCAGATGGCCCGCAAAGATTCTCTCAACATGGCGCTCGTAATGAATCTTAAAGGAGCTATTGGTAACCTCGATGACAAAGACATCAATATCAAAGTTGATAAAGGTGTTGTATACATCGATATCTCTGACAGACTTCTGTTCAAAAGCGGTAAGTATGATATAACAGATCAGGCTAAAACTGTTCTGGGTAAAGTAGCGGCCGTTCTGAAAAATCAACCAGATATTGAGTTCATGGTTGAAGGCCATACAGATAACGTTGCTTATAAAGGCGCCGGCATATTGGCAGATAACTGGGATCTTTCCGTTAAACGAGCTACATCTGTTGTTCGGATCCTCCAGAATCAATACGGACTGGATCCTTCGAAAATGGCAGCAGCTGGTCGCGGTGAATACAAACCCATCGCAG
>JBEVKW010000105.1:0-22398 GCA_040509495.1 Chitinophagaceae bacterium | reverse complement strand
AACCGTACGCCCGTCAAAGCTAAGTTGACAACGATGATTATACATGGACGTTCCAAACCTCCGCAATCCAAACTTTAAAACTTTTAAACTCTTAAACTTTTAAACATTTAAACTTCCTCCCCCCCCTCGCATTTCCCTTCTTCAACTTTCCTTCTAGGTTTTTCGCCCCATCTCGCTTATTTTTGCCCCTCTTAAAAAACTAACCGAAAAAATGGCAAGATCAATCGCATTCCGTGACGCTCTTCGTGAAGCTATGTCTGAAGAAATGAGAAGGGATGAACGGGTTTTCCTGATGGGTGAAGAAGTAGCAGAATACAACGGAGCTTATAAAGTTAGCCAGGGCATGCTGGCAGAATTTGGTGCAAAGCGTGTAATCGACACACCGATCGCTGAATTAGGATTCACCGCAGTAGGCGTTGGCGCCGCTCAAAATGGCCTTCGTCCGGTTGTGGAGTTCATGACCTGGAACTTTGCGGTGCTGGCTCTTGACCAGATCCTGAATACAGCCTCTAAAATGCTGGCAATGAGTGGTGGACAAATTTCCTGCCCGATCGTTTTCCGTGGTGGTAACGGTTCTGCCGGTCAGTTGGGCGCTCAGCACTCAACCGCGTTCGAAGCGATGTACGCTAACATCCCGGGTATTAAAGTTGTTTCTCCCAGCAATGGATACGACGCGAAAGGTCTGCTGAAACAAGCCATCCGTTATGAAGAAGATCCGGTAATGTTCATGGAAAGTGAGCAGATGTATGGTGATAAAATGGAGATCCCTGAAGAAGAATACTATATCGAATTAGGAAAGGCTGACGTGAAAAGACAGGGTACTGACGTAACGATCGTATCATTCAACAAAATGATGAAAGTGGCACTTGGCGCAGCGGCTGAGCTGGAGAAAGAAGGCATCAGCGCTGAGGTGATCGATCTTCGGACGATCCGTCCGCTCGACTGGAAAACCATCCTGGAAAGCGTGAAAAAGACAAACCGCCTCGTGATCGTTGAAGAACAGTGGCCGTTTGCATCTGTATCTTCCGAGATCAGCTATGTGATCCAGAAAGAAGGATTCGATTACCTGGATGCGCCTATCCGCCGTATTACAGCTGCCGATGCTCCCCTGCACTATGCACCCAACCTGGTCGCTGCAGCACTCCCCAGCATCGAGCGCACAGTTAAATTAGTAAAAGAGGTAATGTATTTGAAAAAGTAGGTTATCCACATTTTATATTTCATTCCTGCCCGCGTTTGCTGAAAAGATCAGTCAACGCGGGCTTTTTATTGCGCCAAAATAGCATTTGAGGGATTGAATCTGGCAGGTAACGCCGTGGTTATTAACAAATCGTAGATTTACGCTTAATATTTTTTTGTCAGGTAATGCAGCGTTTTGCATGTAAAAGTGCATCTTTGTAATGGTTTTTCATAGGATATTGGATTTTAAAAGCGAGGCTGGATTTCTATCCGGCCTCTTTGTTTTTTTGAAGTAATTGCTCTTAATTCGTTCGATGGCAGTTGGCCGATAGCTGATGGCCGACTTCATGCTTTAAAACTGCAATATAATTCTGTTACAAGCTGAAATTCGGCCATCGGCCATCAGCCATCGGCTATCGAGCGAGGTCGAACAGTGATTTCCCCCTATTTTTGCGCCTACTAAACTCTGAATGAATGGCTGATATACTGATCATTGACGATGAAAAAGCTATCCGCAAGACCTTGACCGAGATCCTGTCATTTGAAGGTTATAAACTCGATGAAGCGTCAGACGGAGAGGAAGGATTAAAGAAGTTTAAAGAAAAGACTTTCGACCTTGTATTGTGTGACATTAAAATGCCCAAGCTGGATGGCATTGAATTCCTGCAAAAAGCTGGTGAGATCAATCCCGATATTCCGATCATTATGATCTCGGGGCATGGTAACATAGAAACAGCGGTAGAGGCAGTGAAGAAAGGTGCATACGATTATATCTCCAAGCCACCGGATCTGAACCGTTTGCTGATCACCATCCGCAATGCGATGGAGCGAACAAGCCTGGTAACGGAAACGAAAGTGCTGAAGCGTAAAGTAAGCCGCGTACAGGAAATGATCGGCACTTCCGCTCCCATGCAAAAGATCAAAGAAACGATCGATAAAGTAGCGCCAACAGACGCCAGGATCCTGATCACCGGAGAGAATGGGGTGGGAAAGGAGCTTGTCGCACGCTGGGTACACGAAAAAAGTAATCGTAATTCCGGCCCGCTGGTTGAAGTGAACTGCGCAGCGATCCCGACCGAACTGATCGAAAGTGAACTGTTTGGTCATGAAAAAGGCTCATTCACCTCTGCCATTAAACAGCGCATCGGCAAATTTGAACAGGCCAATGGCGGTACACTCTTCCTCGATGAGATCGGTGATATGAGCCTCAGTGCCCAGGCAAAAGTGCTGCGCGCCTTGCAGGAAGGCAAGATCACCCGCGTTGGCGCCGATAAAGATATCAATGTAGATGTGCGCGTGATCGCGGCTACCAATAAAGACCTGCTCGGTGAAGTGGACGACAAGAACTTCCGTCTCGATCTTTATCACCGCTTAAGCGTGATACTGATCCATGTACCTTCTCTGAATGATCGCCGTGATGATATCCCGATGCTGGTCGATCAATTCCTCGAAGATATTTGTACAGATTATGGCATCGTGAAAAAGAGCATTGACGACGATGCGCTGAAACTTTTACAGGAATACAACTGGACGGGTAATATCCGCGAACTCCGCAACGTAGTGGAGCGACTGGTGATCCTTTCTGCAAAAAGTATTACGGGTGAGGATGTGAAGAGTTATGTGATGCCGAGATAAAAGGCAAAATTCAAAAGTAAAAAGTAAAAAATACGTCCTGCGGTCTGAAACGTTCTTAAAGGACCGGTGTTTTTACTTTTGACTTTTGACTTCGATAGTTGTTAATTAGCAAAACCTTTGACATCTTTAGTTATATTTTTGTTCGTTTAAAATAAATTCAGGCTCATGCCTTTACAACATTTACTTGTTATCTATCTTATAAGCACGCTGCTGGTATTTCTTCCGTCTTTTGGGCTGGCGAAATTGTTTGTCATGGCGAAAGTGCCGGCCTGGAAAGCGTATGTTCCGTTTTATAATACCTGGGTGATGCAGGAGATTGCGCAGCGTCCGAAGCATTGGGTTTTCTGGCAGTTCATCCCCGTGATCGGATGGTTTATTACGCCGGGTATCTTTATTGAATTTGCGAAAGTGTTTGCCAAGTATTCTTTCGGTGCACATACCATGGCTTCATTGCTCCCGTTCATTTATTTCCCCTATATCGCTTCAAAGCCCGATACAAGATTTGTTGGACCGCAAACGGTAAAGCTGTATCAGAAGCCAGCCTGGAGAGAGTGGGTGGATGCAGCAGTATTTGCAGTAGTGGCAGCAACGCTGATCCGTACGTTTATTTTTGAGGCCTATACAATTCCATCAGGATCGATGGAGAAGACCTTGCTGGTGAAAGATTTTCTTTTCGTGAGCAAGCTCAGCTATGGTCCCCGTATTCCGAATACGCCTTTATCGGTTCCGTTTGTACATAACTATATGCCGGTGACGAATGGTAAATCCTATTCAGAATTGGTGCAGTTGCCCTATATCCGCTGGTTTGGCAGCATGCCCAAAAGAAATGATGTAGTAGTATTCAATTTCCCTGCGGGAGATACCGTGATCCACAAAGAAGGATTTGAATCACTTACCCCATATATAGATATCAAACGGATGGCTGACCGTGGCGACAGGGATGCTAAAATGATCCTGGCTGACCGGGAGAATTATCCAGTGGTATCACACCCGGTTGATAAAACAGATAACTATATCAAACGTTGCGTGGCGGTTGCCGGCGATTCCATCGAAGTAAAACATAACGTGGTTTACCTGAACGGCGTCCGCCAGGAACCACCTCAGTATTCTGAGCTTAATTACAAAGTGGAAGTGACAGCGCCTTCGCTGGACATGGATGTGATGAAGACAGAGTATGATGTTGATTTTGATAAACAGGAGATCATCAGCATGGGAGGGAATATTTACCGCATGCTGCTGACCATTGCTGCAAAAGATAAAATGCAGAAGAATGGGTTGATCAAAACGATCGAACCTTGGGATACACAGGAACGTGATGTGTTTCCTTACGATACGGCGCATAGCTGGACGATGGATAACTTCGGGCCGGTATGGGTGCCAAAGAAAGGAACGACGATTCAACTGACTCCGGAGAACTTCCATATCTATGAACGCGCGATCAGGAAGTATGAACATACCGACCTGGAAGAAAGAAATGGCAAGTACTTCATCAACGGACAGGAGAACAGCAGCTATACTTTCAAAATGGACTACTTCTGGATGATGGGTGATAATCGCCAGGGGTCACAGGACAGCCGCAAGTGGGGCTTTGTACCGGAAGACCGGATCGTAGGTAAAGCCTGGATGATCTGGTTCAGTTGGGATGGAGGACCGCGCTGGAAAAGACTGTTCAACATTATTAAATAAATTGAGCTAACTTTAAATGCCCCGGAATTTTCCCCGGGGCATTTTTGTCTTTATAAGGATTTGTTATGAGCGAAAAGAAAATTCAGATCGACTACGAATTATACCATGATATAAGCGAGCTGCCTGCTGAAGATGCCGCATTGCTCGCAGAGGCAAGAGAAGTTACCGCGCAGGCCTATGCGCCTTATTCGCATTTCCGGGTGGGAGCAGCAGCCCGTACGGAAAAAGGTATTGTCAAAGGGACCAACCAGGAAAACGCTTCTTATCCCGTTGGTATCTGTGCAGAGCGAACATTATTATCCACAGCCTCATCCATCTTTCCCGGCCTGCCACTCGAAGTAATGGCCGTCAGTTACCACAACGAAAATGGCGATAGCGATACACCCGTCTCACCCTGCGGCATGTGCCGTCAGGCCCTGCTGGAATATGAAGGCCGGGGAGGAAAGCCCATGCGGCTCATTCTGAGCGGACAAACCGGAGAAGTCATCGTGCTGAAAAGTGTGAGTGATCTGTTGCCGTTTGCGTTTTCGGAAAAGCAGTTGAAGGGGGAGGAGGAGGAAAGTTTAAAAGTTTAAGAGTTTAAAAGTTTAAGGGTTTAAAAGTTTAATAGTTTTTGACAGGTTTGAAAGTTTAAGATCCCCCAGACACCAGGACATTCTAAACTATTAAACTATTAAACTATTAAACTTTTCCCCCTCCCTAAAACAACGTCTGCACCCCATACATCACCTTCGTCTCATGTTCCAGCAACCATCTCTTTCTCCATAATCCTCCGGCATATCCTGTGAGTTCACGATTGGAGCCGATCACACGATGGCAGGGAACGATGATCGCGATGTTGTTCCGGCCGTTTGCATTCGCTACAGCTCTCGTTGCTTTGGGATCGCCTGTGCTGACAGCAAGCTGGAGATAGCTGATCGTTTTGCCAAATGGAATGGCCGTTAGCAGGTTCCAGGTCTGCTGCTGAAAGTTCGTGCCGTGCTGATTCAACGGTAGCTCGAAAATAAGTCGCTGACCATTGAAGTACTGCATCAGTTGTTTCACACATTCCACCAGTAATGGCGAGGGATCATGGCTGATCTCTTCCTGTGCAGGCGCCTGATCGCGGAAACTCACCTCGCTGATAAAATCAGTTGTTCCCGATATCTTCAGGAAGCCGAGCGGCGACCGATAATATGTGGAAGAGAGATTATCCAACTTTCATTCCGTTTGAGACCGGCTGTGCGGGTTGTAATAAAATTACATTTTTGTTCTCATCATATACACCGAGCACCAGGCACTGGCTCATGAAATCGGCGATCTGCTTCGGAGGAAAGTTCACCACCGCGATCACCTGTTTATTGAGCAATTCTTCTTTTGAATAAAGCGTTGTGATCTGCGCGGATGACTGCCGGATGCCGAGTTCGCCCCCGAAATCAATCTTTAATTTATAAGCCGGTCTTTTTGCTTTGGGAAAATCATTTACCTCGATGATCGTCCCGGCACGCATATCTACTTTTTCGAAATCATCCCAGCTGATGCTTGCTGTCGTCTTGTCCATGTTCATATTTTTTTACTAACGGATCAGTGAATTATGCTCCCGCAGATTTATGCTCCAATGCGCAGAAACGCAGATCAGTGTCTGCTAGTGGAAAGATATCTGCGTCTCTGCACATTGATCAGCGTAAATCTGCGGGAAACTATCTGCAAACTATAAAGTTTTTCACTACCTTAATCCAAAATTTGCTAAATGAAAAAACAGCAGCAGAATGATAATTCACGTCGTCGCTTTATCCAGCAATCAGCCGTATTTGGCGCAGGCGTATTGATCCTTCCCCGGCATGTGTTGGGAGGAAAAGGGTTTGTCGCACCCAGTGATAAACTGAACATCGCCGGGATCGGCGCAGGCGGGAAAGGAGCGAGTGATCTTGCCGAATTTGCCAAAAGTCCTAACGTGAATATTGTGTCCCTTGTTGACGTGGATGACAGGGAATCGGCGAAAACAAGAGAGAAATTCCCGAAAGCCAGTTACTATAAAGATTTCCGGGAAATGCTGTCGAAAGAAAAGAATAATATTGACGCAGTATCTGTTTCGACACCGGACAACACACACGCTGTTGCCACGATCGCAGCCATGCAGTTGGGCAAACACGTATATACGCAAAAGCCGTTGACGCATGATATTTATGAGGCGCGTATGCTTACAGAGGCTGCCAAAAAATACAAGGTCGTAACACAAATGGGCAACCAGGGCGGCTCTGGCGATGGTGTTCGTAAAGCAAAAGAAATGTATGACGCAGGCATGATCGGTGAAGTGGTGGAAGCGCATGCATGGACCAACCGGCCGGTATGGCCCCAGGGGATCCCCACACCGAAAGGAAGTTTTGACGTGCCTAAAGAATTAGATTGGGATCTCTGGCTCGGACCAGCACAGAAGATCGATTATAACCCGGCATATCTGCCATTTAACTGGAGAGGATGGTGGGCATTTGGTACCGGTGCATTGGGAGATATGGCCTGCCATATCATGGACCCGATCTACCGTATCCTGCCGATCGATTACCCTGAATCTGCAGAGTGCAGCGTGGCAAATATCTGGAAAGACATGTGGGCTGAAGGAAACTATGTGGACAGCTGCCCGCCGTCGTCCATCATACATCTTACTTATCCAAGAAAAGATAAGCCGGGGAAAAAGATCAAAGTATCCTGGCATGACGGAGGTCTGCTTCCTGCACGCCCTGATGAGCTGCTCCCGGGCGAAGCATTTGGCAACTGGGATGGCGGTACGCTTCTCGTCGGAACAAAAGGAAAGATGCTGATCGACTGTTATGGCGCAAATCCACGACTGCTGCCAACGAAGCTGATGCAGGAAAAGAAAATGCCAAAGGAAACGATCAAACGCGTTCCGGAAGGGCACTACATCCAATGGGTGAATGCTTGCATCGCCGGCCATGGCAAAGGCGAAACAAGCTCTCCGTTCGAATACGCTGGCCCATTCACCGAAAGCATCCTCATGGGCAATCTTGCGATCCGCAGCTGGATGATGCTGAACCCGCGCCTCAAAGGCTGGGATGATAAATACCTTGGCCGCAAAAAATTACTGTGGGATGCAAAGAATATGAAGATCACCAACTTTGATGAAGCGAATCAGTTTGTGAAAAGGGAATATCGTCAGGGGTGGAGCCTTTAGGGAAGTAAAAATTAAAAAGTAAAAATTAAAAAATAGCTCAAGCGGTCAGAAGCAATTCCTGACTACTTGAGCTATTTTTTACTTTTTACTTTTGACTTTTGAATTTTGACTTACCTGCGGCTGTAACTGCGCAGCATCCACGCCATTTTCTCGTGCTGTTTCAGCAGGCCGGTGCAGAAATCGCTGCTGCCGATGTCTTTGTATTTTTCGTCAAAGTCGGTGATAAGTGAGCGGAGGCGATGAATGATGGTTTCGTGATCGGAAGTGAGATTGTCGATCTGCGAAGGCTGGTCTACCGGAACTTCGGGTTCTTCGAGTGAAGCCAGCTTGAGCAGTTCTTTTAAACGTCCTTCGGCAAAATGGCCGATCGTGCGGATGCGTTCCGCTACTTCGTCGATCATTTCCGCAAGCTGATCGTACTGGCCTTCATAAAGCTTATGGAATTCCATAAAGCTGGGCCCTTCCACACTCCAGTGATAGTTGCGGGTCTTGTTGTACAATACGTGTTCGTCTGCAAGAAGTTTGTTGAGTTGTTCGGCAACTGCCTGCCTGTTTTTCTCAGAAATACCAATGTCGATTTTCATAAAAGAAATATTTGGGTGAAGACAAAGATGACCGTGTTTCAGTCCAAAAGTGATGCCAGCTCTGCCAGTTCTTTTTGCTTATGCGCATCAGCATCAGAGGAGAAGCATTTGGCAAATTCCTCGAGCAGCCGTTGTATCACTTCTTTATTTTTAAGAGGTTTAAAGAAGGATGGATCGGGTGTCAGGGAGATACGCTGGAAGTAGGTTTCCAGGTCGTGATGAGAGAAAACCTGGCCTGAAGTGGGGTCTATAAAGAATTCTACTTTTCCAAGCGGATCAGGAAGATTTTCTGCTGAGTAACCTGGTTTAAAGTAAGCGATGATGCATTGTTGTGGGATGTTGACCGCTCTGACGGGAATGTCCAGCAGTTCACACAGCAGCAGGTACAGGATTGCATTACTGATCTGGTTGCCGCGTTTTGTTTCCAGTGTTTTATGGAGGAGGAAATCGTTCGGCTCCTTACTGCTCATCTCACTGCCTTTAAGGCCGTAATAGCTGTAGAGTATACTGGTAACGATCTTGATCTGTTCGAGCGGCGTGAGGTAGTTATTCAGCTCCAGCCAGATGTTCCTGCGCACCTTTTCGATTTCCTGCAGCACAGGCGCTGTGGACAGATCGGGGTACTGGAACTTTGCAACAAGCAATGCACCGAGCAAAAGATCATGATGCCCTGAAACGTTCCATTGCCGGAAGTCTTCCGAGAGATCGCGATAATGCAACTTGTGAATGAGCAGTTCTATCCGTTCCTGTATTCCTTCGTCGGGAGTTGTTTCCCAAAGATGCTCGAGATTTGGAATGATAGGCTTCCCATAACCAACGATCTTTTCTGATACCACATCAAAAACTTCTTCGTCCGGATCGTCAATCAAATGAAGCAGTGCCGATATTTCCTTGTTGTTCTCCAATGCTGCAATTTGGTCAATGCAACGGAAACGAAGGAGTGAAACTTTTCCACAGCAAGTGGATTAAAGCAAAAATTCAAATGTAAAAATTAAAAACACCTCGGGAAAGCAGTAATTGTATCCCCTTATTTGAGCGTATTTTTAGTTTTTACTTTTGAATTTTTACTCGCGTATGCGCATCACTTTATCTTGCGGGCCACGGTCATCCAATCCCAGGGTTGCGGGGTTTGCAACCATGATGGCGCTTCAACAAATTCGGTGTTCCAGTCGTAATTGATCTTCTTTCTGGTGACCAGTTCGAAGCCTGATCTCGACAGAAGCAGATCCAGTTCGTCACCAAGGTAATGTTTGGTTGCCACATCATCGATCTCAACATTTCCCTGCTGCATGTCTGCATATCTTTTGGCGGCTTCCACTACAGGCAGTTTTTGCTGGAAGAGTTTTTTATCGATCTTCCAGTGATGTTGTATTATGCGCGTGAGCAGCCATGACTCGAGTGAAGGCACAACCAGCACCAGGTGACCGTCTTTTTTCAAGCTCTTATTGATATTGTAGAAGAACCGCTGGCGCTTCATCAGAGAATCTGACAGTATCGCGTTTACGCAAAGTGCCACATCAAAACCAGAAAAGGGAGGTTTGGCGGAAGACATATCGGCACGCTGATAGGAGACATTGTTCAGATCCGGATAATTTTTCTTTGCGATAGACAGATTCTTTGCGGAGATATCAACTGCATGCACTTTTTTGAACGCGGGGGATAGAACAGGCAGCCATTTTCCTACAGCGCATCCGATATCAACGATTGATCTATCTGCGCCCGCGATCTTATTGATCTCTTTTGTGATCAATCCTTTCTTATCCTGTGCGCGGACATCGAAGATCTCTTCATCATATTCCGGCGCGATATTTTCCCAGTAGGAGCGTTTCATGGGTGAGTGGTTTTTGTAAAAATAGAGGATATATATAAGTTTAAAGGTTTAATAGTTTTAATGTTTAAAAGTTGGAGGGTAACTTTTAAACATTAAAACTATTAAACCTTTAAACTTATGTGCGAAGCTTACTTCTTCTTCGCGGCTTTCTTCGTTGCAGTCTTTTTCGTTGCTGTTTTCCTGGCTGCTTTTTTAGCCGGAGCTTTGGTCTTCTTCGCAAATGCACCTGGCACTTCTATCTCGATCATCTTCTTTACCTCTTCGAGGTTGAACTGTGCAGCTTCTTCCGGCGTGTATTTGGTATCATCCGCTTTCTTTGGCAGCTTGAGCATCTTTTTACCAAACCGGATGAACGGACCCCAGCGGCCATTCTCCAATGCAATATTTTCATCAGCCCAGCGCTGGATAAAGCGGTTAGCTTCTTTCTTTACCTTTCCATCGATCAGTTCATTCATATCCGCCTGCGTTAGTGCATCAAAATCGTAGCGGCGCGGAACGTTGATGAACATGCCATCCCATTTGATGAAAGGACCGAATCTTCCTTTGCCTTTAGTGATAGGTTTTTCTTCATAAAACCCGACGGGAGCATCGGCCTGTTGCTTTTCTTTGATCAGTTGTATTGCCCGTTCAAGGTCTACCGTTGCCAGATCGGTTCCTCTTGGAATGGAGATATAGTCTTCGCCCCATTTTACATAAGGACCGAACCGGCCGACGTTCACAGAGATATCCTTGTCTTCATACTGTCCAAATGTTCCCTGTAGTTTGAACAGTTCCATCGCTTCATCATACGTGATGGTTTCGATGCTCTGTCCGGTAGGGATCTTCGCAAAGCGGGGTTTATCTTCATCCTCAGCGCTGCCGATCTGCACCATGGGACCATAACGGCCCATACGTGCTACAACAGGTTTGCCTGATTCGGGGTCGAGGCCGAGTTCACGCTCACCCTTGATACGTTCTGCTTTTTCGATCGTGTTTTCTACATCCTTCTTAAAAGGATTGTAGAATTCATCGATCATCTTATTCCATTTCAGTTTTCCGCCCGCAACATCATCAAACTCTTCTTCGATCTTCGCGGTGAAACCGTAATCCATGATATCATCGAAGTATTGTTTCAGGAAGTCGGTAACCACCAGTCCGAGGTCAGACGGGAACAGTTTAGATTTCTCCGCACCGGTGTTTTCCTGTTCAACTTCTTTGGAGAGTGTATCATTTTTCAGGACCAGCACGCGGAAATCGCGGCGGGTGCCTTCTTTATCGCGCTTTTCTACATATCCTCTTTTCAGGATGGTAGAGATGGTTGGCGCATACGTTGATGGCCGGCCGATGCCCAGTTCTTCCATCTTTTTAACGAGCGAAGCTTCCGTGTAGCGGGGCAACGGACGGGTGAAACGTTCTGTCGCTTTCAATTCACGAAGGGGCAATTGCTGACCAACGGTCAACGGTGGCAGCATGCCTTCTTTTGTTTCGTCTTCATTCACGTCATCCTCATCCTTATCTTCCCGATATACTTTAAGGAAGCCATCAAACTTCAGTACTTCACCGGAGGCAGTGAGTTCTTCCTTATTTGTGGATATTTCAATCTTTGCGGTTGTTTTTTCCAGCTCGGCATCGGCCATCTGGCTGGCCATTGTGCGCTTCCAGATCAGTTCATACAATCGTTTCCATTCAGGATCTTCTACCGTTGTATTATGCATGTAGGTGGGCCTGATCGCTTCGTGTGCTTCCTGTGCACTTTCGTTCTTGTTCTTGTATTTCCGGAACTGGTGATATTTTTCACCGTACAATCCTTTTACGGTTGCGGTGATATCGCCCAGGGCAGTGTTGCTCAGGTTCACACTATCTGTACGCATGTAGGTGATATGACCATTTTCATACAGTCGTTGCGCGATCTGCATCGTTCTTGATACGCCATAGCCCAGTTTGCGGGATGCTTCCTGTTGAAGGGTTGACGTAGTGAATGGGGGAGCAGGGGAACGTTTGCCTGGTTTTACCTGTATATCCGTTACTTTATATTTTGCGCCAACGCAGCTGTTCAGGAAAGCTTCAGCATCTTCCGCGCGGGATTGTTTTTTTCCTTCTGCGGAGAACGATACATTTTTATCGCTGAGATCTTTCGCGGTGAACAGTCCTTCCACTTTGAATGAACTGGTGGGGATGAAGGCATTGATCTCCCGTTCGCGCTCTGCGATCAGGCGTACAGCAACGCTTTGCACGCGTCCGGCGCTGAGGTTATTGCGCATGCTCATCTTGCGCCAGAGAACCGGGCTGAGCTCGAAACCCACGATCCGGTCGAGGATCCGGCGGGCCTGTTGGGCCATCACCAGGTTCATATCCAGCTTGCGAGGGTTTTGCACCGCTGCCTGGATGGCAGGCTTTGTGATCTCGTGGAAAACGATCCGCTTGGTGGTATAAGGATCCAGCCCCAGCACCTCACATAAATGCCAGCTGATCGCTTCCCCTTCGCGGTCCTCATCCGTTGCGAGCCAAACCTCTTGTGACTTGTTAGCCAGGGTTTTAAGCTCTTTTACCACCCTTTCCTTATCTTCCGGAACGATATATCTGGGTTCGTAGTTCTTTTCAATATCTATCCCCATCCCGGCTTTCTCCAGGTCGCGGATATGCCCGAAACAGCTCTTTACCTGGAAATCATTTCCCAGGATCTTTTCAATCGTTTTCGCTTTCGCAGGGCTTTCTACAATCAATAGGTTTTTCGCCATATTCTCACCGTAATTAAATAAAATAACCACCTGTTAGTGGTCGCAAGTTAGAACAAGAATAATAAAAAAATTTGTAAACCATTCCGCGAATACCCTTCAAACAGTCATTCAGACACTTATTTCGTTCTCTGAAAGCCTTGCTGGTAAAGGGTTTCAGGGCTGTTTACCTTTTCCGTTAAAAGACTTACACATTATTTTCTGCAAAAATGCGTTGGGCTGACGTGAAATATACGTTCGTGCAAACCGCAGATGGCGTTATTTTTTTGTTTTCTGAAGGATGTATTTACTGATTTCTTCGGCCCATTCACCATACGCTTTGCCGGATGGATGCAGTCCATCTTCCGCTAGAAGGCCAGGCTCTGAAGATGCTTTCCTGGTGCCGGGAGTGATATCTATATAATGTATGCCATACTTTTCGGTGATCAGCCGGTTGGCGGCATTGTAGGCATCGATGTCTTTCGCGATCTGCTGGCGGTCGCGGCCCTCTGCAAAAGGCGTTACTCCCCAGTCCGGGATCGATAAAACCACCACGTGCGATGTATCATTTCCCGCAAAACGGATGGCTTGCTGCAATAACTTTTCAAATTCAGGGATATAATCAACCACTTTCAGACCCCGGTACTGGTTATTTACACCTATTAATAAGGTAACAAAATCATACTTTTTCCGGATCCTGGCTTTTGTAACGGCTGCCTGGAGTTCGCCGGTGGTCCAGCCTGTAGTGGCAATAATGCGTGGGGCAGAAAAGTTCTTGCCTTTGTCCCGCATGACCCTTACGAGCTGGTGAGGGAAATTCTCTTCTGGCGGCACTTTTTCACCGATCGTATAGGAGTCGCCGAGCGCGAGGTAGTCGTATTTTTCTTTTTCCGGGAATTTCATGGCAACGAAAATAATGGTGAGAAAACACAGTAGCAACATCATTGCTAATGGAAAGCGGGAAAGGCCGGGCAGAAGGATCAGCGTTTTTTTCTTCATACAGCATCGTGTTTAGGTTCGACGGTGGATTTTAGCGTTTCAACTGGCGTAGAAGTATCGCAGAGAACGCAAAGGGACCGTTAGGTACGCTAAGAATCCTCTGTGCCCTTAGCGCTTCCTTTGCGTCCTTTGCGATACTACGCGCCATGCAGGCTTTAAGTCGATGGCTTTAGTCTCTCACGACTCCTGGCTTAACCATGGTCTGATAGCCGCACAAAGATAGAATTTATACAGTTGAAGCAGGGATTTCGACGTTGCATCCTGTTTTAGCAACAGTACGAACCGCTTTCATATACCTTCAAAAAAAGCTTGAATGATGAAGGATACTTCGTTGCGGATAGGCGGACAACTGCTGATCAGTGTGGTTGCGATCTTCTGTTTTTATCCGTCTTCTCTTTTTGCCAACGAAATATCATCGGGCAGATTGATCATATATGTTGTTGTGTCCACCTTCATCGTATGGGAATTGCTCCGGCTATGTATTGGTCAGGCAAGACGCTTATATCCCGGGATCCGTCATACGAAGCAGCGACTTTTGTTTGTTGGATGTATGACGCTTGTGATCGTGGCAATTTCACCTTTTACCCGGTTTTATCTCGGAGAACTGATCAATGTTTACGGGAATACGGCCGGACCATCGGGAAGTCTCTATTCTTATCTCCGGATCGTTGGACAAAATATCTTCTACTGTTTGTTTATTTCCGCTACGTACGAGTCTATCTATTTTTTTCAGGAATGGAAAAAAAGTTTCAGAGAGGCAAGTGATCTGAGGCAGGCAACCTTATATGGGCAGTTCAATTCGCTTCGTGACCAGGTCAATCCACATTTTCTCTTTAACACACTCAACACGCTCACAGCCCTGATCCCGAATAATGCCGAAAAGGCAGAGGCTTTTGCGCTGGAGATGGCGGATGTATACCGCTATTTGCTGAGGATGAATCAATACCCGCTGATCGACCTGGAGCAGGAAATAAATTTTATTCATTCCTATACTGCGCTGTTGAAAACCCGGTTCAATGATAATTTTTCACTGGAAGTATTGTATGAAGATGACGGGAGGCATCATCTGCTGCCGCCATTGACACTACAACTCCTGGTGGAAAATGCTGTAAAGCATAACGTGGTTTCTTCGCGTACACCACTAAGGATATTGATCGAAGTGAATAAAGATGAGCTGCTTGTTAAAAACCGTTTGCAGCCTAAAGCGGAACCCGTTCAATCTGAATATACCGGACTGTTCAATCTTTCGGAGCGTTACAGGTTGCTCGGCATGGGAGAGGTGTTTGCCGGCAAAGAAGGTGAATTGTTCGTTGTAAGATTACCATTTAAAAAAAGTAAAGAAGTATGAACGTACTGATCATTGAGGACGAGCGACCCGGAGCCGAACGCCTGGCGTCCATGCTGCAGTCAATAGATCCATCCATCTGTATATGCGGAATGATCGAAAGCGTGGAAGACAGTATTGAATGGTTCAAACATAACCAGCCGCCCGCATTGGCATTCATGGATATTGAGCTTAGTGACGGAAACTGTTTTCAATTGCTGAAGCGGATCAATCCCGCCTGCGGCATCATATTTACTACCTCCTATAACGAATTTGCACTGGAAGCTTTTGCATACAACAGCATTGCGTACCTGACCAAGCCGATCAGAAAAGATGACTTGAAGAAAAGTATTGAAAAGTTCCGGGGTTTCAGGGAATTGTTTGAACAAAAGCCTTCCGTGTATCAGCAGGTATTACCGGATCTGTACAAACGGGATCGCTTCCTGGTTAAAAGAGGTCAGAAATATCAGCCGGTACTGATGGAGGAAGTGGCCTATTTCTATAGTGAAGGGAAGATCGTTTTCCTGGTGTGCTGGCAGGGAATAAAACATGTACTCGATTATGCGCTGGATGATCTTGAAGGAATGATCGATCCGAGACAGTTCTACCGGGCAAACAGGGCATTTATCATACATGTGAAATCGGTGATCAGTTTTGAAAATGACGTGAACAGCCGCCTGCGCATTTCTGTTCAGCCATCTATTGACCGCGAGATCTACGTGAGCAAAGAAAAATCGACCGATTTCAAGGAATGGATGGGAAGGTGAATTTTCCGTTTCGGTAAACGGATGTTCCGTTTGAGCGATGTTGACAGGCAACAGACATTTTATGACAATAGTTTTGGAGCAAACTTTGTCAATGAAATTCTTCATTGTTCTGCTCTGCTTTTTCCTTGCACCTGCCTTTCATGGTCAGCAGGGTGATGGGAAACGCAGGCCACCCCATGTTATCTCTACACATCATGATTGCTGCTATCCGGCAGGATATGGATGTTGCAGGCGGCCGGGTCAATTGATCAGTTGAAGTGAGATGACTTTATATTGACCTATCGAAAAAATCAAGCACACTATTTCTTACGGCAGGATCCCTGTAGATCTTATTATGGCCAAGACCTTTGGTGATCTCAAAGCGGATATTCGGCAGGTTGCTGTCCCTGATCTTCAATGCATCGTCAATAGGAGTGATCTTATCATCTTCATCATGTATCCAGAGGATGTCGGCATCAAAATAGCTGAGCGTTCTGCCGATAGAAAACCAGGCGGTGGGTTGTCCCCCGACACGGATGATGATCTTTTCAAACTCTTCCCTTACTTCAGGCCGCTTCAGCCGGATAAACTGGAAGAATTGATTGACCAGTGTTTCGGTTTCTGTCGCCGGTGCGATGAGTGCTATCCTTGGTTTTGTATGTAGTCCCATTTCTGCGAGTGCCATGCATAGTGCAAGACCGCCGAGTGAGTGTGCGATGAATGCATCCATTGGTCCGTACTGGCGGCATACATGCTGAATAAAATTGCAGTATTGCAGGGCGTTGACACGTTTGCCGCTGCTGCGTCCGTGTGCAGGTGCGTCAAACGCAAGCACTTCATAGCCCATGTCGAGAAATCCCTGGATGTATTTATCGAAATTGATCATGGATGATTCAAATCCATGGATCACCAGCGCGCGTTTGGCGCCATCTTTATTCCATCTGAATCCCCTGATATGATAGTGATCGAACCTGAAATAAAGTTTCTCTGCCGTGCTGAACACGGTTGGCAGCGGTCCTTTTGTTCGTCTTTGGGGTGTGGAGAACAGCGCAAGTGCCTGTTCAGCCGTTCTTGAAGGCGAAACCGCAGATAATATCCTGAATTTCCCCCGGATATAACCCACTGCAATTTTTTGTACTAATTTCATCATTGGATACAAAATTATTCATTACTGTCAAACTTCCGGTCGGATTATGAATATCGTTATTATTGGCTCCGGCAATACGGCTGCCATACTTGGCAGAAAGTTTAAACGTGCCGGTCACGAAATACTGCAGGTTATTAGCCGCAATGCGTCTGCTGCCAGTCAACTGGCGTATGAATGGGACACAGAGTCGGCCAACTATATCAGTTTGCTTAACAAGAATGCGGATGTATATATTATTGCCGTTGCTGATAGTGCGGTGAAGGAGATCGCTGCTGATCTGAGGCTGCCGGGAAAAGTAGTAGCGCATACCGCTGCTGCTGTGCCTGCAGACGTGTTGAAAAATGTAACCGCTCATTACGGTGTCTTTTATCCGCTGCAAACGCTGCGCAAAGAAATGAATCGCCTTCCCGATATTCCAGTGTATGTGGATGGGCATGATAACATCGCAAAGCAGTTGCTGGAACAACTTGCGTTATCTGTTTCCTATTATCCGCCGGCAGATGCCAGTGATGAGCAACGGTTGAAATTACATGTTGCCGCTGTTGTAGTCAATAACTTCGTCAACCATCTTTTTTCTTTGGCAGAAGAGTATTGCAAACGGGAGGGAATCGCCTTTGCGCAATTATTACCGCTGATCGATGAGACGGTTTCGCGGATCAAGGAAGTATCGCCGAAGCAGGCGCAAACGGGGCCTGCGATCCGTCATGATGAGGGAACCATCGCGAAGCATTTAGAGATACTGGCGGGGCATCCGGAATTGCAGAGAGTGTATGAGGCTTTAACAGCGAGTATTCAGCGTAGTGAATAGCGGGAGGTTTCCCGGCGCTCCTAGAATGTAGTTTTTGCCGGCGGGCAAGGCGCTGTTTTTCCGAGGAGGTCGGAGACTCCGTTTACGTTTTGCCGGGCGGGCAAGGCGCTTTTTCCGAGGGGGCTCGGAGACTCCGTTTACTTTTTTTGCCTTGATGCAAAAAAAGTAACAAAAAAAGATCAAGGCTACGCGCAAATGGCTAAAAATGGGAGGGTGTCACCTGCACAAAAAAAAACTCGCCCGCGGAGTCTTTTGGATTGACTGGCGTGCTGGCTCAAACAGTTTTTTTGTGCCTTCGGCACACCTGCGGTGTGTCTCAGACGGTGCCAGCCTCCCATTTTCTTCACGCCATTTGCGCTATGCCGCGGGCCTCTGAAAGCAGGTAGTTAACTCTTCCTGGAATTCGTATATCACTAAAACTGCCGCTCTACTCTCTTTTATTAGCAATGGCAGCAAAGAAAGCAATCATAAGCACCAATACCATTTTGAGGTGGAATTTAACCGAATCTTTATCGCAAACGATTCTACCTCTCTCAGTCAGCCCGGCCTTGGAAAAAATGGCGTTAAGAAAATGGGAGGCTGGCACCGTCTGAGCGCCGAAGGCAAGCGAAGGCACAAAAAAACTGTCTGAGCCAGCACGCCAATCGAAATGAAGCACTCCGCGGGCGAGTTTTTTTTTGTGCAGGTGACACCCTCCCATTTTTAGCCATTTTTTCCTCAGCCTTGATCTTTTTTTGTTACTTTTTTTGCATCAAGGCAAAAAAAGTAAACGGAGTCTCCGAGGTAAAACCTCGGAAAAAAAGCGCCCTTGCCCGCCCGGCAAACGGCCAACGCAGACGCGAGGTTCTCACCTCAAAATCTGTAATAATAAAAAAAGCGCTGACCACAATTCACTCCAAAGTGAACCTGATCAGCGCCATCGCAAAACTAAACTCCTGTTAGTAATCCACTAAATCTTTCAACGTCCGGTTCTCCACAATGTTCAACGTCGCATCCCGCACCTCGATCATCATATCGTGAAGACCGCAATGCTTTTCATTGCAATTCTTACAACGTTCATAAAAATACAGGCTCACACAGGGAAGCATGGAAATGGGTCCGTTCACTAAACGGATGATCGTTGCAACCTTGGTTTTTTCCGGGCTTTTTTTCAGAAAATAACCACCACCTTTCCCCTTTTTGCTGTCGAGAATATCCGCCTTTTTTAATTCAAGCAGAATATTCTCCAGGAACTTCAGCGGGATCTTTTTCTTTTTTGCGATCTCGGAGATAAGGATCGGGCCTTCATTATATTTCTCCGTAAGATACCCCAGCGCTTTGAACGCGTACTGTGATTTTTTTGAAAGCATAACTTAATTCAAAATTTCTACGGTGTAGTTGATCGCCGAGTTCTTTTTTAACATGGCCGATACCCCACAATATTTATCCAGTGACAAATTGATCGCTTTTTTTACTTTCTCTAAATTATCAGCAGCGGTTTTAAGACGATAAGTGATCTGTATCTCTTTAAACACTTTTGGATGCTCTTCGGTTTGATCTGCTTCCACATCGATCGAAAAATCTGAAAATTCCACTTTCATTTTATGGAGGATGTCTACCACATCTATCCCGGAACAACCTGCCAATCCTGATAATAACAGCGCTTTGGGCCCGTGTCCGTTCTTTTTGTCTCCATCTACCTTGATCTTATTCCCATCATGTTCACTTTCAAACTCCTGTGCCTTGATCCAGGTTGTACTGGTTTTTAATGCCGCCATTTGTTTATTCTCTTTTTAGTTGAATCGACCTGCGGGAACCGGAATATCTTCCGAGTCCAGCGTATGTTTTTTATTCTGAACGATATTTTCCAGCGTCCACGCGATTTTCTTTTCAAAATTATGCTTTCGTACCGGACATTCCATCTTATCGCAAATTGGGCAGGAACTCGGCAAACAGCCATCCGAATGAACGAAAAACTCGACAGACTCGCCAAATGCTGTCCGCACAAGTGCGATCAGGGCATCGATCTCTTCATGAGCCTGATTTACGTCAAGATACCATGGAACCGTCAAATGACAATCGATATGCAGAACACTTCCGTATTTGATCACCCGGAGGTTATGCAGATCGATCCAGTTGGTGCGGCGATTCGCATTCAGCAATTCCACCAGCACGCCCAGCAACTTCATATCCGCTTCATCCATGATGCCCGCAATTGAGCTTCTCACGATCCTGTATCCCGTCACAATGATCAGGCTGCCAAAAATGATGGCGACCACGCCATCGATCCAATTCAGTTTGGTAAAATAGAGAAGAAGCAGGCCGGCAATAATTCCCGCTGTTGTCAGCGTATCGGTTTGCAGATGTTTGCCGCTTGCCTGGAGTGCTGCTGAATTATTTTTCCCGCCAATACGGATGCAATACCAACCGACAAGAAAATTGATCACCGCGGTAGCGGCAACAAGCCAGATACCCGTATCAAGCTTTTTTATTTCGACGGGATTTATAAAACTGAGAACGGCATTATACAGGATCACGATACCCGCGATCGCGATCATCGTTCCCTCGATCGCTGCAGATAGAAACTCCGCCTTTCCATGACCATAAGGATGGTCAACATCCCGCGGCTTTGCTGCTACATACAGGCTGTACAGTCCGACAAACCCTGCCACTACATTCACAATGCTCTCCAACGCATCTGTAAGAATGGAAACGGAACGGGTAGAGAAATAAGCCACAAATTTCACCGCCAGCAGCACGACAGAGATGCCGGCTACCCATTTTTGAACATGGAGATTTTGATTAGCTGTTTTCAATGGGCAAAGTTAAAGAAAAGTACCGCAAGGGACGTTAAGGGTCTCCAGGAACCACTTACGGGTAATCTACGGGCGCTTCGAAGTCCCTTAGCGTCCGTTGCAGTGCATCGCCGCTACTCAAACGTTTCTTTCGCGTATTTCAACCATTCCTTCCGGGCAAAGAGCAGGAACTGCTGCGGCGCTGTTGCAAAGTCTTTCTCCGTTTCATAACGTCCCATTACCCAGGTATAATCATCTTTTTTAGCGGGAAATTTGTCGAGGTTAACATTCTTTTCCGTGACTTTAAAAACGGAGTCCTCTTCTCCTCCTGCCCAGACCCATCTTTCCCCCCTCAGCGAATACTTCACAGCATCTTCATGCATGATCAGTTTCATATAACTTGGAGACACATCACCTCGGCAGGCGATCTCATATTGCAACTTCGTTTCCGCAATACCATCCTGATCGAGATCGGTAATGGTTATGGCGTTCTTAATAAATCCCACCTTAATGTCCAGCTCACAATCTTTCTGAAGATCATTCAGTCTCCAAACAACACGATAACCTGTATCCACTTTCACATAATGCACAGCGAATAATTCAATCGTGGTGGTACCTGTCAGATCCATCTCCTTTCCCTTGTATGGTGCGAGCTCTGAGGTAACGAGAACGTTCTCTCCCAGCTTGTCTTTCCACTGCCACGCTTCATGCAGCTTTCCGCGAAAGCGGAGTTTTTTATCCACCGCTTTAAGTCTTGCTGCACCGGGAAATGACTGTTGCGCCTCACCGAACACCGGCAACATAAGCAGTACTAATAACCACCTGATCATTATGAATATTTATAAGAATGAATGAAATTAAATTGTTGCGAAACGTTGTGCCACAAATTTCCAGTTCACCACACTCCACCATGCATTGATGTAATCAGCGCGCCGGTTCTGATAGCGGAGGTAATAGGCGTGCTCCCATACATCCAGTCCCAGTAAGGGCATTCCTTTTATCTCGCTTACATTCATCAATGGATTATCCTGGTTCGGAGTTGATCCTATCAGCAATTTCTTATCGGCACCAACATACAGCCATGCCCATCCGCTGCCGAAGCGATTCTTTCCCGCATCTGCCAGCTGTGTCTTAAAGCTGTCAAATGAATTGAAACTTTGCTCGATTGCCGTCAGCAATTTTCCTTCAGGTTTTCCGCCGCCATCAGGAGAAAGTGTTTTCCAGAATAATTCATGGTTGTAATGCCCGCCGCCATTGTTACGCACCTTCGCAGAGTATTTGGAAACTTTCTCCAGCACGTTTTCGAGCGGCCGTTTGGTATCTACGCCTTCTGCTGCTGCGGCTTCTTTCAGGTTGCTGGCATAAGCAGCGGCATGTTTTGAATAATGGATCTCCATCGTTTGCGCATCGATAGCGCGTTCGAGACCGTTATACGCATAACCAAGGGGTGCCTGTGAGAAGCCTGTGTTTTTATCAGAAGACGGCGACTTACCAATTACGCCACATGATTGTAATAAGGTTCCGGTTGCTACTACGCCGGCACTTACGGCCAGCATTGATTTGGCGGAATCTGTAATAAATTTCCGCCTTGATGTTGAACTGTTTTGCATATCCTGTCTTTTAGTTGCTAATACAATGTCGTTTAGTTAAGCATTTCCGGATGGGCGATGGGCGATGGCCGATGGCCGATGACCGATGGCCGATGGCCGATGGCCGATGACCGATGGCCGATGGCCGATGACCGATGGCCGATGGCCGATGACCGATGGCCGATGGCCGATGACCGATGGCCGATGGCCGATGACCGATGACCGATGGCCGAT
>JBEVKW010000104.1:0-3186 GCA_040509495.1 Chitinophagaceae bacterium | reverse complement strand
CTAATCTGCGCATCTGCGTACGCAAATCTGACACGGCTTCTTATTTGAAACGATGTTTCGATAATAGGGAGGCAAAAATCTGCGCCATCTGCGGGAAACTTACGCCAGTCAAATTGCTTAAAAGATGTGGGTAGACGGTAGCCTGAAGGGGGAGATTTAGAGGGAGCCCTACGCAGGTTCAAATAAATTATTATACCGGAGTTAAAACAGCCATGTTCTTTGAATTTGCTGCACTTGCCGCTTTACTCTTCTTCCGCCTTCCCCACCAGATGTAGAAACCCGTGATCGGCAAGCTTGCCGCAATCATGCTGGCGAAGAATGCCATGATCTTTCCCGGTAATCCCAGCACCGCGCCCACGTGAATATCATAGTTCATGCGAACAAGCTTATCCGCCAGAGAAGCCGCTTTATACGTGCCGGCATAACTACCCGTGGCGGAAAGTTCAACGCCTGTATACTGATCATAATGGTAATAATCCGCGTTGTAATAAGTGCCGGGCCTGTGATTCACCACGATCTCCACCGGATCGGTATGTGTTGCAGGATACCAAACACCCATGCTTTCTTTTTCTCCCACCTGCGGTTTATGTTCATTCCATACATGATCCGCTACATTCATGCCTTGCGCGATCTTCGTTGTATCAGATACCGGATGCGCATGCTCTACCATTGTTTTACCCCCACTGCTGACCCAGTAAACAGATTTCGCAAACCATTGAAAGCCCCAGACCAATCCGGTGATAGCGATAAAGATCGCTACCCAGGTCATATAGAAACCCAGCACATTATGCAGATCATAGTTCACTCGCCTCCACTTCGCATTCCATTTTACAGAGAAGCGTTGCTTGCGTGCGGCTTTGTTCTTTGGCCACCAGAGGATCAGTCCAGAGATCATCATGATCAGGAAGATCAGCGTAGCAGATGCCACGATCGGCTGACCAATATTCGGCGGAAGCCATAAATAAAAATGTCCATTGATAATGATCCGGAAGAAGTCACGGTTCATATTCTTCACCTTCAGCGTTTCTCCTGTGTAGGGATCCAGGTAGATGAGCTTGTAATCCGTATCATCATAGTAATAAGCGACGGCAGATTTTCCTTTGCCGGGATATTCAATACCATTTGCTTTTTTTCCTGCAAGATGCTTCTCTGCATTTTCTTTCAGCACTGTGGGAGATAAGTAAGCTCTATCCTGCGCTTCCGTTTTGAGATAGGGTTGCGTTACACTTCTGATCTCGTGTTCGAACGCGAGCATACAACCAGTAATGCCGAGGAACACGACCAGCACACCAGAGATCAGCCCCAGCCACAGATGCACCAGGCCGATTATTTTTTTGAACCCTAATTTGTTTTTTCCCTTTGCCACCATTTTACTTTTTAAACACAAAACCCTGAAGGATTGGACCTTCAAGGTTGAGTTATCACTAAACTTATCTAATCAATGCATTATTGCTTCACTTCACCTCTATGACAGAGTTTGCACCGCGCCATTCTGTTTCATAGGGCTTGCCTTCATGCTGACCCGCTTTTTTATCGCTGCGGGTGAATTCAAGATTGTATTTGCCGGGCCATAGAGGTTTGAAGTTGGTAGTACCAGTGTTGTCGGTAAACAATTTTTTCGACCAGCCATTGGGTGCCACCACTTCCACTTCAGCTTTTGCGGCGGGTTTGCCATCGAGGAAAGCGGTGATCGAAACGGATTGATCTTTTTTGAAACCAGCTTTGCCATCTGCTGAAACACCGATATTGCTGAATGGAAGGAGTGCGGCAGCAGCTGTTCCAACATGAACCAATGCACTTGAGTTATAATCGAGGCGGTTGCCATGATAAACATCTTTTACCACATGATGCAGTCGAACGGCATAAACGCCGTCTTTATCAGGCGTAAAAGTTGCGGAAAAATATTGTGGTTGTTGAGTTGGCGTGAGTTTGATCTCCTGTCCGTCGGGAGTGGTTACGACCAGCGAAAAGCTGCGTGTATCGGAGAACCATTTAGCGGTGGGAGTTGCGGCTGCGTAACCTTCTGAGAATTCACCAAAGAAAATGCGGACTTCCTGTGCGGTTCCTTTTTTACCGGTTGATGAAGTTTCGATCCAGAGTGCATGTGCAAATGTTTCGGAGAAGAAACAACATAAGAGCACCGCGAGCAAGGAGAGTTTCCTGTTCATTTTTATGTTTTTTTCAGAGTGATATTTGTCGATAGGCGGGCACACTCCCGAAAACTTTTGCCTAACTGCTCAAGGCGAAAGAAAACCAGGAATGGCCCTATTAGCTCAGTGTTTTTGTATCCGGTGCAAAAGTAGGATGGTGCGAAATGTTGTAGATGCGGTATCGGGAAAAAGGGGTTGCGAAAGGCGAAACTTGACAGAGTTGTGACACCCATGGTATGCCTAATACAGACTGGCGTAGAAGTAACGCGGCGAACGCAGCGGACCGCGGCGTGCGCGGCGGAATACAAACGACATAATTCTTTGCGTTCGCTGCGGTCCGCTGCGTTCGCCGCGTTACTTCTACGCCTCCTAAAACAAAACTGCCGACCAATGGCCGGCAGTTCCTGACATATCTTCTGTAATACTTATTCCACTACAACGATCCCTTTTGCAAGGAAGCTGATCTCTTTCTTAGGCTGAGTGATCGCATCGATCTCTGCCTTTGATTTCTTTGCATCTTCGGCGTAGTGCTTTTGTTCATCAACCGAAACTGTTTTTACCTTAGCGGCACCATCGAGAATGATCGTTTTTCCTTTAATGGCCTCTGGCAGGAAGAATGCATAATCTTTCATTTTCACGAAAGCGGTTGTAGAATCATTTACTTCCAGTTTCAACCAGCAACCTTTTTTAGGGCAAACGTCCAGGACTTTCGCTTTGATCTTTGTATCGAAAGACTCTTTCTTATCGAGTTTTCCCGGGATCTCTGAAATGCTGATCGCGCCGTCAGCAGATGTTTTTTCACCATACCATTCGCCTGGTTTTGCGTCACCTGCTGGTGGTTGAGCCATTGCGGCAGTTGCAGAAAGGGCTACTACGAAAAGAGAGAATATTTTTTTCATGATTTGAGGTTTAGAATGCAGACGCAAAAATAGATAATATGGATGGTAGTGTGCCATGGTTTGGTAAAAAGAAGTTCGAAATGAGGAAAGCTTGTATTCGACGGGCGTAGGGTATCGCAGAGTGCGCAAAGAACCGC
>JBEVKW010000103.1:0-3402 GCA_040509495.1 Chitinophagaceae bacterium | reverse complement strand
TTGTGCAGGTGACACCCTCCCATTTTTAGCCATTTTTTCCTCAGCCTTGATTTTTTTTTGTTACTTTTTTTGCATCAAGGCAAAAAAAGTAAACAGAGACTTCGACCCTTCGTCGAAAAAAAAGCGCCTTGTCCGCCGGCAAAAAGGTAAATGGAGTCTCCGAGCCTACTCGAAAAAAAGCGCTTTGCCCGCCGGCAAAAAAAGCCCTTCAAGGCATTCCTCGAAAAAAATAATACGCAAAAAAACACACTGCAGATCAAAACATTTCATCCTCAAAACCCACTCTCAACAGCCGATCGCAGATCACAAATAATACCATGGATTTCTTTTCGCCGCACTTGTATACTTGCGCAGATTGCGCCAAAAGGCAAGAAACATATAGATGATGATTGGGGAACCCATCGTCAGTAAAGAAGTATAGATGAAATACTGCCGGATCCGGGTGGTAGCAATACCCATCCGGTTTCCGATCGCGGCACAAACGCCAAACGCATTCCATTCCACAAATCCTTTGAAACGATTCATACTGCTAATGTAAAAAAAAGGGCGGTTTTTAGCAAGAACAGGTTGCGCACATCTGTATAATGCTTTAAAAAAGAACAGTGTGTGTATCGGTTCCGGACAAATCAGGTCACTGGGGATAAAGTAACGAAGTGACTGTCAACACCTTAATAAACTGGCACCGACTTGGGTATACTCCCCCAAACTCAAACGCTTTAGTTATGTTCCGGACAAATTTTCGCATCGCCTGGAGAAATCTGGTCAAACACCGTAATTATACACTGATCAATACGCTTGGACTGGCACTCAGTATCTGTTGCGGGATCGTGATCTTTGTACTGGTCCGGTTTCACCTGAGCTTTGATGATTTTCATGCTGACGCAAATCGTATATACCGCGTGGTAACTGAACAGCACCGCGATAATATCTCCTACTCTTCGAGCGTACCTTCTCCTTTTGGAAAAGTTTTCAGGAACGATTATTCATTTGCAGAAAAAACTGCCAGGGTTGCGCAGCTGAGTAATGAACTGGTGAATATTTCCATCAATGGAGAGAACAGAAAGTTCAAAGAACCTACGGGTATTGCATTCGCGGAGCCTGAATATTTTGACATCTTTAATTTTCCATTGGTAAAAGGCAGCAGAAGCAACCTGCTCTCTTCGCCACACGAAGCCATTATATCCGAAAGAATGGCACGAAAATACTTTGGCGATAAAGACCCGATCAATCAAACAATCACGGTGGCGAACCGGGTTGAAGCAAAAGTTACCGGTGTTTTAAAGGACCTGCCGGCAAATACGGATCTTCCGGCCGAGATCATCATCTCCTATGCAAGCCTGAAAGATTACAACACCTGGATGGCGAGTGATGATTCCTGGGGAGGAATGACATCCGCCATGCGCTGCTATATCAAACTTAAAAATGACGTTACGCCGGAGCAGGTTGAAGCAGTGTTGCCTGCTTATGTTACAAAATTCAGGGCAGGTAATAAGAACATTCATCATTATAAACTTCAGCCGCTTTCAGCACTTCACTTCGATGGCCGTTATGGCGGGATCATCGAAAAGCGTAATCTCTGGATCCTGTCATTCATCGGCTTATTCCTGGTGATCACCGCCTGCGTGAACTTTGTCAATCTTGCTACCGCGCAGGCCGTAAACCGATCCAGGGAAGTGGGTATACGTAAAGTGATCGGAGGTAAACGTTCTCAGTTATTCTGGCAATTCATTGGCGAAACCGCCATCATTACGATCCTTGCAACATTAACGGGTCTATTGCTGGCCAATATCGCGTTGCCTTATCTGAACAGGTGGCTGGGTACAGCTGTATCTGTCAATCTTTTCAGGTCGTGGCAACTGAGTGTATTCCTGATTGCACAGATCATCGTAGTTACGTTCATGGCCGGCGCATATCCCGGTCTGATACTATCAGGGTTCAAGCCAATTGCAGCGATCAAAGGAAGAATATCCCGTCATCAACTGGGCGGATTAAATACAAGAAGAACGCTGATCGTTGGGCAGTTCGCGATCTCCTTTATACTCATCATTGGCATGATCGTTATAGCGAAACAGGTTCAATTCGCCAAACAGTCATCCATGGGCTTTGACAAGGACGCTATTGTTGTAGTGCCGGCGGGAGAAGGTCCAACAAGCACTGCGCAAACGCTAAAAACAAAACTGTCCCAGCTGCCGGGTGTTGAAAAAATATCCCAATGCTATGAGCCGCCATCTTCCGATGCAGCCTGGAATGCTCCTGTGCGATTTGGCAGCCGTGCGGAAGACGAACCATTTGCTGCAAGTGTGAAGTCTGCGGACAATCAGTATCTATCCACCTTCAGCTTGCAGTTGGTGGCAGGAAGGAACGTTTTCCCCTCGGATACTGCACGCGAATTGCTGATCAATGAAACCATGGTAAAAAAGCTTGGACTGAAATCTCCGGAAGAAGCTATTGGTAAAAATATTTCTATCTCGCTGAGAACACCACTTCCGGTGGTGGGAGTGATGAGAGATTTTAACGACCATTCTTTTCATGAAGACATCAGTGCAGTTGCAATATGGACTGATGCAGGTTTCTATGTTAACTATGCCCTCAAGGTCAGCAAAGCTAATGTGGCTCAAACGCTGAGTGCGATAGAAAAAACATGGAGTGAAACATATCCCGACCAGGTGTATGAGTACAAATTCCTGGATGATAAGATCGCGGGATTTTATAAGAACGAAGCATTCATGTTACAAGGGATCAGCATCTTCTGCCTGATCGCGATCTTTATTGGTTGCCTGGGTCTGTATGGGCTTGTATCGTTTATGGTAGTGCAAAAAACGAGAGAGATCGGGATCCGCAAAGTACTCGGC
This sequence comes from Chitinophagaceae bacterium, assembly GCA_040509495.1. Taxonomy (GTDB): domain Bacteria; phylum Bacteroidota; class Bacteroidia; order Chitinophagales; family Chitinophagaceae; genus Terrimonas_A. The sequence goes on along the minus strand of JBEVKW010000103.1, from coordinate 550 downwards.
AGTTCTCCCATACAATTGGTATGGCTTTTCGGAAGAGAATTTTCCCGTTTGATCCTGCTGGCATTCGTTGTAGCAGCGCCGGTAGCGTGGTGGATGATGACCAACTGGCTGAAAGATTTTGAATACCGGATCAATTTTTCAGGATGGATCTTCCTGCTCGCCCTGGGCAGTATCGCGATCATTGCATCGATCACTGTCGGATACAGAACGGTCAGGGCCGCACTGTCAAGTCCGGTGAAGAACTTACGCGCTGATTAGCCGAAACAGATCACGGACCACGAGGATTTAACGCAGGCGTACCAGATGCAGCGTAGATTCCATCTAACAAAAACTTATCTGCCTTGCGTAAGGCCCCCTCTAAATCTCCCCCGAAGGGGGAGACCTGGAGCAGTCTGCTAATCAAACGTGTCCAAATATGTCGAACAATCCATTCGACATACTTAGATGCAGCTTTCATAATGAATGTGCGAAGTCTCCCCCTTCGAACTCCCGTGTACCCACATTTTTCCTTTTATATGACCGAATAATTTCTTGATAGCTTGATGGCGTA
>JBEVKW010000102.1:0-7743 GCA_040509495.1 Chitinophagaceae bacterium | reverse complement strand
TAAATACAAGGGAATCCAAAAGCCTGAAGAGTTAAAACGGTGAATTGATTTTCACTGAAAACATGGGCTATATTCAAGTTTTCTAACCGGATCTACTTGTATACAATCGTGTATAACAGGCTGATTCTTGTGGGGGTAGTGCCGGAGACATCCGCATAACTTTTGATGGTTGTTTTGTTCGTTATTGGTTGCGGAGAGCGTAAAGAGAATCCGCATACGAATCGAATTTTGTACGTTAACCCCTTATTTGCAATCCTAATCAGCTGGAAACTTAGGAGCGGAATAGTAGGAATGCATCATAGATATACTATAGAAGTTGTCAGTAAGCAGCAAGTGTTTCCTCAGCCAGTGGTAAGCGTAAAGAATTGATTTTTAATACCCGGAATATCATTTACACTAATTTACATAGTTTACATTTTAATTTACAGTCCTGCCCACTCAAGCTGACAGGATCAAGGTAGATTAGCTGCATCAACTAAACCTCCAAAAAGTATGAAAAAAGTTATTTATGCCCTGATCTTACCGCTGGTGGTGGTAAGCGGGCTGGTATTCGCTAATCGCGAAACAAAAAATGAGCCTTCTAAAGAATCCACGCCGAAGCAAATCCCCGCTGCTGAAAAGAAAACCGCATTGAGCAATTGGGAGGCCACTCCTGAAGGTATCAAGTACACAAAATGGACAGCATCTCCCGAAGGTAAAAAGGTGCTTGCCGGCGCTGCTAAAATAAAGAACAATACCAATATGGAGGCGGTTATAACTTCTCTTTCTCTTCCGCCAGGTTCACGATTGGGTTTTGGTGTGATGGCCAGGATCGATGGTGTCGATTATATTGTAAAATTTGACGTGGAGAAGTCTCAATTGGAGCAATTGCAGAGCCTGAAAGTTAATGACAAAATAATGCTAAGAAGCCGTGGCGTATCGCACGCGCCCAAGTATGCATATCCAATAATTTCGGGCGAATATGTAGAACGAGCCGGTAAGATAATTTATAAACGCATCCCTTCTAAAGACGGTTGCTGAGGGAATAGATGGTGAAAGACGGGCGGGTATGTGTTTTGTTCCTGATAATTTTGTCCACGCTAATCAGAACCGACAGTACTCAATACGCAACTGAGGTTTAAACTCGGATGCGTCACCGCTTATCGACAGTAGAAGTATAGCTTTTTTGTCCTTAGCCTGAGCCCCATCCAAATACATCTGGTTTAAATAATCCATAAAAAAAGAGGTGCTCATTAATATGAACACCTCTTTAATATTTGAAATATATTATCGCCCAACAGGCTGAAGCCGTTGCAGGTATCGCCTTACATCCTCGATCTTTTCAGGAAATAACACCTTGTCTTTTAAAACGGATGCTACCAAAGATAACAATGCCTCTTCTGGTACCCTTACCATTGCATCTTTTTGTTTTTGTTCCTTTTCCATACTGCAAAGTTATACATTTCTTTTAACTAACGATACAGAAATATAATCCTTCCCTCTTACATAATCTTCTTCACAATCATTACCGTGAAAATCTGTATAGCCTCCAAAAAACCGATATTCAGTATTCAATATCTCAAAGTTCTTGTCAACATAATTTCTGTAGATGCGGATACGCTGATTAGCCTTCCTGCATTGATCAAGTTTACAGTTTTTCCGACAGGTCGGCTTACAATCATTTTCGAATCCAGCTCTGCTATCACTTCCTTTCACGATCAGCTTATCATTTGGAAATCTTTCAAAAAAAAGGGGCACCGTGCTCAGCACAGTATTGAAAACTTTTATCGCATCTCCATTTTCTGTTACAACACTATCTACAATCCGGTGAGAATGCATATCAAAATCTCCGAAGCCAAAGTTATAAATATCTTCTCCGCGGATTTTGGCAACAAAACCGCAGTTAACAACTTTGATAACAGCGCTTTTACCTTTACTAACGAAATAAAAGTTTAACCCCTCTGAAGAGTCGCCGATTTTAACCGGATACTTGTTGAGTGAATTATTCATAAAAAGATAAAAATTTTTACATTTGTGTCATCTTATTCCGGTTTGCCCTGACGCAAGTCAAATCAAAGGATTACGTTTTAGACACCCGGAATAGTCTGGGGATTTTTCTTTTGAGCATAGTTTGTCTTGTAACTCTGAAACTACTTGTCGCCATGCAAGCCTACTCAAGTAGCATAGACTTTACCCTAGTACCGGCGACTATAAAAAACGAAACCCGATAACTGAAACCAGTTATCGGGAATAACATACATTCTGAGCTCGATCAGACCTTCCAGTATTTATAATCCGGGTATAGTAAAGATGCTTTTTCATGCATCTGTACAGCTAATGCGTGACTTTGTAAAGATTCAAGTTGTTTATCGAAGAGTTTATTTTCGTCTTTTTTTATTAAGGTATCAATCTCCTTCTTTACCATATCATGCTTCCTTTCACTTCGTATTTTGATTTTATATTTATCCAGGTGTATAAAATTAAACCACCTATGCGGTAGCTTATGTCGCAATCTGATGACATATTCACTAAGCTGTTTTAATTGTCAGCCCCGCAGGCAAACCAACTTTCTTCAGAAATGCTTTCGATTCTTCCCTTCTTACAAAATATGGATGCTTCTTATAGTTCATAACACTGTCTGAAATGATGACACCTTTTGACCTCTTTTTTGGGTTACCTTCCTCATTTTTTTTATCGGTTAATATGTATCTGCATTTTTGAACAAAAAGTTGGTGCGTAGGAACAAGTCACGAAACTACCTTTATACCTAAAATTATCCCGGTGTTTTTCCTCGCCCATTAGATGTTTTTTCTTGAAATAATTCGAAAGCTTCCGCTATGCTCACGAAGAAAGACTGATCTCACCCGCCATACTTTCTCTTTTCTGAATCCATCACTACCGATATAGCCAGTTATTTGTAAATTTGATGGCTTTAAAGATTGACTGTTACAATTTTACGCCATATCAAATCACCTTGTAGGGCTTCATTTTTCAACGATTTCTTATGAAGAAATTATTTCAATGGGCGTATATCGCACCGGTTACTGCATGGATCTTTTACCTGTTCGCGCCAATCGGCAGCGGTACAGTAATTAATTTGCTGGCCATTATTGCTTTAATGATCGGCGTGTTATCTGCTGTCCACCATGCAGAAGTGGTGGCGCACAAGGTAGGCGAGCCGTACGGCACGATTATCCTCGCAGTAGCCGTAACCGTATTGGAAGCTTCTATCATTGTTTCGCTGATGTTGACAGGTGGTCCAGGTGCCGAAACATATGCGCGGGATACACTTTTTGCCGCTGTCATGCTTATTTTGAACGGCATTCTCGGCATTAGCATGCTGCTGGGTGCGTTGAAATTCAGAGAACAGTCCTTTGAAGCAAAAAGTGTTACGATCGCGTTGGTCAGCCTTGTATCCATCCTGGTGCTTTCGTTGATCTTACCAAACTTTACTACAAGTATTTCGGGACCTACGTACAGCGGTCCACAACTGATTGCAGTCGCCTGTAGTTGTGTAGTGATATATGCTTCTTTTTTATTCACCCAAACGGTGCGTCATCGCAGCTATTTCCTGGCGGAAACCACCGGCGAAGAGAAAGCTGTTACACGGTCAGAAGCTGCAATCAGCCTGGTGCTGCTGGTTGTTTGTTTAGGGGTAGTGATCTTATTGGCTAAAAGCCTTTCCCCTGTGATCGAAAACGGGGTGGTCGCGGCCGGTTTGCCGACATCGCTGGTTGGCGTAGCCATTGCGGCGGTGATTTTATTACCCGAAGGCATAGCTGCCATCCGGGCTGCTAAGCGTAACCAGTACCAGACCAGCATTAACCTCGCGTTGGGTTCGGCACTGGCAAGTATTGGCCTTAGCATTCCCACAGTAGCAGTCATTTGTATAGCACTGGATCTGCCGCTCGTGCTGGGCCTTGACCAGAAATCGATGATCTTGCTCGGACTTTCTGTTTTTACGGTAATGCTTTCGTTGAACAAAGGACGAACGAACGGCTTGTATGCAATGGTGCTGCTGGTGAATTTGATGATGTACATCTTTACTATCATTTTTGCATAGAGGAAGAGGTGCGGCGTTGTATTTAGAAACTTCCCTCCCCCACGATTGAAATCCAAATTCGTTTAGTTAGCAGCCCCGAAGTAACGCGGCGGACGCGGCAATACGCGGAGAGCGCGGCGAAATACAAGATGTTCTATGGCTGTTTACGTTGCGGACGCTGCGTATCGCCGCGTCCACCGCGCTACTTCTACGCCAGGCAAACCTCAAGTTGACGTGTAATAAGGCACGCACCGGGGCTGCTAAACTAAACGACATTGGATTGAAATCGTGGGCTATTGCGCAACCCCCAGGCCTCCAAAACAAAAGGCGCCTTCCCTTCGGAAGACGCCATCATTAAATAATGTATGTAGTTCCAACCTATCTCTCCTACTGCTTCATCACTTTCATACGCTGATCTCCAAACCTCACAATATACATCCCCGGTGCCAGCGTACTGATATCCGCATCCAACTGCAGCGTTCCGGCTGATACGGCCTGCACCAATACCTTCCGTCCGGAAAGATTGTATAATTCAACCGCATCCTGCCCTGAAGCCGCTTGCGGCAACACGATATGCACCGTGGATCGTGCAGGATTGGGAGATAACTGCATCACACGAGCCTGCGCATTAAATGACAGCAACCGTGTTTGCGAATAGGTCACATGGCCATCGAGATCCACCTGCGCCAGCCGGTAATAGTTCTGGCCCGTGAGCGGCGCCGCATCCGTAAACCGGTACTCCTGCCGAATGCTGGTAGTTCCGTTACCCTGTACGCGACCGATCGTGGTAAAGGTTCTTCCGTCAGCAGACCGCTCGATATTGAAATGATCATTATTCAATTCGGATGCGGTGACCCATTGCAACAGCGAAGTGCCGCTGACCGCTTTCACCGTAAATGATTGCAAGGTGACCGGGAGTACTATGTTGGATCTCGTGATAAAGAAATTACTGAAATCGCTGATCACCACTTCAAGATAATAACCCGTGATCACGGACGCATTATCAACGGTGGTTTCAAAGGTTCCCCATCCGCTGGGCTGTATGTTCTGATCACCCGAGGAAATTGTATATGACGCTGGTACAGCACCCGTGGATGGTTGCTTGATCACCATCAGATCACCCGGGTCCTGTATAGACGCATCCTGCGCTTTCAGTGCATCGAACTGTTCTTTGGTGAAGATCAGTCGCACACGAATGGAAGCGTTCGGCGGATGATTGGTTACACTAATGGTGTAGTTACGGTTAAGGTAAGGCCTGCCAGCCGTGTTGGTCCGTATTGCGCCAACATGATCATACGCACTTGTATTGACCGTTCCCAAAGGATAGTCATCTTTAATGGAAACAAGAGGCGTGTAGTAGAATCCGTCATATGAAATCCCCCGGAAACCAGTCCATGCCTGGCTGGAACCTGCCATGAGCTGCGGCTCAGCAATACTACTTGCAGATACGCCCAGTCTGATGGGCCGCAGGATTTGTGTCGGCGGTTGATATGCCGGATTCAGCAGGCTATCTAAATGCCGCATATAGATGTTGTAGCCAGTGTAGCCCGCATCGGTTTTCCTGGCGTCAAACCAAACAGCCACACCCGTCCCGTCTTTATCCATATAAATATGAGGTGCTGATGGGTCGGTCCAACTACGGTCCCACCTTCCCGTGTTCAGCGGAGTACCTGTAGCTCCCCACCAGAACTTTCCGCGATCGCCCACAGGGCTTGCCTGTATCGCACGTTGAGATCTGCCGTAGTAAAAAACGGCATTGCCTGCGCCATCACCGGCAATACCAGGGGTGGGAATATAAACGCTGTTGCTGGTAGATTGACCGGTACCGATCAGTAGGCCCTTAGGTTGATCGGTATTGATCTTTACAGCAAAGGAATCGGCCGTCATCCGGCTCAACTTTATTTCCTGGTAAAAAATAGAATCATTACTCTGAGTATTATGTCCCAGAACAGGCAACGGCGCAGTAGCCAGGAAAGCCCTGTTACCCGAACCGGTAAAAGTAAAATCATAAAAATAGTTGGAACCAGGCACAGCGATCAGGGTGTCTAGTTCTCCTGATCCCTGGTTGAGTTTGTTTAATCCGTCGGGCGGACGAGGATTATAGACGAAATTAGGATAAAGCGTGTCTGTTGTCAACTGATAGGGTAAACTGTCGTATTTCTCTAACGCTAATGAATATCCCTTTGTCACAAAGTCGGTAATTTTATTATTGACATAATTGCGTTCATTCCAGGTTACCAGCATCGCATTGATATTTCCGTCAGTAGGCAGCACAGTGGCCAAGACTCGGTCTATATCATAAATAGGCGCTTTCAGCGCAGCATAGCCCACACTTCCCACGTAAAAATTGGTGTATTCTACCAGGCGTATGTCTGGTTCCTGCCCGGGAGGAACCGGGTAATTGAGAATGATATTACAACTTACCTGCGAGTGATGTTGACTGAAAGAATAAAGTCTCACGACGGAATCTTGTTTATAAAAATATTCATGTCTTTCCGGAGTTACGTCACCGTTGCTGCCGTCAGGATAAATGATCGCGCTGGGTGATTCCCCCCATATATCTTTTGTTACCTGAGAATTTGATTTCACCCGGGCCAGCCTGTTATAAGCGGGAAAAACTTTTTCTGAACCGATCGATTGGGCCATGATAACGCCACAACCGTCCTGCAGGTCGGGGAAAATAACAAACGACTTGGCGGTGCCGGAATTGGTATAATTGATCGTATAACGCTTTCCACAGTAAGCATCGCTGACCTCCTGGGTGGCATATTGATTCATAATGCCACCACCATATCTTTTAAGAGTACCCCCCTCATCTTTATAGCAGTACACATACACATGATTAGCCGGATCCCTTACATAATAGCCTATAAAGAAACCGCCCCTGCCGTCGCCGATAAGCTGTGGCTGTGCATAATAAGGGTCGTTGGTTGCTGTATGAACGGCGACAGGATACCCCTCGGCTGCAAACGCCCGGGTACCGTCGCTTTTGATGTGCTGCACGTATACATCATTATGATTAGCGGTAGTGAATGCAATGTAAAAACCTCCGGCAGCGTCCGTTGCCGCATGGCCTACATTGCGGTAATTGTAAACACTGGTCTGGACATTCGCAATGTAGGAATACACCTGACCATCAGTTCCGGTGGCGACGGGTACGCCGTTTTGCGCCCAGAGCCGCTGGCCGTTCTTATCGTATTTCTGGGCATAGATATCGGTATTTCCGGCTCGATTATCTTCCCATATCACCACATAACCGCCATCCGGTTCGCTTTTGAGTACCAACGGGTTTTTTTGGTCATTCGCCATTTGCACCACAGGCATATCCAGCGAGTCATAGAACTGGTTGGTGGTATTGCTCCATTGGGCATTGGCACTGATGAACCAGGTAATCAGCACGGTAAGAAGTAGAATTCTTTTCATGACAGAAAGTTGTGATAATTTAGAGATGATAAACAAGGTAGTGGAGGGCGAAACTGATCTGGCTGGTGACTGAGTGGGCGACACCTCAGCAGGGCTGAGTGAAGGTTTGGTTGTGTAAAGGAAACAGGTGTCATGTAAAGGATCGCTCACACAAAATCAGGACCTGTTCATCCGATAAAATGAACATCCCGCAAGGTTAGGTAGATTCGGAGGGTGTTTTGAAATAGATTTGTATTGATGTTGTTAAGTTGCGTAGGGCCCCCTCTAAATCTCCCCCTTCAGGGGAGACTTGGAACAGT
>JBEVKW010000101.1:0-26261 GCA_040509495.1 Chitinophagaceae bacterium | reverse complement strand
GGTTCAGGAACTGCCGGGCATAAGCACTCAGGCTTTCGGCATACCGCCGCTGCCCTTCAGCATATAAAGTGTCGATCGTAAGCGACGATTTGCCCGAACCGGATACCCCGGTTACCACAATTAGCTTGTTCCTGGGAATTTCTACAGTAACATCTTTTAAATTATGGACCCTTGCCCCTTTAATAAGGATGTTTTCTGCGGAAATTACGGTCTTTGATTTGGCGGGATTTTTCCCTTTTATTGTCTTTTCCATTATTGTCCCGATAATTGTAAAGTGTTCACTGTCGCAAACTTCGTGCAATATCCTTAACATTTTTTTTGTAGTAGGAATTATTGTTTGCGATACCTTTTGTTGGCTGGATTATAAAAATGTTCTATTTTTAGTTTACCAATATCTTAAAACAATGATCAACCTAAAAAACCACCCCGCCTATAGTATAATACTTCTACACATTTAGCTTAACAGCTGTTTTTACCGTTTGTTCCATTAGTCCAATTATTTATTTAACCAATATCCATTAACTACCACCTAAACCTGTAGGAGTATGAAAGCTTTAGTCAAAAAAACCGACCATGAACTCATCCAACTCTTTACGGATGGGAATCTGGAAGCCTTAGAAGCCCTTGTTGTCCGTCACAAAGACAAATTGTACACCTCTATTCTGTTCCTGGTAAAAGACAAATACCTGGCAGAAGACATTTTCCAGGATGTATTTATCCGCATCATTGATACCATGCGCAGCGGCCGTTATACGGAGGAGGGTAAATTCCTTCCATGGGCTATGCGTATCGCACACAATCTTTGCGTGGATCATTTCCGCAAAGTGAAAAGAACACCTACTATCCGCAATAGCGAAGACAAAGATATTTTCGAGGTGCTGAATTTTACAGATGACAGCGCTGAGACTGCCATGATGAAAAGACAGAGTCATAGCCGCGTACGGGAAATGCTGGAGAGGCTTCCTGAAGACCAGCGCGAGGTGATCATTTTGCGTCATTACGCTGACATGAGCTTTAAAGAGATCGCTGCCGCAACAGACTGCAGCATCAACACAGCTCTTGGACGCATGCGCTACGGATTAATTAATCTGAGAAAATTGATGGTACAAAAACAAATTGCACTCTAAGTTGTTGTATCAGTATATTTGCGCGCAATAACGCAGAAACTTATTGTCATTCTGTTTCTCCCGTTGCACCCGAAACGTTCTTTCCGAACCTTTCTTTTTTGCTTGCCTGGCGACAGGTTGTTACAGAATGACACCAAATTGACCCCGTTTTAGCTTTGGCTGAAACGGGGTTTTTTATTTGGCGTAAAGGAACGCGGCGGCGACACACAGCGATCGCGACGTAAGTTTTGATTGCGCCTGAACTTCGCCGCGCCCGCTGCGTGTCGCCGCGTCCGCTGCGTTCCTTCTACGCTACCCGGATTAAAAGAAAAGGCGGCCATAGAAATAGCCGCCGGGTCTTGTGTAAAAGACTTACACTGCACAAAAGACTTATGAACGATTCGTTCTGTTTATTGAGCCAGATCAAGCATGGATCAAATCCACTGGCGTTTCGTTAATTGACCCTCCTTCGATTTGATGGCCGATGACCGCCTTCCTACCTCCACGCCCCATCCCCGCTTGCCGCTGACACTTCTCCCCATATACCTTTCGCCCCGGCAGCTCCAATACCGCCGAACGTATAGATCTGATCACCGGTCAGCAACAGTTGTTGTTCCGGGATCGGTAATTGGGTAGGCGTTCCGCGCTGGAGCAGGTTATTTCTTCGCATGAAAGTCCATGGATTGGCAGCACCGCCAGCCAGATCAATACTGATCGCATACTCATAATGCAATGTTCTTCTGACCGCGGCTTCGGTAGCGGCAATAGGAGACAGTCCGCCGGCCGCAATCCGATCTGCTGACGCAGCATTCAGTTCCGCTGCAGCACCGGTCATATCACCCAGCCACATCTTCGCTTCGGAGCGGAGCAAACGCAACTCCTCCAGCAGGAAAACCGGGTTTGGATATCCCAGGATCCGCGTTGTGTTGGGATTTGCTCCTGCCTGCGACCAGCGATTGTGTTTATAGTTAGAGAAAAGGTTTCTGCCCCTGTCTACCCTCAGGTATCCAAAATTGGTGACATACTTGAAATACTTCACAAACCTCGCATCGTCCGTTTGCACCGGAGCAAGTATCACCGACTCATCTAATGGATAAGCATTCGGATAGGTACCTGTTCTGTCGGCCATATAGGCAACTTTTATATCAGCCGGCAGATAGGGCCCGCCGCCTGCTTCCGTAAGAGCGTAATGGACGTGATAGTTATAGTATCCACCTGTTACAAATGACGAAATGAAATCTGACGACAAGCCTGCATTGGCATAGGCAAGCACCTTGTTCCAGAACGGCGTGCCCATTGCAGTGGCTTCGGCCTTATCTCTTGGTAACGATGCGAGGATACGTGCGGCCATAGAGTTGGCAAACTGAATGAAGCGTGTTTTATCAGCCACTACTCCCGGATAAAAATCAGCCAGCGTGATGGAACCCGCCGCATTCGCCGCTGTGATCGCCTTATCAAAATAACTCGTGGATGATTCGATCAGTTGCTTGTAGGAATCAGGCAAGGCAATGGGTCCGGCCAGTGCAAGATTCTTATCCGCTACAACTCCCCTGTCATACAGCATACCAAGATATCCCTGACTGATCGCTTTAATAAAATAAGCGACGGCATAGATCTCCTGGGTACGGTCACGGCCCTGTGCGTCCACGCCTTTTTTCCCAGACTCCAATCCTTCAATGATGATATTTGCATTCAGGTTCGCTTTGTAGAACACATCATATGCATAAGAGAAATGTGAAACACCGGTATAGGATTGAGTATTGTTTAAAGAAATACGAGGTTCCTTCGCAAAATCCCACCACTCCTGTACACGGTTGGTAACGGTGGTTTGATCAGCCAGTGAAGCCAGGCCGGTACCGAAATAGTAAGAGTCATTAGAGTTGAACAATGCACTTTGGAAATTACCGGCCGCGAGTTTGAAATAATAATCCGGCGTAATGGTAGAATCCGATGCTTCTTCGAGTGTGTAAGTTCCGGGATCATCAAACTGCATTTTTTCACAGGAAGCAAGAAAAAGCCAGCTGATTGATATGAAGAGTAATTTTTTCATGATAACTGTTTTTGGTTGCGTTAGAAATTAAGGGTGAGGCGTGCCGAGTAAGTACGGTAAACAGGGTATGGATAATACTCATGTCCACCTTCAGGATTGCTTCCCTTGAATCCCGAGAACGTATAGAGATTGCGGCCGATCATCGCGATCCTTGCTTCCTTGAACATTTTGGTGCTTTTCGGAACAGGGATGCTATAGCTTAGAGACGCTTCACGGATCGACAGATACGTGCTGCTTTCTACCCAATAGCTGCTGTAAGAGTTACCATTGTACAATGCCTGTACAAATCCGAGCGGAAGGCCTGCTGCTGCAAAATCCTGCCATACTGATGAGCGAGCATCAAAAGAAAGATACTGGATGGTCTGATCATATTTCTGTCCTCCCTGTTTCCAGTCAAGCGTTGTATAGAAGGTAAATCTCTTCAGGAAGGTGAGCGTGTTCGTAAATCCGATCTGAAAATCAGGTTGTACATCCCCGATCACTGTAGACATATTTGTTCCATTCTTCTGAAGGAACAATGGTGCTTCACCTGCTGTCCCGATCGTGTTTGCGACCACAACAAAACCGCGTGAGTTTACCGCAAATGCTTCGAGCGGGTAGATGCCGCCGCCAGCATTGGTGACAAGATTCGTTGCTTTGTCAACTTCAAGTTCTGATAAACTGGTGAGTGCTTTCAAACCATACATTGAGAATGGACTGAGGTTGATATCTTTTCTATACAATCCATCAACAAATGCGGGAAGACCTGTCCCGAGACTTTTGATCTCGCTTCTCACACGTCCGAAAGTGAAACCAAAGTCCCAGGCGAAGTTTCGTTTGTTGACCACATTCCCATTTACCTCAAGCTCTATCGAACGTGATTTGGTTACACCGAAATTCTTCACTACCCCGGCACCAACATAAGGAGTGAACGCGGGTGGGCTTACAAAGTCACCCGAGCTTTTGGCGAATGCATAGTTGAAGTTAACGTTGATCTTCTTGAATAATACCGCATCAAAACCAAGCTCCCACTCATGTGTGATGGAGCGTGCCAGGCTTGTGTTTTCTATCCGGTCAACACGTATCCCCGTAGCAGTTACTGTCGCAAGGCTATTCTTGACGTTATATCCCGGTACACTTCCTGCTGCGCCATAGTTAACACGCGCTTTTAATTCAGAGATCGCATCACCAAGATCGAAATCCTGTGTGATCCGGTAGGCAACGGCTACACGGGGAAAGAATGCCGTCTGCTCATCGGTACCGTAACGTGAGCTCTGATCGATACGGGCAAGGGCATCAAGGAAGATCTTGTCTTTCCAGGAAGTCTGCATGTTCAGGTAATAGCCGTAGTTCACTGTTTTGTTCGTAAACATATCTGAGCCGGAGCCGGTACGGGTATCAGCTCTTGTATTTCCGATCACGTAGATCGGAACACTTCCCCGAAAGTCGTATCCTGACACGCTGAAGCCTTTTGAATACCATGTTTCATAGACCATCTTGGCCGTTGCGCCAAAAGTGAAATCATTTCCAAAACGGGTATTGTAATTAAGCGATGCCTGGCCATTTGTCATCTGGTAGTTTGAATTTGAAAGCGCCAGGTAACCATTATTCAGCTGATCGTTAGAGGTCGTGGTTTCATAACCACGCGGATACATGTTTGAACTTGTATAATTTTCTTTCCTGACAGAACCCAGCACCTCTGCAGACAGGTTAGGCAGGATCTTATAACGAAGTCTTGCGCCACCAAGATAGTTATCTGTATTGTTCGTGTATTCACGCTTGCTCCACTCATATAATGGGTTGGAAAGATTTGCGCCCTGAATGTTGGCACCAAGCGGAACAACATTATAATCACCGCGCGCATTTTTTGCCGATAGATCTATGAATGGCTCCCATTGTAATGTTGCGGCGAATAAAGTTCCCTGGTCATCCCCTGATGCAGCTGATGATGGCTTCTTTTCATTAAAGTAGTTAAAGGAGATCTCCGCCTCGAGCTTTGAAGTAGGACGAAACTGGCTTCTGAACGAAATACTTCTTTTCTTATTCGGATCAATCGGATCAATGATACCACCAGTATGCTGATTCCGGAATGAAAGGAATGCATTGTATTTCTCACCCGCTGTTGCGACAGACACATAATTGCTGTAATAGGTTTTGTTGCTCAGTAATGCATTTGTGTTATCGTAATTATTTTTATAAGGGCTGAGTATGACGGAGAATCCATTAGCCTGATAGTTGGCTACTCTTGCACTTGTTGAACCGGCTGCATACTGAAAACCGTAGGTATCATTCGGATCTGTTTTATAGTAATGCATGGTAGCAAGTTGAGGTGTACGCTGAATATCATTCCGTCCCACTTCATTATCGACAGTGATCTCAACGCCACCGCGTGCGTTTTTTCCTTTTTTACTTACCACTTGTATTACGCCACCTTCAGCCCGTGTTCCATAGAGTGCAGAAGCCGCTGCACCTTTTACCACTTCGATCGATTCCACATCCTGCGGGTTCAGATCCGTAAGGGTAAAGTTGGTTACAAATCCATCGATCACTATAAGCGGTGAGATATTACCAAACATTGATTTTGCTCCGCGCAAGAACACAGATGCACCATCATCGCCTTGTGTCTGCGAGATCTGTATGCCCGCAACTTTTCCGCGTAACGTTTGTGACAGATCGGTAGCCGGTACAGTGTTGATCTGCTTTACGTCGACCTTGGTAAGAGAGAAAGCAAGCTTTGCTTTACTGGTTGCCTGAGACACGCCTGTTACAACGACATCCGCCAGCGTTTTACTGTCTGTCTGAACAGTCAGGCTGATCGTATTTCCTCCTGTATATTTTGATTGAAGTTCTGTATATCCGACTGCCGATACCACCAGCGTGGCGCCGGATGTTGCATTAATTGTGAAGCTACCATCGTTGTCAGTAGTTGTGCCGGTCCTGGATCCTCTGATAAGAACAGAAGCGCCTGCAACAGGCTTTCCTGTTTCATCCAATACCTTTCCGGCCAGCTTTTGCTGTGCACGTATTATACAGGCGCATAGCAATAGCAGGGAAACCATAAATAGTTTTCTCATGTGCTTTAGTTTGGTGTTTAGACAATAAGAGACCTTAACATTCACATGACAAGTAAACGTGTACGCTGACTATTAATAGTAGATATGAGATCAGGCTCAGGAAAATATCTCACGTAGCTCAATGATAGTTGGCAGGCATTATATTGACGTTGCTCCGGCCGGGCAATAAAGCCCACTGGCCGCTAACAGGTCAGTATATTTATGCTGACTGTCATCGATCTTTTACAAGACAATTTCCTGGCTAACGACGTTGTTATGAATTGGTAATATGGCAGGCAAACAATGAGATACAGCATGGTGATGCATACCTCCCACTCTCCTCAGATCGGGATAAGGTCAGGTGAATAATGCTATTGCAGGATAGAACCCTGTCAATGACATCGAGAAATGGACTTGTAGTATTTGTGCAGTGATGAGTTGTCAAGATATGAATTATCTTAACATATCGTTAACCAGAGACGAGATTTTATTTTTTTTAAATGGTTTGAACTTCGTCACTTCAAAAAATCTAAAGCAGCAAGGTATTGCGCCGTTGATTTAGACAAACCATCATTTTTGCCTGCAACAATACGCTATTGTGCTAAATATGAAAGCCGCTCCTCTGATGGAACGGATTTGAAAATTATGTACTATTATTAAGGTTGTTTTTTTCTGAATGCTTCCAAGCCGCATTCTAACCACTTCGCAAATTCTTCGGCGTTTGGTGTATAGAATTTCGTTTTGGTAAGCGCCACCTGATCTGGTGTGATGATGGCATATTGCGGTTGTGATGTTGCGTTGAAGTTCTCTGTCTGGAATGTAGCCCATTTATCACCTACAGATACGATCGATTTTTCTGTTCCGTTGGCCAGTTTCACCACGGTTTGTTCCGGCAGCGGAAGTTTGTTCTTTTCATCGACATATAATGATACTACTACAAACTCCTTCCTCATCAGGCTATCTACCAAAGGATCGGGCCAAACATTCTCTTCCATACGGCGGCAGTTGACACAAGCCCATCCGGTGAAATCAATCAGTACGGGTTTATTTTCCTTTTTAGCGATGGCCAGTGCTTCCACATAATTATTATGCATTGGTTCAAACATTGCATTGTCCCTCGGATACAACGAATATGTGCGTGGAGGAGGAAATCCACTGATAAGGCTCATCCGCGCATTCTTTGGATTGCCAAGCCCCGGTATGATATAGATCGTGAACGAAGCAAATAGAACGATGAATGCGATCCTGATGAAAGAAAATTTCTTAACCGGCGAGCTATGGCCGATCCTTAATTTACCCAATAGATAAAGCGTCACCAGCACTCCGATAATGATCCAGAGACCGATAAACACTTCTCTTTTCAGTAAACCCCACTGCTTTACCAGGTCGGCATTAGAGAGGAACTTAACTGCCAGTGCAAGTTCTACGAATCCCAAAACGACTTTCACGTCGGTCATCCAGCCGCCTGATTTTGGCAATGACTGCAGCCAGTTCGGGAACATGGCAAACAGTGCAAATGGAAGACCCAGTGCAAGGCCAAATCCAGCAGCTCCCGCTGTCAGCGGCCATGCGCCCTGATCAACTACTCCTACGAGCAGTGTTCCCAGGATAGGACCAGTACAGGAGAATGACACGATCGCCAGCGTTCCCGCCATGAAGAAGATCCCGCCAATATTTCCGAGGCTTGATTTTGAATCAGCTTTATTAGCCAATCCTGCCGGCAGGGTGATCTCAAACAATCCGAAGAAGGATAAAGCAAAGAACACGAATACGGCGAAGAACAGCAGGTTCAGCCACACATTGGTTGAAATATTGTTCAGGATCTCGGGGTTGATATTCGCTACATGAAAGGGAACGGTAACAAGTATATAGATCAGGAAAATAAAGAAGCCGTAAGTGATGGCATTGCGTACACCGGTCTTCCGGTCCTGCGCTTTTTTTGTAAAGAACGTGACGGTTACCGGGATCATGGGAAATACGCAGGGAGTAAGCAGCGCGACCAGTCCACCTGCAAAACCAAGCAGGAAAATGCTCAGCATACTTTTATTCACGGTGCCATCGTCACCACAATCACTTACCGGTTTATTGATGTCTATTGACGCGACTTTGATAGTTGCTGATGCATCCACGCCTCCTTCCAGTTCAACCGTAAATGGCAGCGGCGTGGAAGGATAGAATTCATTGTCTTTTCCGTAAGTATAGAGTAGCGTGCCCTGAAGTTTTGAAGGAACTGTTCCGTTGATCTTTACCACGGCTGTCCATGCAGCCTTGCCTTCATACACGCTGATCTTTGTGTTCTCGAAGATCGGGCTGGTTACCTGCAGTGGTGCTTCTGGAAGAATAAATGCTCCCTGTTGCTGTATGCTTGAGTCGGAGAACTGGAGTTCGGTTGTTTTGATCTCCAGTAAAACCTGGTTTGGTGCATAAACCTGCCATTTGGCAACAGCGGGCAGATTGAAGCGGAGTTCATAAATGCCTTCGCCTGTTTTCCTGCTCTCCACCTTCCAGCCAGTGATCGCGCTGGTGGAATCCTGTGCAGATAATGATAATGCGGCGGCGAGAGAAAGAACGAATGCAGCTATGAATTGGGTGAGCCTTGACATGAAACTGGATTTAAACAACAAACGAGTTCTTTATAGAACCCGTTTGTTAACATACAAAATATCTTTTTAGTTGAGATCGATAGTGAAGTTTACCTTTTTAGGAGGAAGACATTTCTGATCATTACAGGTTTGGAATTCCAATACTCCTGTAACATTTGTTTTTGCATTGGCTTTGAGCTTTACCACCTGCACGAAATCCACTTTATTGGAAAACTGGTTAGCGGAAAGCTCCAGTTTCGGATCATGAAATTTTTCCATCTTGCCATCTTCTTTGATCGCGCCTTCCAGTGTGACCAATGGATTGTTATTGATCTTGAAAGTGGTGGGCATGGCTACTGCATCTTCGGGCTGAACCTGTGAGTACAGGTGCCATCCTTTCTGGATGGTAGCCGTCATATGCACTTCATACTGTTTATCTGCAATTTTCTTTGCGGAAAAAGCCCATGATACAGGATTTTGCTGAGCCTGGCCGATGGTTGCCATCAATAGAACCGATGCGAGTAGAACAAGTTGCTTCATATTCCCTTTTTTCTATCCAAGTACGCAAAAATCAAACATTTGCGTGATTTCAGATTGTTAAAATAAGCTATCCGAAGAATTACAATAAAACAGACGAACGGTTTAGTGAACCAGTTGTTTCGCCATCAACAAAGTTTCGATGATCTGGCGGCCGTCTGTGTTGCCCAGCATATCGGAGCAGGCTCTTTCAGGGTGTGGCATCATGCCGAACACATTTCGTTGGGAATTGGTGATCCCGGCGATGTTCCTGGTAGCACCATTCGGATTTGAGTCTTTGGTGAATTGTCCATTCTCGTCACAATAGCGGAAGATCACCTGGCCATTCGCTTCGAGCTCGTTCAGTGTTTGTTCGTCGGCATAGTAGCGGCCTTCGCCATGCGCTACAGGTATTTTGAAAACTTCGTCAGATGAGTTCTTGATAAACACGTTCTTACAAACAAATTGCTGGTTGGCATTGCGGAGCAGTGCGCCTGGCAACAGCCCTGATTCGCACAGGATCTGGAAGCCATTACAAACACCAAATACTTTTCCGCCTTTGTTTGCAAACTCGATCACGCTCTGCATCATCGGGCTGAAACGGGCGATGGCACCGCAGCGGAGATAGTCGCCGTACGAGAAACCGCCGGGCAAAATTATACAGTCATCAGTAGTGAACTTGCTGAGATCCTTGTCTTTATGCCAAAGCATGGTTACATCCTGGCCCAGATCATGCTTCAATGCATCAAACATATCCCTGTCACAATTGGAGCCTGGAAAAACAACAACGCCGAATTTCATGTATTAAATTGATGGTAAGTGGCAAAGATACAAATTGAGGGTTCATCAGGAAAGGGAAACGGCGTGAAAAGTAAAAAGTCAAAACTAAAAAGTGAAAAAAGAGCCGTGATACGGAGAAACCCGCCAGGGACAGGTGGTTCAGGATAGCCAGGGCGTAGGAGTATCGCAAAGGGCGCAAAGATCCCGCAAAGGCCGCAAAGGCTGGCCGCTAAGTTCTTCTTTGCGCTCTTAGCGGTCCCTTTGCGCCCTTTGCGTAGCTCCTACGCCAGACAGGCATAAAAACCCCGCAAAACCGGATATCGCCTTCCCGCGAATCGCTTTTTTACTTTTTAATTTTGAATTGTTACTTTCTTCATCCCCATCCCGGTCCCCAATACTGATACGCGATAATAAATCCGGTGGTGATCCAGAAGACGATCAATGGAAATGGCCGCCAGGTGGCATATAAGTAGGTACAGGCATGGAATGCGGCCATGGGGAGCATTGCCATCACCCAGTTCTCAAATGTTCCGGTCGTATTTACAAAGGGCATCAGCAGTGAAGCGAGGAGTAATAACAAGAGGAGGCTCCACCCTTTGCGTACATTGATAAGCACGCGCCGCAGGTTTTCCTGGATAAAATATCCCCCGGTCAGAAAGGGGATCATGACGAGGAACACACTTCCGGCCAGCCAGGCCGACTGTTTCAGGGATGGTACTCCGAGTGTGATATGCGGCACAAATTCCTGCCAGCTCCAGGTACCGTCGATCACGGTATAGATCGCATAAAAGTAGAATGGGGTGGTGATCCCAAGCAGGCAGATCATCCATTCATTCAACCTGAAAGGCCGCATCACTGCGAGCGCCAGCAGGATCCATAATACGAAGATCAGTGAGGAGATGAATATATACCCGGCGATGCCAAGGGCCAGTCCGATATTAAAGATCGCGGCCTTTGCATTCTGCTTGTTATAAACGTTGAACAGACCGGACAGGATAAAAAGCAGGATCGTGTTCACCAGCAGTGGCGCTGAAAAGTAATTCCATTCCGGCATCAGCGATGTTACCAGCATGTAAGACATTCCCGGCAGGTAAGTTGTCTTATTCATCATCCGCTGGTTATTAATGAATCCGTTGAGCACCACCGCCTGAACGAACAGGAGGATGAATGCGAAAAGCGGGAATAACAGATCGAATGATCTCCCGGCCGGGCCAAAGAAATCCAGGATCATATCGAACAGGATTCCATCCGCGGGTCTTGATACCGGCTGATGAGGGTGGGCGAACATCGGCCATTTGATCACGATTCCCATGATCAGCAGCAGCAGAAGGTTGCCGGGGCTTTTTTGTTTGAATAAACCTGTCACGGAGAAGCAGAAAGTAAAAAGTAAAAAGGCAAAAGTAAAAATTAAAACCTGAAAGGTGAAAGGTCTTTCAATAAAGACTTTCATACAATCCGGTCACAAAAAACCCGGGACAGTAAGCGAGCTTACCAGATCCCGGGATCTTCTTTTAATTTTTGCTGTTGACCTTTACTTCCCTAGTATTCCAATTTCGCAAAGCAGACATAATTCCGGTACACACATGGTATGATCATCTGCCGTGCTGAAACCTGTTTTGCATATTTCGGCATAAACTCGTAGCCCCTGTCCAGATCTTTCAATGTAGGGTTACGGGTCAGTTCCCCGTCGGGTTTTAAAGAAAAGTCTGTCAGTAATTGCACCCGCCTTTCGAGGTTATTGAAGAGGAAGTGTACCTGGCCCCCGGTATTCATGATCTGGTAAGAGATCAGGTCATCAGTCTGATCATCAAACTGTTCTTTGGTGATGACGCTGCTCCATTCGCGTTTACCGTTCTTATCGAACGATTGGATGGTGATATTATCAGCCTGGTACCTGGTATTCTGGTAATCGTTGAAGCGGTTACCCCAGAAGCTATTGTTATAATAAGGCGAATAGTAATAATAATCGTAGGAGCGGAAATAGGGAGAGTACATGTAGTTGTACCTGTTCCACATGCCTGTTCCGCGGGATGTGGTGTAAAAAGATTCAGAGGCGATGACGAATCCGCCGTCGCGTCTGACAACGATCTGCCGGATAAAGTAGTCGTTGAACGCTGCTTTTATGCTGGCATTCCCGCGTGCTTCGCGGCGCAAGGCATCGGAAAACGCGAATGTATCTTCCACTACCGGCTGCTGCGTGGCCTTATCCCATATATAGAAGTAATATCCGTCAGTATTACCCCGCTTTTGTTTTACATAGAAGGAAGTAAGGAAGTAACGTTTGTTGACGTTATCCGGCTTAATGCGGATCTCATCAAGAAAGATCTTATCCAGCTTCAGCGTGCGCACCAGCAGTGTATCTGACTGTGCGTATTTCACCATGAAAGCGGCTTCGCCGATATTCTCATTGTTCACCCTGTTGAACTTGGAGAAGATCAGGTCACCTTCGTTATCCAGCTGAAATTCGCTGAGATAATCATCATCACGATCCTGCATCGGTACGGCAAGGCGGCTTTTTTTAATAAGCTGCAGTTTATCGTCCAGCAGGATGGTGGTGGTCATGAAATTCCTTCGGTCTTTTTTATTGATCTTGAAGATCATGATCTTGCTCTTATCCTCGCTGGAGATAACGGAGTAGATCTTGCTGTCACCGGAGCCGATCTGGGTGGTGTCCAGGGAAATCAGTTCTCCAACTTTTTGCCCTTGCGGATCAATTTTGGCAGCCGCGCAGTAAACGATGCTTTTTTTCCGGTACTGGTAGATCATATAAGCAAAATCTCCATATGGGAAAAAGTCGACGTTTATGACACGATCGTTATCCGGAAGATAGTCCTGCTCTACTTTTGCCACTTCCTTCATGTCATTATCCAGTATCGAGATCCAGTTCTTGTTCCTGATACTTTTATAAATAAGAAAGTTGCCGTTCAATTTTCCAATAACCTCAAAATTCAGCCGACGGGAATCTTCCCGGTCGGGTGTTGAATATACAATACGCTGAGATTTGGCTGACAGTCCGGCAAGTAGCGTGATAAGACATAAAATCCATCTTCCACCCGTCATAATATTCTGATTTTTTGCTCGTTAAAATTACTGGTTTGCCCGCTGAAAAGGTAACCTTTATTTCCCAAAGATGCAGGAAAGCCAGAGATTACATGAACGGATGTTAGGGAGAAATGGTTGCGCAGTGAGGTAGCTTTAACATTAGTTTCATTGTCGGTTGGCGGTTGACCATTTACAGAATTAAAACGGGATTAAATTCCTGTTTTCCGGTCAAGGGTCGGCAGGCAATGCTCATCGAAATATTTTGAGTCACAAAAATTAAGACTTTGACGATATGCAAAATTTGCATATACCTTTGCAATCGATATAGCCCGGAAAGCAGGTCTGTACCAGCTTAATAAAAAAAGATAGTGAAAATACCCACTAACAGAGTCACAGCCGCAGGACTCATTATTGCTCTCGGAATTATTTACGGCGATATAGGAACTTCTCCCCTGTACGTATTCAATGCGATCATTGGAGGACGGGAGGTAAGCGATGGCCTGGTGATCGGGGCTTTGTCCTGTATTATCTGGACGCTGACGCTGCAGACCACGATCAAATATGTGGTGCTGATCCTCAGGGCGGATAACCGTGGTGAGGGCGGTACCTTTGCCCTGTATGCCCTGGTCCGGCGACGAAAGAAGTGGCTGGTCATCCCTGCCATGATCGGCGGCGCTGCGCTGCTTGCCGACGGTATCATCACCCCGCCAATCTCCATTACCTCTGCGATCGAAGGCCTGGAAGAACTACCCGCCCTGCGTGGCATGCCGACCGACACTATCGTAGTAATCGTCCTCATTATCCTTTGCGTGTTCTTCTTCCTTCAGCAATTCGGAACAGCTTCCATTGGAAAAATATTCGGACCGGTGATGTTTATCTGGTTCACCATGCTGGCTGTGCTGGGAGCGATCCATGTATCGGACGACCTGGCCATCTTTAAAGCACTCAGCCCTTATTATGCGATCGAATTCCTGCGGACATATCCCGGGGGATTCTGGCTGCTCGGTGCGGTATTTCTTTGTACCACCGGGGCTGAAGCCCTGTATAGCGACCTTGGCCACTGTGGCCGGGGAAATATCCGGGCGACCTGGATATACGTGAAAACCTGCCTGCTCATCAACTATTTCGGCCAGGGCGCCTACCTGCTCAAAGAACGCAGCGGGATGGTGATCACCGATGCGGTGAAAAGTTCGCAGGGGATCAACGCTTTTTATGACCTGATGCCACAATGGTTCATCATTCCCGGTGTGATCATTGCCACCACAGCGGCGATCGTGGCGAGCCAGGCGATGATCTCCGGAGCATTTACCCTGATCAGCGAGGCCATGCGCCTTAACCTGTGGCCAAAAGTAAAGATCCGCTACCCGTCGGAAGAAAAAGGGCAGTTGTTCATACCGGCTGTGAACCTGCTGCTGTTCGTGGGCTGCGTCGGCGTTGTATTGTATTTCAAGAAATCCTCGAATATGGAGGCTGCATACGGGCTGGCCATCATTATGACGATGCTGACCACTACCATCCTGTTCGCCAATTACCTGGTACTGCACCGGATCAAGGCCCTCTGGATCTATATATTCCTGATCGGTTATTTTATTGTGGAATTATGCTACGGTATCGCGCTGATGGACAAATTCGTTCATGGCGGTTATATCACGCTGATCGTAGGCGGTCTGATGTTCCTGGTAATGTATGTCTGGTATCGTGCGAGAAAGATCAAGAACCGTTACGTGGAATTTGTGCGCATGGAGCATTATATTCCCAAGATCCAGGAATTGAGCAATGACAGGGCGGTTCCCAAATACGCCACTCACCTGATCTATCTGACCAGCGCGAACAACCCCAAAGAGATCGAACATAAGATCATCTATTCGATCCTGAACAGGAAACCCAAGCGCGCAGACATTTACTGGTTTGTACACGTGGATACACTTGATGACCCGTACACCTGCGAGTACAAGGTGGACCACATTATCCCGAATGATATCATCCGGATCGACTTCCGTCTCGGGTTCCGGATGGAGCCGCGGATCAACCTGATGTTCCGGAAGGTCGTGGAAGATCTTGTTGCCAACAAAGAGGTGAACATCATCAGCCGCTATGAAAGCCTTGCGAGCAGCAATACCGTGGGCGACTTCCAGTTCATGGTAATGGAAAAATACCTGAGCCAGGATAATGAGCTGCCGTTCATAGAGCGCGTGATCATGAAACTGCATTTCTGGCTGAAAGAACACAGCCTTTCAGAAGAAAGAGGCTTTGGCCTCGATGCGGCAAATGTGACGGTAGAGAAATTCCCGCTCATCGTGGCTCCCGTGACCAATCTCAGGTTGCGGCGGGTAGAGGATTAATGAAGCATTCAAAAGTAAAAATTTAGAAAATAACGGTTCATGACCTGGAGAATACCTGTTCTTCAGGTTATTTTTTTAATTTTTACTTTTGAATTTTTAATCAAGCCATTTGCCAACATTTCTCTGGTACATATTAGCAGGAATTGCTGTTCTTTCCATTCTTGCCTATTTCCTGCAGGAGAGGTTCATCTTCAAACCGGAGAAGCTGGCACAGGACTTCCAGTTCAGGTATGATATTCCGTTCCGCGAATATTTTTTTGATGTGGAGCCGGGAGTGCGGATCAATGGGTTGCACTTTCATCGCGAAAACCCTTCGGGTCTTATCCTTTACTTTCATGGCAACAGCAGGAGTATAAAAGGCTGGTCAAAGTATGCCCGGGATTTCTATCGTTACAATTACGACGTTGTACTGGTGGATTATCGTGGTTTTGGCAAAAGCACCGGTAAGCGCAGCGAAAAAGAAATGCTGACGGATATGCAGTTTGTATACGACTCATTGCTGAAAGAATATGCAGAGCATCATATCATTGTATATGGCCGCAGTATCGGCAGTGGTTTTGCGAGCAAGATCGCCTCAGACAATAAACCCCGCTATCTCATCCTTGATGCACCTTATTATAATTTCAGGAAAGTGGTTGAACGTTTTTTGCCTATCCTGCCGGTGAAATACGTGTTGCGTTATCACCTGAGAACAGATAAGTGGATCAGAAAGGTGAACTGCCATACATATATCATCCATGGTACGCGTGACTGGCTGATCCCGATAAAGCACAGTGAACGTTTGCAAAAGCTGAATCCTCATAAGATCACGCTGATCAGGATACATGGCGGAGGGCATAATAACCTGCCTAAATTTGACGAATACCACAACTTCGTAAGGGATATCCTGAAATATTAAACCGTTTTCAACGTTAACAACTTCTTCTATCATTCTTCCGGCTTTCCCTTTTTATTTTCAAGGGCATGGCTGAAGAACAGCAAGAGAGAAGGTTTACGGAGATTTACTTGTTAAGTTTTCTCTAATTAGTGGGAATTGAATTAACTATCTTTCGAGCAAACCGTCCAATATAAAACGGATCTTATGCAACTGAAACTCTACACTTATCTCATCCTTCTTGCGTTTGTATTTGCTTCCTGCAAGAATCTCGGTAAAATTTATCAGCAGGGCCGTTATGACGAAGCAGTCTCTCTTGCTGCACAAAAGCTGAGCAAGAAACCCGATGATGCGGCCACGCTCGACATCCTGCAGAATGCCTATCGATATGCGGTAGAAGATCATGAGCGGAACATCAGAAATTTTGCAGGCACTACGTCTGACCTTCGTTTCGAAAACATATACCGTGAATATGCCAGCCTGCAAAGCCTGTACGAATCGATCCGCCGTTCACCATCCGTTTATAAAATAGTGCAGCCTACAGATTATACCTCCTTTATGAACACGTACAAGGAGGAGGCCGGCAACGCCCGTGTAGACAGGGGTATGGAGTTGATGGATCAGAATACCAAAAAAGGTTTCAGAGACGCGTATAGCGAATTCCAGCGGGCACTGGCATTGAAGCCAGGTGATCTTTCCATCAAACAAAAGATGGATGAAGCTTATGCCAGTGCGGTTACAAACGTGGTAATACTGCCTCTGACACGGTTCGGCTACCAGTATACATCCTATTCATATGATTTCAACAATTTCAACTATGATGTACTCCGGTATCTGAATAATAACAGCCGCGCTTCCTTTCTTCGTTTCTATTCCGCCAATGAGGCGACCCGGGTCCGTGCAGATAATACAGTGGAGTTGCGTTTCAGTG
The DNA here is from genome assembly GCA_040509495.1 of Chitinophagaceae bacterium. Lineage (GTDB taxonomy): Bacteria > Bacteroidota > Bacteroidia > Chitinophagales > Chitinophagaceae > Terrimonas_A. The sequence continues at coordinate 9,006 of JBEVKW010000101.1, read as the reverse complement.
ATGTGAACATCGGCCGTTACCGGGACGAAAGGAATGTCAGGGAAGTGAGTAAGCAGATCGTTACCAAAGAGATCGTATTCAGAGCAGATTCGGTAAAGCGTGAATACACCACAGTGAGAGCAAAGATCACTACCATCACCCGCACGTTGCAGGCCGATGGATTATTACAGGCCTTGATCAATGATATTGACCGTCGTCATTTGTGGAGCGATACCTATCGCGCTGATTATCGCTGGGTATATACCTTTTCCACCTACACCGGTGATGAAAGGGCGTTGAGTGACGAAGACAAAAAGTTGCTCAACCAACGGGAGCAATTCCCGCCTAATAATGACGAGATCATCCGCGTTATCATGAATGATGTGCAGAATAAAGCTCAATGCGGGATAAGTGATTATTATAACAGAGTTTTTTAACAGAAAGGGAGGTTAGCCTCCCTTTCTGCTTTTTTGGCGATAGTGAAGAGGGATACGCCGGTTGCCGGGCATCTTTGCGTACTCCTATTCATCCTGACCCTGATCAGGATGGCTATGGGCTGATCGAACCATCTACTGGCTGCTGTAGCTTTTGGCCGAAGTTTAATTTTTACTTTTTCCATTTCATCCTACCTTCATCCTCTATGAAAAAGCTCAACAGACGCGATTTTATAACCTCCGCCGCCGTATTGGCCGCGGCTCCAACTATTATCACTTCATCCGCTATGACACAAACATCCACACAGGTTGTGCACCATGTATTCTTCTGGTTGAAGAATCCGGGAAATGCTGCAGATAGAAAAGAACTGATGGACGGCCTCAAAACATTAACCGGCATTAAAGAGATCAAAAAATTACTGATCGGAATACCGGCATCTACAGAAAAAAGGGACGTAGTAGATAACAGCTACGACGTATCGGAACTTATGTATTTTGATTCTGCCAAAGACCAGGATGTTTACCAGGTTCATCCTATCCACAAGGCCTTTGTAGATAAATACAGTCATCTCTGGGCGAAGGTGGTAGTTTATGATATGTTAGTTCAATAGATCTTCTTATGCAACAACAGGCAAAAAAAAGGTTGAATAAATGGTTTAAGATCTTTGTAGCTGTTTATATCTCCTGCGGGCTTGGTCTTTATTTTTTCCAGGAGAAATTCTTATTTCATCCGGAACCGCTGGACGCGGAATACAAGTTTCACTTCGATCAGCCCTTTACCGAAGTATACCTGCCTGTGGATAACGACCGGAATCTCAGTATTATTCAGTTCACCGTTCCTGATTCAGTGCGCAAAGGCATCGTTCTTTACTTTCATGGCAACAAGACAAACATCGAGCGATACGCAGATAATGCAAAGCTTTTTACAAAAAATCATCATGAAGTATGGATGATCGATTATCCGGGTTTTGGCAAAACAACCGGTGAGCGTACTGAGCGGGTATTGTACAGTGATGCCCTGCTGATGTATAACATGGCGGCATCCAGAATAAATCCTGACAGCATTATCCTATATGGCAAATCCATGGGAACTGGTATTGCGGCGCAACTGGCATCGGTGCGGGAGAGTAAGCGACTCATCCTGGAGACGCCCTATTACAGCATAGATGCGCTGGCTGCAAGATTTGCCTTTATGTATCCCGTTACATGGATGATGAATTTTCACCTGCCCACCTTCAAGTACATAGAAAAGGTTGATGAACCGATAACGATTTTTCATGGCACAGATGATAACACTATTCCCTATCGCCATGCAAAAAGACTGATGAAAATAGCTCCCCGCGGAACCGAACTTATCACCATCGAAAACGGGGGTCATAATGATCTTCCAAAGAGTTCGTTGTTCCAGCAAAAACTCGACTCCCTGCTGAAATAGGTTCAACCGTTCCATTGCCATTTTATAGCAGTTTGCGGCACAGGAATGCACGCTTCATGAATGAGATGAACTTTTATGCAACTACGCGATCAAAGCGATGAACAGATCATATGGGAACCACATTTGCGGTCTTGTTTTTCCTGACCTTTTCCGGAACGGTGCGAAGGATCTCTTCTTTCAATGCATCGATCAATGCTTTTTTTACGAAGTTCCGGTGTACAACCAGACTTACCTCACGCATGGGTGCTGGTTTTTTAAAGGGCCGGATCAATTGTGTTTGCTTCAGTGGCATGTCTAATGTGGCCAGTTCGGGAATGATGGTTATACCATCGTTCAGTTCAACCATCCGGCGGAGGGTTTCAATGCTCCCGGCTTCATAATCGAACGAGCTGCCTTCTTTACTCATCTTTCGAAGTTCGCAGAGATTTACGATCTGGGAACGAAAGCAATGGCCTTCTTCCAGCAGCCATAGTTTATCAGGATCGATATCCTGGGGAAGAACATAAGTTTTTTGATAGATCGCATTTTTCTTCGATGCATAAGCCATCAATTCCTCGTAGAACAATACGAATTCTTTGATGCCCGCCTCCTGTAATGGCGTTACAAGAATGCCCGCATCTATTTTTCCTTCACGGAGACGGGCAACGATCAGTTCCGTCATCATTTCATGTACCACCAGTTTAACCGAAGGGAATTTCCTGGTAAAAGGCTGAACGAATAAGGGTAGCAGGTATGGTGCAAGTGTGGGAATAATGCCGATCCTCAATTCACCGGTGAGTACGCCTTTCTTATTCTGTAATTTTTCCAGCAGGAGGTTTCTCTCAGACAGGATCACCCTGGCCTGCTCAATGATCTCGGCGCCGGTCTCCGTCGGCACAACCGGTTGCTTGCTGCGGTCAAAGATCTTTACATCCAACTCCTCCTCTAATTTCTGGATCTGCATACTCAGGGTTGGCTGGGTAACGAAGCAGTGCTCTGCCGCAGTGGCGAAGTGACGCCAGGTGTCCACTGCAATGATATATTCAAGTTGAACGAGCGTCATAATATAGATTTTGATTATTACGATATAAAATTAATCAATTTGAATTATATAATATTTTACAGGAAATTCACTGCACGAAAAAACATTTCAGGTTAAGGTTGATGGATCGCCGCTGGCTGCAAGGCCGGCGGCTTTTTATTGCAGCTATCGTTATCAGCGCAACCTCATCAAAGCTGATCCGGCCTTTACTGAAAACAGTTTGCATCGCCCTGTTATTTTCCTCATCGTTCTCGCGTTATTTTCTCCCTATATTTTGTGTTTTACTCTTGGATTGACCTCCTATTCCCAACGATATTTACAGCAAGGAAATTTCTTAGCACCTTCCTGGAGAAGGATCGGGCGTCGGGTGGTCCTTCAAATGGAGGGTGCCTTTTTTTTATTGGCCGGATGGCCTAAATCGAATAAAAACAGCAACTATGAAGAGATAAAGGAAAGGAAATATAAAGATGCGTGTTCTATTGAAAATGGAAGTGGTAATGGTGGAAAACCTATGTCCTCTTTCAAGATTTTATTGCGCTGATTGCTAAAAGGAATGCAATATTGATCATTTCTTGAAACACAACAGAAGAGAAAGACTATCCTCCCGCCCCCCGGGTATCAGGTGAGTTGGGCTTCGAAATATGCCTATGCCGCCGAACTAACAGCCGGCCTGGTGTCGGTTAAAGCTGCTTGCGCCGATCGTATCTCTTACCTGGATATTACCTCCCTGCACCTCACCTGCCGTTGCAACCCGCAGCGTGGAGAGCAACGGTTCACATCCACCCCTACAGCTTCTTCCCTACTCTTCCAGCACCGCCTTATTCTTCGTTACTTTCAATTTATACCCTGCACCGATCTTCAACGCATAATTTTCCTTTCCATGACTCACAGGAAAATTGAAGCAGACCGGATATTTATATTCTTCGATCACCTCCTGGATGATCTCGTAAACGGTCTTCCCAAACGGGCGCTCTGTATCTTTCATATCCGTAAACCCTCCGATCACCAGACCGGCGAGGTTCTTAAGCTTCCCGCTGCGCTTAAGCTGATACATCATCCGGTCGATATTGTAGGCATATTCCCCAACATCCTCCAGGAACAGGATTCGTCCTTTTGTTTTGATATCAGATTCCGAACCGATGAGGTGCGCGATCAGGGAAAGATTCCCGCCCACAAGTTCACCAATAGCCTCCCCGGCCTTGTTGAATGGATGAGCATCGCAGGTATATTTCGCCCACACACCACGGAGGGCAGAGTGAAGCGACTGAACATAGCGGTTGATATAACCGGCTTCGTTGAAAGCGCCTGCCATCGGCGCATGTAATGAGGATATATAATAGTTTGAATACAGGTGCGAATGCAGAACGGTCACATCACTGAAACCAATGATCCATTTTGGATTTTTCTTAAACTTCCGGAAATCGATCTGATCTATGATGCGGACTGTTCCATATCCTCCTCTTCCGCACAAAATTGCTTTTACCTCATCATCATCGAGCATGGATTGAAAGTCGCTCAAACGTTCTTCGTCGGTACCAGAAAAGTAAGTTTCAGAGCTACCGCCAAGCGTTTTCCCGGTCTTCACTCTGTATCCCCATTCTTCTTTGAGTACGCGGATACATTCTGCTGCTTTGTCAGGGGCCATGTATCCCGCCGGGCAAACGATCCCGATAGTATCTCCGGGCTGCAGGTAAGGAGGCGTTTTGATCATATCTTATCTGTTAGGGTGCATGCACCTGTTTGTACAATTAATTTGTGCGTTACGCCGCATTTCAATGCAAAGTTATCGCGCTGATGGCCTACCGGAAAATCAAAACAAACCGGGTATTTGTAATTCTTTACTTTTTCCATCACGATCTGCTGAAGGTTTTTTCCAAATTCTTCGCCAGGATCGTCCTGCTTTATCTTAAAACCTCCGATGATCAGCCCCGCAAGATTCCGGAGCTTACCGGAACGCAGGAGATTCCAGAACATGCGGTCGATACTGTAAAGATATTCCCCGGTATCTTCTACAAAGAGGATCTTGTTCTGTGTATGACTATCTGAGTTTGAGCCAGCGAGCGTTTCGAGGGTTTTAAGATTACCGCCGGTAAGTACGCCTGTAGCGGTCCCTGAGCGGTTGAGCGCGTTGGCAGCGACCGAATATTCCATTCGCTCACCTGATAAGGCTTTGCGGATCGATTCGATCGTTTCTTTTTGCACACTATCGGCCCTTTCCCATATTTCCGGAAAGCTGTTACACATTTTTGAATGGATGGACGCGATCCCAAGATTTCTCTGGATGTGTGAATGCAGAACGGTTATATCGCTGAAGCCGATCACCCATTTGGGATGCTCGCGGAATTGATCCCATTTCAGCTCATCGACAATCCTTACGGAGCCATAACCGCCCCGGGCGCACATGATGGCTTTGATCTCGCGGTCATTCAGCATTTGCTGCATATCGGAGAGTCTTTCAGCGTCGGTGCCTCCAAAGGTGGCATCACGGCGGCCGATCGTTTTTCCGAGGCGGATCCGGTACCCCCAGCTTTCCATCAGCCGTACAGCCGGAAGCACTTCGGCGTGAGTGATGTAACCGGCCGGGGACGTAATGCCGATCATGTCTCCTTTTTTCAGGTAGGGAGGAATGACGGGTGAAGGTAGATCTGCCGGTTTCATAGCCGAAGCAGGCAGTACGGATGCGGCGAAAAGACTGGCGGAAGATGAGAGGAAATGTTTTCGATCCATTATTTAAAGTTAAGGCGATTTCATACTACCTGGATATTTGGTTAGCGTAAAACGGACGCAGCGGAGCAGCGATACGCGGAGAGGAAGGCAAATACGCAGCGTCTCTATGGCGATTTTCGCCGCGTCCGCTGCGTACCGTTGCGGTCCGCCGCGTTCCTCCCTATGTCGTTAAGTTAAAGAATCTTCTTGTAGCAGATCGATGGCCGATGACCGATAGCCGATGGCTGATGACCGATAGCGGATGCGAGATACTTGTGAATCGCGGTGATTTCGGTATTTTTGCAGGCTAAATGCACGGGGTTGAAGCCCCTATTAAATTGTAATATGACGAATCCGAAAAGATACCTGATCACTTCTGCCCTTCCTTATGCCAACGGTTTAAAACACGTTGGTCACCTGGCGGGCGCCTATATACCTGCAGACATTTATGTTCGATACCTCCGCGCCCAACAACGGGATGTGGTGTTTGTATGCGGCAGCGACGAGCACGGAACAGCCATTCCCATCCAGGCGATGAAAGAAGGTACCACTCCGCAAGCCATCATCGACAAATACCATGAAGCGATGAAGCAGGATTTCAACGACCTGTCCATTTCATTCGATATCTACCACCGCACGAGTTCACCACTTCATCACGAAACGGCGCAGGAGTTCTTTACCAATCTCAACGACCGTGGTGAGCTGGAAAAGAAGGAAAGCGAGCAGTATTATGACGAACAGGCAAACACCTTCCTTGCCGATCGTTATATCAAAGGCACATGCCCTAATTGCGGCAATGATAATGCATATGGCGATCAATGCGAACGATGCGGAAAGTCATTGAGCCCGGATGAACTGATCAATCCCGTAAGCACACTCAGCGGAAGTGCACCGATCAAGAAAAAAACCACCCACTGGTACCTGCCACTTGGAAAGCATGAAGATTTCCTGAAGAAATGGATACTTGAAGACCATAAAGACGATTGGAGGCCGACAGTTGTTGGTCAGTGCAAAAGCTGGATCGAAGGAGGCTTGCAGCCACGTGCAGTGACACGCGACCTTGACTGGGGCGTGAAAGTTCCGCTGGCCGATGCCGAAGGAAAAGTGTTATATGTCTGGTTTGACGCACCGATCGGATATATCAGCGCGACCAAGCAATGGGCGATCGATAACAACAAAGACTGGAAACCTTACTGGCAGGATAAAGAGACAAAACTTGTTCACTTTATCGGCAAAGACAATATCGTATTCCATTGCATCATCTTCCCGGTAATGCTGAAACTCCATGGAGATATTCTTCCTGAGAATGTACCGGCAAATGAATTCCTCAATCTCGAAGGAGATAAAATGAGCACCAGCCGCAACTGGAAGCTGGAAATGCGCGATTATATCAACGACTTTGTAAAGAAGGAGAACGGCGGCGGACAAATGGTGGATGCCTTACGGTTTTATCTCACGCAGATTGCTCCCGAAACCAAAGACAGCGAATTCACCTGGAAAGGATTTCAGCAATCGTATAAAAGCGAATTGTCTGACATCTTTGGAAACTTCGTGAACCGGACATTTGTATTGATGCATAAATTATGCGGAGGGAAAGTTCCCGTATTCAATAATGACCTGATCGATGATCTCGATAAACAATTGATCACCGACATTACAGAGATCAAACAAAAAGTTGAATCACTGCTGGAAGAATACCGTTTCCGCGAAGCCCTGTATGAAGTGATCGACCTTGCCAGGAAAGGAAATCAGTACATGCAGAAAAAAGAACCCTGGATCGTGGCCAAAGGCATCACTGCTAATCCGGAACTGCAAAAACAGATCGACAATTGCCTCCATCTCTGTTTGCAATTAACCGCTAACCTTGCCATCCTGATCAATCCATTCCTGCCTAACACAGCGAATACGATGATCCACATGATGAAGGTGGTAGACAAAATGCTGGAATGGAAAAATGCAGGCAGCATGAAATTGCTGAGTGTTGGCTATAGCCTGCGTGAGCCGCAGATACTTTTCCGAAAAATAGAAGATGCAGAGATCAATGAACAAATTGAAAAACTAAAAGCAGGATTGATAAAAGCCGTGGAACCCGTTAAAGAACAACCGAAAGAAGAAGCCGCACCGAAAGCGGAGATCCAGTATGATGATTTTGCAAAGATCGACCTCAAAGTAGGAACGATCACCGCTGCAGAAAAAGTACCAAAGGCTGATAAGCTGTTGAAACTGGAAGTTGATCTGGGTTTTGAAAAAAGAACGATCGTATCAGGCATTGCATTACATTTTGAACCCGCAGCTATCATCGGCAAACAGGTGGTGGTAGTCGCAAATCTGGCTCCGCGGAAAATGCGCGGCATAGAAAGCAATGGAATGATCCTCATGGCTGAGGAGAATGGCAAGCTCAAATTTGTTAACCCGGATGAAGCAACTGCGAACGGTTCGGGTGTGAGCTGAGGATAAAATAAAAAGTAAAATTCAAAAGTAAAAACCGATGCGGCTGACTTTCTTCAGCGGTAGCCTTTTACTTTTGAATTTTTGCTTTTTATAACAGTTCGGCAGCAATAATCTGTTCCGCTATCTGTTAATGACAAATTCAACCTCCGCGATATGTCAACAGTAGATCTTGTAAAAGCCTACATACACCGTCTCTGTGCAGAGATCGGCGTGGAGGCTGATAGCATCTTCAATCAAAGCACGGGCGCCTGGTATTTCTCGCAGGAAGGCTCCACGATCGAGGTATTTCTCACCACTCAAAAAAATCCGTTACAGGAACCGTCCGTTTATATCAGATGCATGTCACCTCTTTGTAATATTCCAACCGATATCACAAAGCAGTTCTCCCTGTACAAAACAGCCCTTGCCATAAATGCCAGTTATCTGGGTTACAAGATCACTGCGGATGAATCCCGGGGAATCGTTTGCATCGTGACTGAAAGAAATATTGTGGGACTGGACTATTCCGAAATGCTCGATCTTATCAATGATCTTGGCCTCTGGGCAGAAAAACTGCAGCTTTTTTTCAACAAGGAGATCCTTGGGCGTGCTAACTGAACGTTAAAATACTGATGCTGAAAAGAGTACTTCACTGGCTTACAGCTTTTTTAATTTTCACTTTTGGCTTTTTACTTGTCGCTGCCTTGCTCAATGCACTGAATTTCATTATATTCATTGCAAAATGTCCGACCTTGACGGCACTCAGCATATCCAGGAAAATTCTTAAGATCATTGCCATCGCTGTATGCTTTGTCGTGGGTACATTATTATGCTTTCATTTCTGGTTCATCAACCATGCCGAAGATTTGATTGCGGAACTGGTCAGGGTTGAATCAGGAGGCAAGATTGAACTTAAAGTGGAAAAGTTCCGGTATCACTGGCTGAAGAAAAGAATTGAACTAAAAAAAGCTGTTTTTTATACAACTGATTCTTCATCAATA
>JBEVKW010000100.1:0-29257 GCA_040509495.1 Chitinophagaceae bacterium | reverse complement strand
AGCAATTGCAATCATCACTTTTGTGATGTTGGGCATTGCGGCAACCACACCCCCGGAAGGAAAGCACAAAAACCTTCAGATCCTTCCGAAAGACATAAGCGATCAGAAACTTGACAGTATCATGGAATCATATAATAAGGCCCTGGGCATCGGCTGCAGCTTTTGCCATGCTCCGGCTAAAAACTTTCCCGACAGCCTCGACTATGCGAGCGATGAAAAACCAATGAAGGAAGAGGCCCGAAAAATGATGCGGATGACCATTGACATTAACAAGAACAATTTCTATTTTGACAAAGCTGTACGGCCCGAATATCTCCACGTAGTAACATGTAAAACCTGTCACAGGGGAGAAGCTTATCCGGATCTGTAAGATTTTGGTATTGACGTCATTTGTTTAAGTATCCTGCCCTATTTCCATGACAAATGTCAAAAACTAGTAAGTTTCCCCACTTTTGCCCTATACACTTCTCTCGTATAATTACTCAACTCATACACGCTTTTACTGAATTTTAGCATAAACCCTTAGCGGCAAGAAGGATGTACGGCTAAGTCTTGTTACTTTTATAGCGAAAATTCAACATACTTGTGATGTACACTTTGTCCTAAAGAAACATTCAAACTACATGCACTTATCAAGTCTACTGGAACGAATTGCTGTTTTTGCCCTGTCCGCACCCATCATTGTAATGATTGCAACAAAACTGGGATGGTATAAAAATTTTATAGCCCTGTTTGTCTATTATATTTTCGGACTCGCATTTATGCTGATGTCGATTGGCATCATTCATCTTTCCAATCCGGCGGAAAATTATTTCGGTATTCTGACGAACCTGATGGATGCTCCGCTTACTTTATTTTTCCTTGCCTATATGGCCAGGTCGACTGCTTTTGCCCAGAAGATCTACTGGATGATCGCAGCCTTTGTGCTCTACGAGGTGGTGATCCTTTGCCTGTACGGGTATAATATTCAGGCCTCAACTATTATTACCATACCGGGGCTTGTCCTCACAATGGGGCTGGCGCTGATTTTCGCCATTCATCAGATCAAGATCACCGTTGTATACCATAAAGCTGCAGGTAAGGCGATCTTTGCGAGCACGTTGTTCTTTACCTATGTTGGCTTTACCTATGTATATTATGTATTCTATTTCATGAGTAATAGTTTCCAGGATGATGCACGCCTGGTCTTTTTTGCACTCAGCATTGTGTCTGCGCTGGTGATGTCGGTCGGACTTCTGTTTGAAAGAAAACGTGTTGCCAAATTGTTCGAAATAAAGACAACACGGGAGGAATTAAAGGCGCTGTATGTGGACGAGCAAATAAAAACGACTGCCCCGCTTGAGGCAATCGTTTTTAATATGGAAAATCACTGGAAGCGGGAGGGTGCTAAAGCTGTCATGGGAAAGCAGCAAGGTAATCTTGAAGCTTCTGAACCGCTGTACGATTAAAAGTTATACCGGCCTTCTGCGATCATTTTGTCTGCGATTTTTCTGCGTGCTTCCTTTGTATTGAACGGCTCTGCCTTTGTAAATCTTTTCAATCCCATCAGGATCATTCTCTGTTCATCCCCATCTGCAAATGCGTTGATCGCATCTTTACCGGCTTTGTTCACTTTATCCGCTGCGTCAAACAAATAGGTGCGCATAATATCCTGCTGAAGGGAAGTTGCGGTTTCTCCCTGTTTATCTGTCATTTTCATGACGCGAAGCAATACGCTTTCGGCATTGAAGGTAAGGATGGCCATATCGGCAAGGTTCATCAGTATTTCCTGTTCGGTATCGATCTTCATCATCAGTTTCTGCACCGCTGCTCCAGCAGTCATCAGGATGGCTTTTTTAAGATTCTCCACGAGCTTTTTCTCTTTAGCGAATGGAGCTTCATCTTCGGCCCCGAAATCAGGGATGCTCATTAATTCTTTTTGAACGGCGAATGCCGGGCCCATCAGGTCAAGGCGACCGCCCATTGCTCTCTTTAAAGTCATATCAAGAGTAAGGAGGCGATTGATCTCGTTGGTTCCTTCATAGATCCGGTTAATCCGGCTGTCGCGGTATGCCCGGGAGATATTATATTCTGCGCTGAAACCGTTGCCACCGTGTATCTGCACGCCTTCATCCACGATGAAATCAAGCGTTTCACTGCCTGCCACTTTCAGCATTGCGCATTCAATGGCATATTCCTCAGCCGCACCAAGTAAGGCTTCGTTAAAGGGTTTTCCGGCTGCGAGTAACTCCTTTTCTTTCTCATCGATCCACTCGGCGCCCCTGTAAAGCGCAGATTCTGTCACATACATCTGCACCGCCATTTCTCCAAGCTTGTGCTTTATTGCGCCGAAATTGGAGATCGGTTGCTTGAACTGTTCCCTTGTTTTTGCGTATTGAATAGTTCCGCTTAATGATCTTCTCGCTCCGCCGATAGCTGCCGCGCAAAGTTTAAGCCGGCCGATGTTCAGGATATTGAACGCGATCTTATGCCCTTTTCCAATTTCTCCCAGTACATTTTCCACAGGCACTTTCGCGTCCTGGAAATACAACTGAACAGTCGAAGAGCCTTTGATCCCCATCTTGTGTTCTTCGGGCCCCTGGGTAAAGCCTTCGGTACCACGTTCAACAATGAACCCGGTAAATTTATCTCCATCCACTTTTGCAAATACGGTATATACCTGGGCAAACCCGCCGTTGGTGATCCAGCATTTCTGGCCATTCAAGATATAATGCTTTCCGTCGTCGCTAAGTTTTGCTGTAGTTTTTGCACCCAGGGCATCACTGCCACTGTTTGGCTCCGTCAGGCCATAAGCTCCGGCCCATTCACCCGTGATGAGCTTGGGTATATACTTTTGTTTCTGCTCGGGAGTGCCGAAATAAAGGATCGGCAGCGTTCCGATACCAGTGTGTGCTGCGATCGCAACAGAAAATGAATGCCCCGCGCCGAGATATTCATTGATAATGGTTGCAGTAACGAAATCTTTCCCGAGGCCTCCGTATTCTTCCGGAAATGCGGTAGCCAGCAAACCCTGTTCGCCGGCTTTTTCGACGAGAGACTTCATCAGTCCGGGTTCAAGGCTATCAATCCTTTCCAGGATAGGGAATATCTCTGCATCCAGGAACTGATCACACATATCCCGGATCATAGTTTGCTCTTCAGTAAAATCTTCCGGCGTGAATGTTTCAAATGGCGAGGATTCTTTAATCAGCCATTCTCCTCCCTTCAGCACGTTTTTGGCATCAGTGGCAGTACTCATGGTTATAAAGTTTAAGTGTTTAAAAGTTTTACAGTTGAATGATCTGGTGTTGAAGGGTTACTGATTTTACAGCGGTAAAAACGTCCGAACATTAATTTTTAACCCTTCGCACTGCTATTACCAGTTTGCCTTACTTGAGATTATCGTACACAATTTGCAGAACCTCTTTACAGATATCTATACGCTCGGGCGGTACCGTTTTCAACGCTTCATTGAGGGTATCATCCGCGATCTGCATAGTTTCTTCTTCGAGCTTCTGCGCCTGTTTGGTGAGATAGATCAGGTTGATGCGTCTGTCACTTTCCGACGCAACCCTTTTTACGAGATTCAACTTTTCAAGATTGTCAACCAGGCGCGTGATACTCGGCTTATCACGGAATGTTGCGTTGCAAAGCTGTTGCTGACTTTTCCCGTCTTCTTTCCACAAATGATATAACACACTCCATTGCTCGATAGTGATGTTCAACCCGGCTGCGTTAAACTTCTTCTGCAGCCGGCGGGCGATCGCAGTGGAAGCTTTACCGGTAATAAAGCTATACAGCTCTCCTTTCTTAAAATGGTTGTTTGACATATAGTTGTTTGTGCAACTATCCAAAAATAATATTAAATTTGAATTCTTACAATTAATTTTTCCATCCGTTTTTGTTTCGATGTATCATCAATTGTTGACCTATAAAGCGTCTTTTATCAGTTATTACCGCTTCGGTGACGGGCCGGTGCCGGTATTATGCTTTCATGGTTATGGTGAAAATGCCTCCTCTTTCGGATTTCTCGGGAAGATGCCGGAACAGGCGTTCTCGTTCCATGCCCTCGAATTGCCTTTTCATGGAAGCACCACCTGGAAAGAAGGCCTCCGGTTTACAACACATGATCTGAAAAAGATCATTGAACTGATGCGGCTTCCTGCGGAAATAAAGCCCATTCTGCTGGGATACAGCCTCGGCGGACGGGTAGCTCTCGCTCTCTACGAGCAGTTTCCCGAAGCTTTTAGCAAGTTGGTACTGCTCGCCCCGGACGGATTGCGTATGAACCCCTGGTACTGGTTCTCCACGCAAACATTGCTGGGCAACCGGCTTTTCCGCTTCACTATGCATCACCCCGGATGGTTCTTTTCGTTACTGAAGTTCATGAATAAAGCCGGGCGCGTTAACGCGAGCGTTTTTAAATTTGTAACGGCCTATATAGGAAACCCTGCATTGCGGTTGGCTCTGTATAACCGATGGATGGTCTTACGGAAACTCAAGCCCGACCTGAAAAAAATCCGATCGCTTATACGTCAGCACCATACCCCGGTAATGCTTCTCTATGGAAAGTATGACCGGATCATTCTGCCGGTAAGAGGAGAAAAGTTCAGGAAGGGGATCGAAGAGTTCTGCTCTGTCGAAGTGATCAGCGGTGGCCACCAGATCCTTCAGCATAAATTTATTGCTGATATTATTGCAGCGCTGGAGTTACCTTAGTGCTTTGCGAGATGGATTTTGCTAATGACTATACTTCTTCTTATACTTCTTCTCCTTTTTGCTCTCTATGGAATATTATTGATATTCTACTGGCAAAGCTGGAATGCCATTCCTGTTTTTACCGCAAGTGAATTCACTGAACCTGTCAGGATCGCTGTGATCATTCCGGCCAGAAATGAAGAAGGAAGTATCGGGCAGTTACTCACTGCGCTTCAATCCCAAACATATCCCTCCACACATTTTGAAATCGTTGTGATCGATGATCATTCAACAGACAATACGGCGGCCATTGCACGAAGTTTCAGCGGAGTAAAAGTGATCCCGCTCAACGAAGATGGAATCAACTCTTACAAGAAGAGAGCGATAGAAGCGGGCATTGCTTCTTCTGTGGGAGAGTTGATAGTAACGACGGATGCAGACTGTATTCCCGGCAGCGAGTGGCTCGCCACGATCGCTTCTTTCAAACATAAAACAGGCGCCGTTTTTATTGCAGCGCCGGTAAGCTTTACCAGCAACACATCATTACTGCAGGTGTTCCAGATGATGGATTTCATGGTATTGCAGGGAATAACAGGCGCAGCTGTTTTTAAAAAACATCTTTCGATGAGCAATGGTGCTAATCTTGCTTATGAAAGAAAAGCCTTTATTGAAGTAGATGGTTTTAGCAAGATAGATCATATTGCTTCGGGGGATGACATGTTGCTGATGCATAAGATTGCTGAACGTTATCCCGACGGCATTCATTATCTGAAATCAAGAAAGGCCATTGTGACCACCTTGCCAATGACCACGTGGAAAGGGTTCATCAATCAACGTATCCGCTGGGCCAGTAAAGCAACGCAATACAATGACCCCCGTATATTCCCTGTATTGCTTCTTGTATACCTTGTTAACCTGTCATTTCCTGCTTTGTTGATCGCAGGTATATGGGATACCAGGTTCTTTCTGTATGCAGCCTGTTGGTGGCTGTTGAAAACAATGATCGAACTCCCTCTTTACTCATCGCTCGCTGTTTTTTTCAGGAAGCAATGGTCGATCCGGTTATTTCCCGTTTTTCAACCCTTACACATTGCTTATACACTTGTGTCCGGCTTCCTGGGGCAGTTCGGCAAATATGAATGGAAAGGCCGTAAAATAAAATAGACCCGGGCGATAAATAGATACAATTGCCCGCTTATTAATATCTTTCCGCAATGAGTAAGGAACCATCTTTTCAAGCAGCGGCCTGGCGCAGATTGCGCCGCAATAAGGGAGCGTTGTTTGGGCTGGTCATCATTACCATTTCTTTGTTTGTGGCGGTTTTCGCTTACTTCCTCGCACCTGATCCCTCACCATTTGCCAATCGTATTATTCTGGAAATAGGTGGCAACAAGCCTGGGTTCAAACAGGATTTTATTTTGGTCAAAAAGGAAAAGAAGATTGATGCCTCTTCTTTTTTTAACCGCCTGATGAATGGCAAAGAAGATGCTTACTACTACGTTCCGATTGTATCGCATGAAATTGCAGGTGATAGTGTCATCACTCAGAAATTCATCGACGAAGGACTTAGCGAACGGCAGGTCTTTGGCAAAGATCAGCTGGCGGCAGATCCTATCGTTCATAAACGGTTCATTCTCGGGACAGATAAATTTGGCCGCGACATATTCAGCCGCTTGCTGGCAGGCACGCGCGTTAGCCTGAGCGTTGGATTAATAACGGTGATCATTTCGCTGACGATCGGGCTGATCCTGGGTTCGCTTGCAGGTTATTTCCGGGGAAGAACGGATGATGTTATCATGTGGTTCATCAATGTGCTCTGGAGTATTCCTACATTACTCCTGGTGTTTGCTATTACACTGGCACTTGGGAAAGGATTCTGGCAGATCTTTATCGCGATCGGCCTGACTATGTGGGTGAATGTGGCCAGGCTTGTAAGAGGACAGGTACTGGCCGTTCGGGAACTCGAATATATTGAAGCTACGCGCGCGCTCGGGTATTCGCATATGCGAGCCATTATGCGTCACATCTGGCCGAATATTATGGGGCCTGTAATGGTCATTGCTGCGGCCAATTTTGCTTCGGCGATCGTGATCGAAGCCGGGCTAAGTTTTCTTGGTATAGGAGTTCAGGCTCCTCAACCAAGCTGGGGCCTGATGATAAAGGAAAACTACAACTTTGTGATCACTCAGAATCCGATGCTCGCGCTGGCGCCAGGCTTCGCAATTATGCTGCTTGTGCTTGCTTTCAACTTACTGGGAAATGGCTTACGGGATGCGCTCAATGTTCGCGGGAAAATTTAAGACGATACGGTAGATCTCCATGTTCTTTTATCGATAATTACCATTGTGGCTATACAAAGAAAGAACAGGCTTCCTATTTTATCGGTTTCGATCAGGTCGCTCAGCAGGTTCAGGGTCAAAATCATTGAGAAAATAAGGATTGTCACCAATGCGGCGACCCGGTAAAACGGATCCTGAATGCGGTGATAAAGATGCTGTCCATAAAAGAACATGGTTCCAACAAGTAATAACAGCAGTGCCAGTCCGGGAAATCCCTGCTCAATGGCAGTAAGCAGAAAGTAATTATGCACTGTTGAATGTTCTTCATTACTGCTTACCCATGTTTCAAATGCAGGGACGGCGTAAGGTTTATAGTTCTGATAAAATGTTCCGGGTCCAAAACCACTTAACCAATGATCAGGGATCATCCTGACACCGGCGATCCATCTGTAAAATCGTTCTGCGGCTGAAAGGTCTCTCATTTCGTAGGTAGCAACAAGATGTTCGGTAAAATCTTCATGAAAGATCGTGGTGTTATGGTCCGGGGAGAACCGCAGGTATTGATCATCATGAACAAACCAGCCTACTGCAAGCGCTGCCACGATCACCGCCGTCAGCAGTGCACGAAGGATCATTTTTTTCATGATCAGCCAGCCGGTAATCACGGCTACCAGTAAAGCCAGCCAGGCTCCACGGGCATAGGACAGGAACAGCGCGATCAATAATACGATAAGAATAATGGCTATCCCCTGACGGATTCTTGCGGATGAAAATTTCCAGGCCCCATACCAAACAGGAAGGGTACATACGAGCAGCGCAGAGTAATTCACGTGATTCCTGAAAAATGGATATACGGCATTATTGATATCCGCAAAGCGAAGCCCCATCACAGCATGCCGGACCAACACGATCAACGTACACACCAGCATGGAAACGGCGAGCGTCAGGGCCATTTTTTTCAACTGCTCTTTTCCGGTATTTACAAGAAACGTGGCCGCGAGAAATGCGCCGATGTACCATGACTTTGCCAATAAAAATTTTACAGAAAAAATGATCTGGGTAGAGAATGCAGATGAAACCACTGACCAGCAAAAGGACATTAATACCAGCAAGGTCAGCGGATGCCTGACCAACTTAAAAAATCCAGCGGTATTCTTCAACAAATGAAAGAAAAACAATAAAGAGACCAACAGCATCAATGGTTCATCCGGCAGGTCGGTACCCAGGCTTTCCGACACCTGCACCTCTGCCGAAAAAGGTATCGATGCGATCAGCAGTAAAAATACCAGGGAATAAGAATGCCAGCCTGTTTGAAACAGCAGTGCGGCAAATGGGATCGCCAAAAGGTAATAACATTCCGTAATGATGGATAATGCCAGCGTTGTCACAAACAACACTGAAGCCGTCAGGAAAAGGAACTGGTTATCGCGTGTCAGCGATCTCATTTTCCTGATAATTTTCTTTTATCCAGGAGCAATGCAAGCCATAAGGCAAAAACAAACGAAGCTATCGCGGTTGCGATCAGAACAAGCGCCTTTGACGGTTTATCGGGACGGTCGCTCACCCTTGCTTTTTCAACCGGAAGCAGCGCCGGTGGCTTTGCCTGGATCATCAATGAATATTCTGTCTCCAGCTTTTTATAATGTTCCCATTGCGCCGTTCCCTGCTCTGTGACCAGGGAGTCTTTAGCTGATTGAGCGGATAGGAGGGCGGCTTTGATGTTTTGCAGCAGAAGGAGGTTATTGCGACTTAGTATTTCCTGGTGGATCGAAGCAAGTTCATCCATTAATGCATTTGCCAGCTGAGGAGCCAGCAGTTTGTCACGGCACCAGACACGGATCATTAGTTCTCCGAATTCGGTTTTAGTTACCCTGGTATCCTGTTTCAGGGCTTTTGCAGCCTTTCTCAATGCAACGTTATTCTTGTCTTTGATCTTGTAAAATGCAATAAGGTCAAACTTTCTTGCAACGGAAAGATAGATCGTATCTGACTGTGCAGTGCCCAGGACCCTGTCAAGCTCACCGGAGGAACCGATGCTGTTATAAAGATCACGGATGTTATTATTGAAAACGATCGATCTGTCTGCCGTTACCGGATTCGCGGGTAAGGCAGTTGCATAGGCGAGATATTTTGGAGTGATGATAAAGACAGCAGCTACTGCGACGAGCATTGAAATCAGCACAACGAAAAAGATCTGTTTTTTCCAGGAAGCAATCAGTTGAATTATATCCGGCATGTGGTAATGATTGAGGTTTGCTTACCGGGAGATCCATTTGCGTGCATTGATCATTCCGGTAAAAAACATGATCAGCAATGTGAGAAAACCAGCAAATCCAACCAGTAAAAACTGGTTAACAGACCAGGCTATTCCCAGATACAGGACCACGCTTAAAAGTATTGCTGTAAAAATATACACTAAAACAGAACGAAAATGAACCTTGAGTACCATTTTTTGACATGCGAAGTACATTACACCGATACAGCCCATGCCCTGGCTGCAAAGAGCCGACAGACAACAGCCAATTGCTCCGTACCGCGGTATCAGCAGAAGGTTTAAAACAATATTCAACAATGCTGCTACCGAAACAATCAGGCAAAAAAGCCTTATATGCCCGGTGGCAGTAAGTACTGTTCCATAAATATGTGTAATGGCGTAACCGATCAATGCCGGTAAGCACCATTGCAACACTTCCACTGATTTTTCATCGCTGTGGTGATAAAGTAATGTCTGGATCCGGTCGCCCATGAAAAATGCGATGGTTGCGAGACCGACAGCCAGCATTACGAGGAAATGCCGTCCGGATAGAATGACATCGTTGATATCTTCTTTATTGCTCCATTTTTTTACGATATACGGAAGCAGAAAAGCAGACGTCAGCGCACCGACCATGTTTGCCGCATCAAGCAAGCGATAAGCGCCTGCGTATAACCCTGTTTCATAAGCGCCATTCGAATTGATGAGTTCCAGGAGAAATGCATCGATCCTGGAATGAAGGGACATCAATAACACCACCAATGCAAAGGGAAATGCCTGACGGAAAGTATTGATCGATGGCAACCCGGAGAGGCGCAGATGATGCAGTAATCCTTTTTGCCAAATGCATATCATTGCAATGAATGACGCGACCGCGAGACAAGCGGCCTGTATCCACGCAAAGACCGCGATGGTCAGTACCCCGTTGAAAGACGGAATATAAAGCAGAGCGCCGGCAATGATCAGCATAAGCGATTTATCAATGACCGACAGCCATGCATCAATCTTAAAAAATTGTTTTGCAGTGATAACAGCACGAAGGAAGAGAAGGAATGAATAAAGGACCTGGATCAGTATTACATAAAGTACGATATCCCAATGCTGAACATTTGTAATCCAGGCAGCGATAGATACAATGGCCGCATACAGGACACTAAACAGCAGTTTGGCGAGTAAAAGTGAGCTGGGGGCTGCGGAGCCTGCAGGCGTTTGCATCGCTAACTGGCGGTTGACATAGGTGGTAAGGCCCCAATCGAGTAGAAAGGCAAAGACGACGGAAAGATTGAACAGTGAAAAGTAAGTACCATATTGTTCGACACCAACGTGGTTTTGCACCTGCCGGTCGATGCCAAAGATCCATACAGGTTTGATCAGTACATTCAGCACGATCATCCATACAAGAGAAGAATAGAAGCTGGCACGGCTTGTCATCAGCTCGCAACTTTTACATTCCGGTTGAAACTTTCTTCAAGTGAGATAAATGTTTCCGTTCGTTCAATTCCTTTGATCTTTTGCAGCTGATCATGCAGTACATAGCGCAGCTGGGAAATGTCTTTACAGACGATCTCAGCAAACATGCTGTAGTTTCCGGTTGTGTAATTCAACCTTACGATCTCCGGGATTTTCTGAAGTTCTTTTGCTACGGCATCGTACAAGGAACTTTCTTTCAGATAAATGCCGATAAAGGCGATTACATCATAACCCAATAGTTTCAGGTCTGCAGAGAGTTTAGTACCTTTAACTACTTTCGCTTCCTGGAGTTTTTTGATACGAACATGTATCGTTCCGCCCGAAACAAATAGCTTTTTGCCCAGGTCGGCATAAGATATTTCAGCATTCTCCATCATGTGATGAATGATGTCCAGATCAAGTTTGTCAAGATTCAATTTGGCACTCATTTTTGAAGTCTATTTTTGATACTTTAAGGTTATATCATCAAATATTTGAAATTTATCTATATTTTCAAAATATTTCTTGAAAAACTTTGAATCAAATAGCCGTTTCCCTTAATTTTGTTCTATCAAGTTCTTTAAAGCAATGCATTCTTCGCTTAAAGTGCTGCGGGTTGGTCCGGCAGCATCCTGAGCAAGATAAGTTGAATGTAAAGCGCTTATTATACTGTGGGGTGATGAAATTTTTGGCAGACATGCCCTCTCGTCTCGAGGGTGGAGATAACAGGACAAACATAGCATAGAGCCGACCGTCAGGCCGACCAGGATTGACCACTAACTCTTTGTGCTAAGGCTAACTGCTCCGTGGAGGTTCGACTCCTCCCCCTACAGCGATTCCGGATCATTCCGGTTTTATTTTTCTCATGTGATTGTGATTGTTTGCCTGTCCTCCTTTGCGGACGGGCCTTTTTTTGCCATACTCACAGCGAAATTAAACAACGATTTACATTTGGTTTTAGGTACGTGTTTGCCGGTCTTTCCAGACTGGCAATTTTATTTACAGCTTCAAGATGTTCCGGGAACGTACTTCCAGATCAAACCAATCTCAAGACCACAGCTGATATCAAAGTAATGAAGCGTTTAGTTTCTTATCCCCGTCTCGGCAGCATTATCAACCTATTCCCCGCGCTGTGCAAGCTGATACAAGCATGATACGCGCAGACCTTGTCCTTACAGAGCTATGATGTTTGACTGCTGGCTTGCCCATGCACGTTTTATAGAAGAGAAAACATACGGGTAATTGTCCGGACGAATACTGCATCGCATCTGCTCTCAACTTAAATATACAGCTGCTCGAGATCTATGGTTGCACTTCAACTCTTACTGCTTTTTACCACACTTTTAATCATTCCCTATTGTGGCTATTTCAAGCCTTGAACATTTTATTGTTCTTTCCTTCACAGATATGAATGATGTTATTACGTGTTACTAAAAAACAGAGATTCCGCTGATCTTTTTCCCGCAGGTTTTTCCCGTTATTTTCTCCTGAAGTTTTGTGTTTTACCCATGGCTATGGTTGTCGTCCGGGTGATCTTTACAGCGAGATATCTTATTTAGTTTGTCTCCGCCTATGGCGGACGGGGGGAGGGGGGTGTCCGCTATAGGTGGAGGCACACTATCTTATTATTGGTAGCCAGAAAAAATTCTAAAAAATTAAAAAGTGAATAGATAGAAAGAAACAAATACAAAAATTGAAAATTGTCTGAAAGCGGACTGGAGAAACTACAGTCGAAAACGCAGGCAGTAGGCAATTGCGTTAGTTAATCGGCAAACTTTCTCAGTAAGCGAACCATATACCGAATTTGTCAGAAGATAGAAGAACATAAATCTACTCTTCGCCCCCGGCCGGGATACGGAGAGGTCTGTCTAAATATTTGTGTGCGCAGTCGAACTGCGGCCGGCACTGCCGGTTGGCCGGGTTTGTACTCCTTCATTACCTGATCAAGACCGAAACATCCTTTACCATACAGTTAAAATCTCTGCATCGGGCTCAATATGCAGCCCCTATAATTGTCCTATCCAGAGAACTTATTTAAATATGGTGGAACATTATTGCCAATCATCAAAACAATTATACCGTGCTCAGGGTATGGACTTCGCTTATTTATCTTCGTAACTTGTATACGATCTATGAGTGCTTTGCAATCCAGATACACAGCATCAATCATGCATTGCGCAACGATACTACTGAAACGATCAATCTACTAATTATCCACCAATATATACCTGAATACGTTTGTGTCAGAACGTAATCCGTTTTTGATCCGTAGCCTGATAAACCCGGCTAAGGAAGTTTATTAGTAGCATCAGAGATTCTTCCCGATCGAATTTTTTAATTTGGCCGGGAAGCCCTGTTTTATACCCTGTTCGCAAGTGAAAGAAACGATGTTCTGCTGCAATGAAGTCGATCAGCGCCAGGGTTCACCATTATGTTAGTCGGTAATATTTCACGGCTCCAGGAGGTTGCGGGATTTAATGGTGGAAGAAGCTTACAAGTCAGGGCTGATCGAAAATTCGTCGCTTTTGCATCGATATGAAAAAGGCTTATTATTCTTCCGGTCGGACTGGTGCTAGGTGGGCATTCACCAACGAAAATCTGTTTCAGTAAAAAGCGCCTGGTGATATAAACAATCTTCCATTGATAGCTGCCTTAATAATAATAGTAACATCTGAGGTCATAAAAATCGTCGGCTCCCGCTTGATAAAATCTCTCCGCTATAGGAGCTTTTGATTCCGCGATGTATAGCCTCATTCAGGCATGCTGAGTTGGCAGTTACAACCCTGATAAATTTTCTCACTCATCCCTTATTTTTGCGCA
The DNA here is from genome assembly GCA_040509495.1 of Chitinophagaceae bacterium. Taxonomy (GTDB): domain Bacteria; phylum Bacteroidota; class Bacteroidia; order Chitinophagales; family Chitinophagaceae; genus Terrimonas_A. Next base: position 15,778 of record JBEVKW010000100.1, on the reverse strand, counting down.
AAATCAGTTTTTTTATGAGACGAGTTTTTGCACTTTTTATGATCTGTGGTATTACAACCGTAACTATTGCACAGGATAAGACCATCAAAGCGTTAAAGGCAGATGCTGAAAGAAGCATCGCAAAAGATGCAGCTGACACTACACAAAAGAAATGGAAAAAAGGAGGAAGTGTTGGCCTCAATATCTCACAGGGATCATTGAGTAACTGGGCTGCGGGTGGCGATGATTTCTCGCTCGCGGTTAATACCGTGCTGAACCTTTACGGCTTCTATAAAAATGGAAAACATAGCTGGGATAATACGCTCGACTTCAATCTTGGTTACGTGAACACCACCAGCCTTGGATCGCGTAAAAATGACGACAGGATCGATATCCTGTCCAAATATGGGTATGCATTAGGCCCGAAATGGAATTTGTCCGGACTAGTCAACTTCCGGTCGCAGTTTTTTGATGGCTACACTTACGCAAATGATTCCCGGACCTTTGCTTCTACGATCCTGTCTCCTGCTTACGTATTAGTCAGCCCCGGTTTTGATTATAAACCAGCTCCTTCATTTTCCTTTTTTATATCGCCGTTAACTTCACGCTGGACGATCGTTCTGGACGATACATTGTCAAGCCGCGGCGATTACGGCGTGGATCCTGGAAAGCATTCCCGCAATGAGATCGGTGCATTCGCGTCTGCCAACTATGTAAAAGATTTCAATAAGATCTTGAGTTATAAAGGGCGTCTGGACCTGTTCTCCAACTACAAGTCGAAAGCAAAAAATGTAGACGTTTTTTTTACAAACGTGCTCAACGTAAAACTTACGCGTATCCTTTCTCTGACATATAGCCTGGACATGATCTATGATGACGATGTCCGTTTATTCGGGGCAAATAAAGAAGGAGCGAGAACGCAGCTTAAATCTGTAGTAGGCGCCGGCTTACTGGTAAAATTTTAAGGGAGAGAAAAATAACGTATAAAACGAAGCCCGGTCAAAACCGGGCTTCATTCTTTCTACACATCCTCAACTCTTATTTCGAAGAGTTTATCAGGGTCAGGATTCAAGTTGATAAGAAATGGGGAGTGTTCTCCAGGTTTTTACTTTCTTGCCTTTAACCTGGCCAGGCGTCCACTTAGGCATGTTAGAAACCACCTTGATGGCTTCTTCTTCCAAACCATATCCTAATTTGTTTCCGATGGTAGATACATTGGTCACTTTGCCATTTTCATCCACAGCAAATTGCACCTGTACCGTTCCTTCAATACTATTATCTATTGCATTTTGAGGGTACTCGATATTATCCTGGATGTAGCTTTCGATATTTGCATACCCGCCGGCATAAGAAGGAGCAACTTCTGCACGGGTATAGATGCCGGACTTATCTTTCTCAATTTTTACTTTTTCATCCTCCGCCTGCATTGCAGCGGCTGAGGCCCGGCCTTTTTTCTTCGCAACGGCGGTTGAGCCTCCTGTGGCTGGCGTTGTTGTACCTGCGCCATTAGCGGTAGTACTGGTATTCATGGTATCCGTAGCAGCTGATTCGCCATTAGCTGTTGTGGAATTATTTGCCGATTCATCTGAGTTATTGCAGGCAACCATCACCAGGGAAAATCCAAATACAGTAGCCATTCCCTGTATTGCCGTTCTTAATTGATTGATTTTCATACATGTAATTTTATTAAACAATCGATTTTGCTATAACGTATAGTTCAAACCCAGTGCCATCAAGAATGGATTTTGCAAACCCGTAACTTTGCAGCCTCATGGGACAAAAAAAATTAGTTCGATTTGAAGAGCTGAAAGGATTTCCGAATGTGCTGCAATATCCAGAAGATATGGCGGGCAAGTGGGACAGTTTTTTTAATAATAAAAATGGCATTACGCTCGAGCTTGCGTGTGGTAAAGGAGAATACGCGGTTGGCCTCGGATTGCTATACCCTTCCAGGAATTTCATCGGTGTTGACCTGAAAGGGAACCGGATCTGGGTAGGAGCGAAAAAGGCATTGCAGAATCAACTGACGAACATCGGCTTTCTCCGGACGCATATCGATAAGATAGGTGAATATTTTGCGCCTGGTGAAATTGAGGAGATCTGGATCACGTTCCCGGACCCGCAACTGCGGTGGTCCAAAACAAAAAAACGTCTGACACATCCGAAGTTCCTGCGACTGTATCAGCAAGTGCTGATTCCCGGCGGAAAAATACATCTCAAAACCGATAGTCCCGAACTATACCAGTTCACCAAACTTGTGATTGAGATGTTCGGCTGTACCCTGCATACCGATTACGACAACGTATACAAGCAGTCCGCATTAACCGAAGACCTGAAGATCAAAACACATTACGAATCACTGGATATTGCACAAAGCAACCGCATTCATTATCTCAGCTTTTCGTTACCGGCCATTCTACCCGGAAAGGAAAAGGATGATGAACTGAAACAAATCCTGAAAGATGCAACAGTGGATTGAGGGTGAACATTATTACAAAAATGAACAGGGCCGTTTTGTACTGACAGAAAAGTTTCATCTGGCAAGGGGATATTGCTGCGGCAATGGGTGCAAACATTGTCCGTTTGATTATGAAAATGTATTTGAACCCAAAAGATCCGAGTTGCTGAAACAAAGGGCAGCAGAAAGAAACGCCGGTAAAAAGGCGGAAGATTAGTTCATTCGTTATTGTATCATATTCAACTCTCCAACAATGCCTATGGCTACGAAGAAGAAAGCTGGTGGAAAATTAAAAACCGTTAAACCCTCCGGCAAACGTGACGAGAACTTCTTTGAACTGGTTTATGAAGTAGCCCGTCAGATCCCAAAGGGAAAAGTCACTTCGTATGGCGCTATCGCTGCCTGTCTGGGCACTAAGCTATCTGCAAGAATGGTTGGGTGGGCAATGAATGGTGCGGGAAAGGTTAAGCCAGCAGTGCCGGCGCATCGCGTAGTGAACAGGCTGGGTATTTTAAGTGCGGCGGCCCACTTTGGAGGGAATAAGATGGAGATGTTATTGAAGAAGGAGGGAGTGAAGGTGGAGGATAATAAGATTGTGGGGTTTGAAAAGTATTTTTGGGACCCGGTAGCGGAGTTAGGGTTTTAAATTATTCCGTCGTTTTTTATCGCGTTAATTTCAGCGGTAGAAGCCACTCGACCACGGCGGGTGGAAGACGTCTCATCGAAACAGGACAATTCCTGATCTTATATTTCAAGTGGCCGGTTGAAAGAAAGACTGGTGGATGGCTTAAACAAAGCTGCAGGATTATACAATAGTAAACAATAAGACGAAACCCCTAAAAAGCAACATCCATTTCGCCTTCGGCTAAAAATGGATGTTGCTTTTTAGGGGTTGTTATAAATTTAATTACTCTTCACATGCCCCACTTGATCGATCAAGAAGATACTTGTTGCGTCAATCCTTTCCCGGTTGTGAAGCATCAGTAACAACCATGTTTTTTGTCATCACTTGTAAAGAATTTACTGACCAGATCATGTAAAGAGGGATCGTATGTTTTCAATTCGGCTCTTGTATTGATCTGGTTGTGTACGCCATTCGTTGGGATCGCCTCGAGGTTGCAATTGAACCAACATTGTACTCCTTCTGCCCAATACTCACGGACGTCGCCGCCTGCGTATGTATTTGTCCAGAGGTTCTTTGAAACAGCATTATTAAAAGCTGCCTGTAATTGTGCATCAAAGCCTGGCGTGGTAAACCGGATACCCAGCTCATGGATCGCATGAGCGAACTCATGTGTGAGGATCTCTTCCCCTTTGTACCGGTCACCCGTTCCTTTACAAAGCATGTTTTCTTCACAGTTCGTTGTAAGCGGACGTGCTATCGTGGCGCCATATGCCCGGGCTCTGTTGTTCCAGTCTGTGCCGGGAAACGCGGTGTAGAGATCCGCATACTCGGGCATATCAGTTGGCTTCTCATTCACACCAATAATACCGACGCGCAGTTTATTGAGTATCATCTTCTGCTTTTCTGCAGGGATCTTACTTACCATACTGTTAATGATATCCCTGGCTCTTACCAGCGCATCATCTGCTACCTGTGCAGAACTAATCACCGGAATGCCGCCCGCATCAAGATATTTTTTATAAAAACTGTTTAACCCCAGAGAAGATGGTGGCGTTGTCACTTCCGACCGGGTAGGTTCGTCAACCTTTTTATCTGACTTGCTGCAGCTGTTGAGTATAAGAAGAGCCAGCAGGGCGATGAGTGCGTGTTTCATGTTTATTGTTTGTCCGGTAAAAATCGGCTAACAGGAAACAGTGAGCAATACCAAATATTAAGTAGAGAATGCGATATCTTCCAGCAGTCCGTTGATTTGTCTACACTATGAGGAGCTGACGATGCGTCCAGATCAAACGACTACTTAAGCACCGTTATACGGTTTCCATCTACATGGAAACGGATATCGTTTGTCTTTTCAAGCGTTTCCAGCAGTCTCATAAGGTTTATATCCCGGGGAAAGGTGCCATTGAAATGCTTATCGATCGTATCTTTTAGAATAACTGTTACGTCGAACCAACGTTCGAGGTCTTGTTTCAATTCTACAGCGTTAGCGTCTTTCAACATCAGCTTATTGTTTTTCCAGGCCACCGGATCTGCCTCCTCCATTTTTGTTACCCTCCAGTTTCCGGAGGTGGTGATCTGCAAATGTTCTTTTGTGCGCAGATCTTTTGACTGGCCGTTGCCAGCAACTTTTGCGGAGCCTTCCGTAAGTGAAATGTTTACCGGCATTCCGGGATAGGCTTTGATATTGAAAGCCGTTCCGGTTGCCGTTATCCTGATATCATTCACGGCAACGATGAACGGCCTGGCTGCGTCTTTTGCTATTTCGAAATAGGTTTCGCCGGTCACCGTTACTTCCCGCGTTGGTCCGGCAAAGGAAGCCGGATAACTTATCGACGAGGCGTCGTTCAGCCAAACCCGGGTTTCATCTGCGAGGGCGATCTTTGCCAATGCTTTCCGGGGAACAATGACCTGATGTTGTTCGCGAGTTTCGTTATTGCTGTACACAAGTACTCCGTCCCGGAAACTTATTCCCTTCGCGATAAGTGTATCCCTGTCCTGCAGAAAAATGGCGGGGGCGTTGATGCCCGTCTTCAATACCGGGTATTTACCTTCAGACTTCAGAGGAATGATCGCAGCGGGTTTCGATACGGGGCCAGACAGTTTCCAAAAGAATATAGCTATTCCTCCAATGATCACTATAGCGGCGGCCACATATTTCCAACGTTCCGTAGCTGGCATTATCTTTTTGCGTGCAAGCTTTTTCCTTGTTTCTTCCAGCCGGCTCTCTACATTTACTGTACCATACCATTTCAGGTATGCCGAGATCTGGTCTTCATTACACAGCTCTTCGAAAAGTTGCTGATTAAGGCTGTCCGCCGCGATCCACCGGGCAAGCTCCTGTTCCTCCTGATCATTCAGATCATGGGAGAAATGGGCGGCCAACAGGTATGCGATACGCTCCTGCTGCCTTAAATCTCCGAAACCTGTAGATGAGTTTCCGGCTTTCATATTTTTTGAGGCTGAGTTTGCTTCCTTAACCTGTCACACTTCAATAAGCAGAAACCGCCACCTGCTATAGAAGTATTTTCTAGCAAAATATTAGACTTTTCATGTCTCTGAGTAAACGCAAGGCTGATTTACGTTGATGTTGGACTGTATCCGGGCTCTTTTGCAAGAGTTTGCCTATCTCGCCTGATTTTTTTCCTTCGAAATAGTAAAGGCGGACTACTTCCCGCATCTTATCCGGCAATTGGTCTATCCGATCATTTAATTCCCGTATCACTTCTGCCCTGATGATATCCACATCCATCGATGTTGAAACCTGCCCGTTCGTAAGCTCCAGGAATTTTTCTTGCTTTCTTTTACGAACGTTTTGCGTTCGCAGGTAATTAATGCAAGCGTTTTTTACAGCGGAATACAGGTAAGATTTCAATTCGGCCAGATCCTTCAACAGGTGTCGCCGGTTCCATATTCTGATAAAACATTCCTGTACGATATCCTGTGCATAAAGGTCCTCACCAATGATGGAACAGGCAAAAAAGGACAGGGCACGGAAGTGCTCACGAAACTGTTGATTGAACACAGCTTCATCTTCATCGTTGGGCTGTTGAAGAGACAAGATTCCTGTATCGCCACGCTTTACCGGCAATGAAAAATGATTAACGATGATAAATGAGTTACTAACTCACCGCAGCCGGCAAGTCGTTTTGTTCCTTATTTCGTTCCGGGTCAGTGTGTAATACCGCCGTTCAACCGGTGTTACTAAAGATAAGGATTTGTCGGGACTGGTATTCGTACGAACGTCAAAAAGAAATGTGAATGGCTCGACTTTGAGCCTCCATGAACGATCACCAGAAATTGATTGTCCGGCACAGACTAGGGCTCGCATTGCAAAAGCTCCTGTTGCAGAATATGCAGGATGCTTCCGGAGAGAATGTTGACAGTCTTCGCCAGCTCGGTATCAGTGCAGATATAGAATACTATATCGTTCAGAAAATTTCTTCCGGAAAAAAAGATCCTCAATTTACCACACTGGTGTCCATTGCTGCCGGCTTTAATATTCCGCTATCTGAACTGACGACGATGTTTGAAACGACCACTGAAGAAGAGGCGATCAGGCAGATCGAGACACAGAAGAAGAATGCGAGGAAGAAGGCCGCGAAGAAAAAATAAAGACTAAATGAAGTGCGTGAAGGAATATGAATAGCTGCCTTTCAACCGGCAGTGCCTGCTTAGGCGCTTGCAAAAATAGAATGGGTTCAAGAGGCCGCCAACATTACTCTCTCTCTCTCTCCTGTTTCCAGGCATAACATAAAATAAAAAAGCCCAACCGTGAAAGGTTAGGGCTGTTGTTTGTCCATCCTTGTTGTCTTGGGTCCAATCAGTCGTTCAATATCTTCGATGTAGATAAATATTTCTTTGAGGGATGATAGATAAAGATGCAATGACCCTCTTTCATCGTATTGATGATCTCTGCACTTTCCTGTTGTGGCACTGCAGGACATCCGAAGCTGCGGCCTTTTTTCTGGCTACCGATATAGTTCGCGCCATGCACAACAATCGCGCGTGCATATGCCTTATCATTCACTCCTTTTTCCACGCCATTCACGCGAAGAGATAAACCATGCTCTCCGTAATAAGTTTGTTTAGTTACATAAAAACCAAGACTGCTTTGCAATGAGCCATTCCTGTTTGAAAATGCACGCGCATATTCACCACCGGAGTTTTTGCCATGCGCTACATACGTATTCTTTACCAGTTCCTGGTTTTCCATATCTATGATATACATGCGCTTTTTTGCAGACGACTGGCTAAAATCGCAGATCATCAGGTAACCTTCTTTTGAGATCAATCTTTTCTCAAGCATGTTCTCATATCCTTTGCAGGCATAGGAAAAAGCTTCTTCAGAAAGACCCATGGCGTGTAAATCCATCGATACGTAAAGGGAATGAATTTTTGCACTGGCGGCAGAACTCCCGGCGTTATGAACGTCGGAGGGTTTTTCAGTGCTGTTGCTGGCGTTCGCAGCAGGTTTCCACGATAAGGAAAGGGCTGCAAAGCACAGACAATAGAGGGTTGTTGTCAGTGTGTTTTTCAATTCGATACGGATTTCGTGTTATTAAACGCGGTGATTGCTAAAATAGTATGGCCAACACGCTAAAGCAAGAAAGAAAGTTTGGTTTTTATTCGTATTTCGCATATATACGCATGCACAAAAGAAAAAATACAACAACGTTCAGGTATATATCACCGTTGATTTTGCATGGGTTGAAGTTGATAAAAAAATTCGATGCCTGTTAGAGGTCTATTTCAGTCAACTGCCCAAAAAAATATAGCGACGCAAAATTTGTTGCGCCGCTATAACAGTATACGATTAATAATGGTTGGGCTTATCCACTTACACCGTGACCTTCTTCCATCTGCCTCTCCTGAATAAGATAAAGGAAGCGATCGAGATCAGGGTCTCCGCTACAGGTACGGCAATGAAAACGCCCGTTGGACCATAGGCAAAATATTTTGCCAGCAGGTAAGCGAACGGGATCTGAAAAAGCCAGAATCCGAAAATGTTCACCCATGTCGGCGTCCAGGTATCCCCTGCTCCGTTAAATGTATTGATCAGCACCATTCCCATTCCATAGAATATATACCCGGTACTGATGATATGCACTGCTTTCACAGCCTGTTCACGGACGTGCAGATCTGGTGTGAAGAAAGAAACGAACCAATCTCCCAATACAAAAAATAGGATGGTTACCACGGCCATGAATATAATATTGTACTTCATGGTCTTCAATACGGCGGCCTCAGCCCGTTCGGGCTGCCGGGCCCCGAGATTTTGTCCCACCAGCGTTGCTGCGGCATTACTCATGCCCCATGCCGGTAAAATGAAGAACATCATCAGGCGCAGGGCAGTCTGATATCCCGCGGATGCATTCTCTCCGCCTGTAGTGGCCACCAGATTTGCCAGGAAGATCCAACTGCAGGATGCGATCAGAAACTGAAAGATGGCCGGTGTTGCAATTTTGATCAGCGAACGGATCACCGATAGATCGATTTTCCAGTGCCTGGAAGAAAGCTGGAGGCTGTTCTTCTTGCCAAAGAGATGGTATAGCTGATAACATACGCCAATGCCGCGCCCGATCGTTGTCGCAATCGCTGCGCCATTCAGTCCCATGGCGGGAATGGGGCCAAACCCGCGTATTAATAATGGACAAAGGATGATATTACAGATATTCGCCACCATCAGGCTCTTCATCGCAATCGCGGCATTACCCGCTCCGCGAAAGATCCCGTTGATAAGGAATAATAACACGATCACCAGACTGCCGGCCATCATGATCCGCACAAAGGTGGTTCCCTTTTCTGCGGTCTCGGCAGAAGCACCCATCAATAGAAGGATATCCGTGGCGAAAATGAATCCCGCCACACTCACCAATGCTGATACACCGAATGCTATTACCAAAGATTGCATCGCTGCATGACCCGCTGCTCCAGGGTTCTTTTCACCCACCCGGCGCGCTACTGTCGCCGTGGCGGCCATGCTCATTCCTACAGCCAGGGAATAGATGATTGTGAGAACAGATTCAGTCAGACCAACGGTTTGTATTGCATGACTGCTATCTTCCAGGTGTCCAACAAAATACAGATCGACCAATGCAAAAACCGATTCCATGATCATTTCAATCATCATCGGGATAGCCAGCATGAACACTGCTTTGCGCAGGCTGCCGGTTGTATAATCCATCTCTTCACCGCGGATGGCGCGTATTATAAAATCAAAGGCATTCTTCGCCCTGACAGAATTTATTACTTGAGGCATTTAAAAAAAATTTGAATAGAATGATTTATCACGCCGTGGGGCGGATGTTTATCGGGAAGCCAGTATTTTCAGGTTCTGTTACAATGGGGGCGAACCTTAGCAGATAATCATATGCATTGCTTGAAGGACCACAAAGATAGCGGCCCGGCCTGCCCAAACAAAACTTAACGGACGAAACGGGAGAAACGGGAGATGAATGCTGATAAGCGGAAATATCCTGTTGCCACCGGATTCTGCGACAAAGTACATTCGCGGCCAGCGCACACAGCATTTTTTTCCGAACCCTTTGAACCGTTGCTTCGCAACTATCCCTCATTAACTATACATCCAACCGTGTAATCAATTAATGTCACTAAGAGTTTATTCTTAAATTCAAAAATAAGTGTAGATTTTTTGGATGAAATGCAATGGATCGCTTGTTTCAAGGGATTTTTTTATCTTTCTTAGTGCTTAAACCTTATTCGCTGTAAATAGCGGGCAAAGCCCGTCGCTTACGGACAGCATCCTGTCACGGCCATTGTTGATCCATTTGTCGGATTTACAATGGCTGTTCGCCACCATGAGGATGCAACGCTGTAAAGCGAGCATTCAACAAATCATCAAGGTGCGGAAAATTCAGCTGGCTTACCATAAAGACTGAAAGCCAAGACCAAGTATCACAATCACTGTCCAATATCGTATGCCGCATCCACTTAACCTGGCCTGGGTTATAGACGAACAAACGAACCTTGTCTCAGCCAGCGAATCTTTTTTCAAGCACTTTAATCTGAATGCCGAATCTTGTATTGGCAGGCGGGTCAAGACCTTTATTCCGCCGACCTTTCTTCGCGCAGTATTTCAAAAACACATTCAGGCTGCTGTAACCAAAGCATCCGTAAACCTTACCAAACAGGTTCAATGGGTGAATGGAAATTCATTTAATTTTCAGATCAGCATCTTTCCGATCGCATGCCCGCATTCCGGAAAACTTTTACTGGCGGGTCAGGCCGTGAACGTACCCGAAACCACCACGCTGGAAAAAGAACTCCGCAGCGCAAAAGAACGCATCGTTTACCTGACAAGGGCTACTTCCGACGCGATCTGGGAATGGGATATGCAGACCGGGCAGATCTTCCGGAATGAAACACTGATGGAAATGATCGGATACCAGTGGGACAATTCGAAAGGATTGTCGTGGTGGCTCCGACGTATTCATCCGGAAGACCGGGACCGGGTTTCCGACAAGGTGAAGGACGCCACCGATCATTACCGTAAATCCTGGGAAGATGAATACCGCTTTAAATGCGCCGACGGATCATACAAACACGTACAGGATAAAGGCTTTGTTGTATATGAAAATGGCCTGCCGGTCAAAATGATCGGTTCTCTTCAGGATATCTCTCCACTGAAACAACTGCAAAATGAGCTGGCAGATGAACGGCTTCAGCGGCAGAAAGAAATCGCTGAAACAGTGATCCGCGCACAGGAGAAAGAAAAGACGCGCATCGGTCACGAACTGCATGACAACGTAAACCAGATCCTTCTCACGGCTAAATTATTTATCGATAAAATACAGGTTTGCCGTGACGATCAACAGGAGTTCAAAGACAAAGGATTCGATTATATCTCACTCGCCATCGAAGAAATTCGTAAGCTCTCCAAGGAACTGGTGGCTCCGCAACTAAAAGAAGAAAGCCTTACCGGTAATATCCAGTCGCTGGTCCGCGATGTACAACTGGCCGGAGGAATGAAAATCCAATTCAGGTATGACGGGGATATCGAAACATTGTCGGCCGGAAAAAAGATCACGATCTTCCGTATCGTACAGGAACAATTGAAAAATATCCTGAAACACAGTCAGGCCTCTCTCACCCAGATCACCCTTTGTTATAGTGACAACGGGGTTCGGCTGGTTATCCAGGACAATGGGAACGGGTTTGATCCAAGGCAGACTTACCAGGGCATCGGTTTTTCCAACATCCGCGAACGATCTGAATTCTATAACGGAACAGTTGAAGTAACAGCAGCACCCGGGGACGGATGTACGCTGACAGTGTCGTTTCCCCGCGTTGACTGACCCATTTTTGTGGTGACTGATCTGCTAAAATAATTTCGTGCTTGCAGGAGGTCAATTTTTGTGTAAGAGTATTGCCTTAAATTTTATTCTCTTACAATTTTTAGCTGTGAAACCTCTGTAAAAACCTCTTTTTCATTTACTTTCATCTCTGAAACCTACAGGTAACTGCAAGAATGAAAGGCGGTTAGCATGTTCTGCCGAAACCGTGCCCGTTATCCTTGCGGAAAGCATTTTGACAATCACAGCAATGAAGATTGTTGTACTGATTGATGCGTGCTCTGTTTCCCATCCAGTATTGGGGAGCAGGTTACGTGCCTGTATATTGTTAGCTTGTGAGATCGCCATAAAATTGATCTATGCAATTACCGCCGGATTTACCCATACAGCAACGCTTGAGACGATGGTCTGGCTACCTGATCGGTGGTATCAGCCTGATCGCTGCGCTGGTGCTTATCGGCTGGAACTTTGATGTCGACATCCTTAAAAGCCTGTCAGCACATACAGTGGCGATGAACCCGATGTCTGCTCTCTGTTTTATCCTTGCCTGCCTGTCTTTTTTATGGAGAACGCGCGGGCAGCGAAAAGACGGCAGGATGAATCTGCTGGGCAATATTTTTGCAGGTGTCATCACCCTTATCGCGGCCATTATTTTGTTGAATTTTATTGCAGATACTGGCATAAGGCCTGATAACCTGCTGTTCAGCGGAGGGGCAGATAGCAATCTTAACCCCGCCTCTCCAAACCGCATGGCGCCGAATACGGCAACCTGTTTTTTTCTAACCGGAATTGCCCTTCTTTCGCTGCATTATGAAAGCCGGAAAGGAAGGATGTTTGCTCACTATGTTGCGCTGATCATTGGTCTGATAAGTCTTCTTTCCCTTCTGGGATATCTTTACCAGGTAGACGAGTTTTACGGAGTGTTCAACTACCTGGCGATGGCTTTGAATACGGCCATTTGCTTTTTTCTTTTTGCCACGGCTGTGTTCTTTTCGAATCCCGATGCCGGGTTCATGAAGGAGTTCACGTCATCGCTTAACGGAAGCAGAACAGCGCGGCTGCTCATTCCCGCTGCGATCATTATCCCGGCAGGCCTCGGCCTGCTGAGAGGATGGGGTCAATCTGCCGGTGTTTACAGCCATGATTTTGGTTTGGTGTTATATGCTGCGGCAACCATCCTGATCTTTGTTGCCATTACATGGTATAACACCGTCTCCATGAATCGGCGGGAGGTACAGGAACATGAGGCGGAGAATTTGCTCCGGACAAACGAGGCTCATACGCGGGCGATCTTCGATAATGCTCCTGATGCGATCGTCGTGATCGACGAGAACGGCACTATTATCCGCTGGAACAAACAGGCAAAGCAGATCTTTGGCTGGACCGATGACGAGGCCATCAGGCAATCGCTTTACGATATCATCATCCCGGAAGACTCGCGGATGGAGCATCAGAACAACATGAAACAGTTCATGCTGGCGGGTGATGGTGATATCCCCGGAAAAACTTTTGACCTGCGTGCTTTGCGAAAAAATGGCTCCCTCGTTGATGTGTCTCTCCGGATCTCGCCTTTACTGCAGGAGGATCAGCGGCAATTCATCGGTTTTATCCGTGACGTAACTGCCCGGAAGCTGCTGGAGAATACACTCAAATCCTTCAATGAAGAACTCAGCCGGCAGGTACATGAAAAAACTGCTGAGATCACAGATATCTTTGAAAGGATCACAGACGGATTTATTGCCCTGGATGAGAATTTCCGGTATACATATATGAATACAAAAGCAGGTCAGCTGGTACACATGGAACCTGCGTCCCTTATTGGCAAACAGATCTGGGAGGTGTTCCCGGCAGCCGTTGGTTCAGCCACCTATAAGGCATTCAATGATGCGATGGCGCAGCAGCAGTATATCAGTAATACAGACTACTATGAGCCGCTCCAGCTGTGGCAGGAAAATCACATTTATCCGTCACCTAAAGGCTTGTCGGTGTTTATCCGTGATATCACGGATAAGAAACGTGCCGCGAAGGAGATCACGGAGGCGAGAGATCTTGCAGATAAGCTGATAGACAGTTTACCCGGCGTATTTTATTTCTACGATCAGCATGGAAAGTTCATAAAGTGGAACAAGCAGTTTGAGTTGGTAACAGGTTACTCCGGTGAAGAAATCGCCCGGATGCATCCTGCCCAGTTTTTTCCGGGAGATGAAAGGGAGTATATCACGAACAGGATAATGGGTGTATTTGAAAAAGGAATGAATGATGCGGAAGCGCATTTCATTTCGCGCGAGGGCCACAGAATTCCCTATTATTTTAAAGCTGTCAGGCTCGTATATGAAGGCGAACCCTGCTTACTGGGAACAGGTATCGACATTACGGAGATAAAAAAAGCAGAAGAAAAGCTGCGAAATTCAGAGCAGAAGTATAAACTGCTTTTTGAAAGCAATCCTCTTCCGATGTGGATGCTGAGTTTGCCGGAATACCATATCACGGAGGTCAATACCGCCGCATTAACACAGTATGGCTATACAAAAGACGAATTCCTGGCGCTGGACATTTTCAATCTGCGCCCCGACGATGATATCGAGTTATTAAAAGCAAACACCAACCGTCAGTTCCGCGGTATTTATTATGCCGGCACGTGGCGCCACAAAAAGAAAGATGGAACGATCCTGTACGTTGACATCGTGACACACGATATTTATTACGAAGGAAAGCCAACGCGGCTTGTACTGGCAAATGAGATAACTGAGCAGCATCTGGCAGAAGAGCGGCTGAAAGACGCATATGAACAGACCAGGAAGCTTACCGATCACCTGCAAACGGTGAGGGAAGAAGAGCGCATGCATATCGCCCGGGAGATCCATGACGAGCTCGGTCAGTTACTGACGGTGCTAAAAATGGATGTGTCCTGGCTTAACCGCAAGCTCCAGCCTACCACAGAACCGATCCAGCACAAACTGAAAGAACTGCTTTCGCTGATTGATACGACCGTAAAAAAAGTGCGGCATATCTCTTCCGAACTCCGGCCAAGCCTGCTGGATGATCTCGGATTGGTGGCCGCAATGGAATGGCATATAGAAGAATTTCAAAAACGATCGGGCATTGAGCTTGAAAGTTACCTGCCCAAAACCGAGCTGGCGTTGCCGGAACCGGTAAAAATTGGACTGTTCCGGATACTGCAGGAGTCTCTTACGAATGTTGCCAGGCATTCTGGCGCGCAACGGGTAATAGTAACGCTGCTGCAAAAAGAGAATACACTATTTTTAACTATTGAAGACAATGGTAAAGGATTTGATGCTGAAAGTAGTAAGAAAAAGACCCTTGGGCTATTAGGAATGAAGGAAAGGACCCTGATGATTGGGGGAGAGTATAACATAACAGGTATTTCAGGGAAAGGAACAGTCGTTGACGTTTCTGTTCCCCTGCCTGTTCTTGAAAAAGAAAATAGATGAAAATGCTGAACATTTTAATCGCAGACGATCACGCAGTTGTTAGAAAAGGCCTTAAGCAGATCCTTCTGGAAGAGTATCCATCGGCGAATGTTGGAGAAGTTGCCGATGCTGAAACACTTGTTGCCCAGGTAATGAATAATGGATGGGATATTGTTATCTGCGATATGAATATGCCTGGCAGGAGCGGACTCGATGCATTAAGCCAGCTGAAGCAGGTTGCTCCTAATGTTCCCGTTCTGATCATGAGCATGTATCCGGAAGATCAGTATGCCTTGCGCGTGCTGAAGGCCGGCGCTGCAGGTTATCTTGGCAAAGAAACCATTCACGACGATATCATAAAAGCCGTACAGACAGTACTTCTCGGCAAAAAATTTATTACTCCGACTGTGGCCGAACGCCTGGCCAATGCCTACCGCGACGATTCCGGCCAGCAGCCCCATGAATTGTTGTCTGACCGCGAATTTGACGTGTTCAAATTGCTTGCTGCCGGAAAATCGGTTTCGGAGATTGCCGGGCAGCTTTCACTCAGTTCCACCACCGTAAGCACCTACCGCGCCCGGATCATCGAGAAAATGAATCTCCGGTCTAACGCCGCCCTGACAAGGTATGCGATTGAAAAGGGGATCATTTGAGAAAGGCTGCAGGTCACCGCTGACCGCACGCCAGATACCTTACAGGATCATACGATCATCCTTCTTCCGGGAAGCTTATTCCGCACCCGGCGAGCGGCCGTACTCAGCAATTTACCGTCGAAGGTCATTCCTTGTAGTATAAAATCTACACGAATTGAAATCCTCTCCTACAGTCACTTCCGTGGAAATCAGATATTTTGCATCAAGCGTCTGCCGGGTGTAATCGAACTGACGCGAAAAGTATTATGCTACGAATTATTATTGCTGATGACCACGTCCATATAAGGAAGGGAATCGTTCAGCTGCTGGAAGAAGAATTT
>JBEVKW010000099.1:0-5959 GCA_040509495.1 Chitinophagaceae bacterium | reverse complement strand
CCGCGTTCCTACTGACGGCGATGAGAACAAGTGTCCTGGCCACCTAACAAAAAATATTCCCCGCTATCCCATTTTCACCAATAACCTATTAGCTTTGCCCAGTGGCAAAAAAAATCATCATCACTATCGACGGCTGGTCCAGTTGCGGCAAAAGCACCCTCGCTAAACAACTTGCCAAAAAACTCGGATACGTCTACGTAGACAGCGGCGCCATGTATCGCGCTATCACACTTTATTTTCTGAGAAATCATATCGACTGGACGGATACCAAACAGGTGGAAGATGCCTTAAAAGAGATTCATCTCGATTTCCATTTCAATGAAAAAGCCCAGAGCAGTGAAATGTTCCTGAATGACGAAAACGTTGAATACGTTATTCGCGATCTGGTCGTGGCAGAAAAAGTCAGCGACGTCGCCGCCATCCGCGAAGTCCGAACATTTGCCGTTGCCCAGCAACAAAAAATGGGAAAGAAAAAGGGTATCGTGATGGATGGACGTGACATCGGCACGGTGGTGTTTCCGAAGGCAGAACTAAAGATCTTCATGACCGCCGACAATGCCGTTCGCGTCGAACGCCGGTTCAAAGAACTCTACGAAAAGAATCCCAACATCACCATTGAAGAAGTAAAGTCAAACCTTGAAATGAGAGACTACATCGACTCTCACCGCGAGGTAAGCCCTCTCCGCCAGGCTGAGGACGCACTCGTGCTGGATAACACCAACATCACCCAGGAACAACAATTGCATAAAGCAATGGCATGGGTGGAAGAGAGGCTGAAGTAAGGGAAGAGGGCCGATGGCCGATGGCTGATGGCCGAGGGCCCGGCTTCGTTCTTCGATAAATATTAAAATAAAGAGGCTGTCTCAAATTTTTTGAGACAGCCTCTTTGTCATTGTTAT
Organism: Chitinophagaceae bacterium; assembly: GCA_040509495.1. Lineage (GTDB taxonomy): Bacteria > Bacteroidota > Bacteroidia > Chitinophagales > Chitinophagaceae > Terrimonas_A. Next base: position 5,060 of record JBEVKW010000099.1, on the reverse strand, counting down.
ATTAAGCATGCAGCGTCTGCTATCGGTCATCGGCCATCTGCCATCGGTCATCGGCCATCGTCCCTCTACTGTGCTTTCTTCACATCCAGCAACTCCACCTCAAACACTAATGTAGAGCCTGCGGGAATAGTGCCCATATCGCGCATATCATATCCCAATGAATAGGGGATAAACAATTTGTATTTGGATCCAACAGTCATCAACTGTAAGCCTTCTGTCCAACCTGCAATTACGCGGTTGAGCGGGAAGGTGATCGGCTCACCTCTTTTGTAGGAATTATCAAATTCGGTTCCGTCAACGAGTGTGCCCCGGTAGTTGACGGTTACGCTATCCGCTGCGGTTGGCTTAAGACCGGTACCTTCAGTGATCACCTCATACTGAAGCCCGCTGGCGGTTGTTTTCACACCTGCTCTTGTTTTATTCTGACGGAGAAATGCTTCGCCTTTTTCAATGTTCGGCTTTGATTTGGATGATTGCATGTCTGTCATGATCTGGTTCATCACCATATTGCAGGCCATTTCATCCAGCACCAGCGGTTTACTGCCCATCACATCATTGATCGCTTTTGACACGATCGCTGAATTGATAGCGGTGAATCCCTGTGACTTATAAAAGCTGGCCAGGCTCACACCCATGGCATAGCTGGCTGAGTCTGTTTGAGTTTTCAGTGCCGCTGCAGGTACAGGTTTTGCAACGGGCTTAGCTGTTGCAGGTTTTGCTGCAGGCTTCGCCGTCGGTTTAGGCTTGGTTGTTTGAGCCGATACAGTGGCAGCGAAGGTTAACACGAGTGCGGACAAGGCAATTTGCTTCATAAGTTTTCTATTAGAGCAGCAAAAATAAAGGCTGTAAGCCGTATTTCGCATCTTCAATCGTTAATTTCGCAAGACCGTAAAAGTCAACAACTATGGGAGATTTTATACAGGAAGTTCAGGTCCGCTGGTCAGACCTCGACCCTAATTTTCACCTGCGCCACTCGGTGTATTACGACTGGGGTGCGTTTTGCCGTATCAGTTCACTCGAGCAGCATAACCTGACCGCTGCCGTTATGCAGCGCCTTCAGATCGGCCCCATTTTGTTCCGGGAAGAATGCGTGTTCAAAAGAGAGATCCGGTTAGGCGATAAAGTGACGATCAACCTGCAACTGATCAGATCAAAGAAAGATTTTTCCCGCTGGTCTATCCGGCATACGGTGATGAAGAATGGGGATACCGTTGCAGCGATCATTACGGTTGATGGCGCCTGGCTCGATCTTTCCCGCCGGAAGCTGGCAACACCTCCGGAGGAAGTGCATGCAGTATTCTCCCAAATGCCGACGAGTGAGGATTTCGAATGGCTGGCATAGGAGTATCGCAAAGGACGCTAAGAAACCGCAGAGAACGCAAAGAAAATCTTAGCGCCCTTTGCGGTTTCTTTGTGTCCTTTGCGATACTAACTACGGCGCTCAAACCTCAAAATACTTTACCTTATCCGGGTAACGTTCCGCATAAGACGCCACGAGGTTCCTGATAAAAAGATTTTCTTTATAAGGAGTGATCAGTTCTTTCAACGATTCTGCATTCATCACAGTGATGTCCGTCGGTAAATACCCCATTCCATAAAACTTTCCATCCCACACCAGTATGCAGGATTTTTCCGAAGATCCCAGGCCCTGGTCAATGATCATGTAAGAGGCCTGTATGCCCGATAATGATCCGATCGCGGCAGTAACACGCGCATTATACGTCAAGGCATTTTCTGCATGTTCGCAGGCCCCGTTGCAGTAATGTTCCCGCATGCCCTCACATTCTCCTGAAGTTTGTATAAAACACAATTTCGGACAAAGCTGATGATCTTTGATCAGCTTTCGCAATATCGCATGGCCTTCAGTCAGGTAATGAAATGTATAAACAGGCCGTAACTGCTTTTTATTTCTTTCTATCGCCAGACGGTGATAACCATTCCGGTCTTCATACATAAAAATGCCGTACATGTTCTCCGCACTCTTCTGCGAGTAGTTGAACATCGGCCATAGCTTTTTGATCTCTGTTGACTCAAGGATCTGTGCCATTAATTCTGTTCCGCACGACTTAAAGCTGATCGCATGTGTATGCTTCAGGAAATTCTGGCGTTGCCTGCTGGCGGAGTTATTGCTGAAATGACTGTTCACCCGGTATCGTATGTTCTTCGCTTTCCCCACGTAAATGATCTTTCCTTTTTCATTATGGAAATAGTATACGCCCGGAGTATACGGCAGCTGATCAAAATGTTCTTTCGGTACATTGGGGGGAAGTACATTCTCTTTTGAATTCCTTCCAAGGCTTTTAACAATAAACTCCCTGTCCTTCTGCATCAGCATTCCAAACAGGATCGCCGTGGCGGTAGCATCACCACCAGCCCGGTGCCGGCCGGTGATCCTGATCTCAAGCGCATCGCAAAGCTTTCCCAAACTATAAGATGCATGCCCCGGAATGATCTTCCTGCTCAACCTGACCGTACAAAGCTTCTTTACCTGCAGATCATAACCAGCCGCCTGCAGATGCGCTTTTATGAACGAGTGGTCAAAATTCACATTATGCGCTACAAAAACACGGTCCTTCAAAAACGAATACACTTCTTCCGCCACTTCCTCAAACTTCGGGGCATCTTCCACCATCTCATCCGTAATACCGGTCATCGCCTGGATATACCGGGGAATGGCCTGACAGGGGTTGATCAGCGACTGGAACGTATCCACCACCTTTTCCCCATCAAAAACATGAATGCAGATCTCTGTGATCCCATTCGCGGAAGCGTATCCACCTGTCGTCTCTATATCAACCACCGCGTACATGTGAGAGAGTTTTAAGAAGTTTAAAAGTTTAAAGGTTTAAAAGTTTTATAGTTTGCTGCTTCATTGGCTGAATGATTTGCGGTAAACCACTATCGTATTAAGTCCCGCTGCTGATTTTCATGAACCCCGCCGTTATGGTAACTTTTAAACTATTAAACAATAAAATTATTAAACTTCCACTCCTTTCCCAAACATTTTAGCATTTTCTGGGAAACCACTAATTTCGTAAAAAACATATAGCGTGGAAGAAGAAAAATTCCTGATGTTCAGGAACAGATTGACAAAGGTTTATAAACACCTGGGTAAGCAGGCACGGCGGCTCGGGGTGACCTGTTACAGGGTTTATGACCATGATCTCCCGGAATTTCCACTTTGTATAGAGTTTTATAATGATAAGTTATATGTGGCGGAATATAAGCGCCGGCATAATATGTCCGAAGAGGAGCATGATGGCTGGATGGAGAAAACACTGACGGTGGTGTCGGAACTGCTTTCCGTGGATAAGGAAAATATCTTTCTTAAGCTCCGGCAGCGCAAACCCGGAAGATTGGGGCAGTACCAACGGGTGGATGTTGCGCAGAATGAATTGGTGGCAACGGAGAATAACCTTCAATTTATCATCAATCTTAGCGATTTCCTGGATACGGGGCTGTTTCTGGATCACCGGACCACCCGTCAGATGGTGCGTGACAAAAGCGCCGGTAAAAAAGTGCTCAACCTGTTCGCTTATACAGGCTCATTTTCAGTGTATGCGGCTGCGGGTGGTGCAAGTGAAGTGGTAACAGCGGATCTCTCCAACACATACCTCAAATGGGCAGAGAGAAATATGGTGATGAATGGATTCGATGATCCTGCGAAATACAAATTTGCGCAAACAGATGTGATGCAGTACCTGAAAACACTTCCGGCAGATCATTATGATATCATCGTAATGGATCCACCGACCTTCAGCAACAGTAAGCGCATGGAAGGTATTCTTGATATACAACGTGATCACGTTTCCATGATCAATGATTGCATGCGTGCATTGAAGAAAGAGGGCGTACTTTATTTCAGTACAAATGCAAGAACATTTGAGCTGGATGAAAAATCGATCCAGGCATCATCATTAAAGAATATCACCAAGGCAACAACTCCATTTGATTTTGAAGGACGTTTATTCCGCTGGTGTTATTACCTGGTCAAATAATGTTTTTTCAGCAGGAAGTAATAGGCCGCGAACATATGATTGGTAAAAGGCTTGTCCTTATCCTGCGGAAAAGTTTTATAGTATTCTTCATCTGCCATCAGAATAACAGGAACGCCTGCTCTCATATAATTGCTGCCATGCACATAGGCCGGCTCTTTTAATTGCGGCAATTGTTTCCTGATGGCCATCCTGTACATTTTCCGGCCAAGATATTTCTCCATTTTGCGCTGGGCCTTTCTTGGTTTTCTTTCCAGCTTATTGTACACCATACCGCCGGCAAGCCGGATAAAAAAGCTTTGTTTTTTTAGCTGGTCTTTTACATTCACCAGCGGATTGGGCAGATGAAAGTCTTGAAGGGTTTGGATCGAAAAGGGAGTTTCCGGTACCCAGTCCGCCGAATTTACAACGGTGAATGCCCATCCGCCGCGTGTAATAAAATCGAAATCGTAGGCATAGCGCATATCACCCACTTTCGGAGAGGCGCTGCAGTAAGCCTTGAAGACAAGGTCGGCCGGGATATGTCCCTTCTTTTTTTCATACTCCAGATAGGAACGAAGGAGTGTCGTCAATGCTCCTCCCTGGCTATGCCCCATCAGGATGAATTCTTTGATCTGTTTATCCCGGTAAAGAGCGTTGATCTGCTGGATGATTTCGGGTGCGAGATAGCCCAGTGAGATGGTCCAGCCGACATGCACAGCTGCCTGGGGATCTTCAGCCAGTTGATATTCGAAAGTCGTTGAGTCATCCAGCTGCAGTTTGCCTGTGGCCGGTATCATCGCCGCATAAAAATTTGCCAGCCAGCTGGGAGTCTGGTTGATGGTTCCGCGCATATCTATTACAGCTACATTATCATTCCGTAGATAGAGACTCCAGAGGTTCAAAAATCCGCGTTCGGTGGAACGGTAAAGGCTGGTATAAGGGTCTTTGGCCGACCGGCGCTCTACTGAATCAGCAATGCTGCTGCGATGAAAAGTGATCGATAACAATTCTGCATATTCTTTCGGATCAAAACCGGGCTTTAGCTTCTGAGCGGAGGCGGAGAGTACGGTAAAGGAACAAAGG
>JBEVKW010000098.1:0-18494 GCA_040509495.1 Chitinophagaceae bacterium | reverse complement strand
AACTAAGCAGTCGGGAACGATAGAACGGGACGTGCGTGTTTTGAAATGGCTGTACGAATGGGCTGATTTACGTGGATTTGATATAGAAGAACGTCTGTCCAAAGGCGAGACGTTGAACATCTCTGACGTCACTAGCTTTTGTAGACATCTGCGTGCCAAGCGCTCAGATAAGATCACTGGTAATATCAACCTGCAGGGTAAAGAACTAGTAGGAATATTGACACCGGCAACCTTCTCTAGCTACATAGCTGTCATCGAAGATTTCCTCATCTGGGCGGCGAACCTTTACATACCTAAAACTGCGCCGACGGAGGAAATAAAGAAGACTGTTGAGAATGCGAAGGAGAGTCTCCGAAATGCATTTCGGAGTAATCATATCGGCGGCGAGAGTGCGCCCCGGCAGGGTCTTGCTCTCGAAGAGGTAGCAGAGCTTCGCGAAGTCATCAGGCCTGGGGCGAGGCGGAATCCGTTTAAGGCAAAGCTACAGTTTCGCAACTACCTGATCATCGAACTCATGCTCGCCACCGGCATCCGGCGGGGTGAAGTCTTAAAAATCAAACTGAGCCATCTCCCGCATGGACCAAAAGTCACTCTGACAATCGAAAGGTCCTCGGACGACCCCTTGGATACGAGGCGAAAAGAACCAAAAGTTAAGACCCTTGGACGTGAAATCCCAATCCCAAGGTGGCTTGCGAAGGCACTTTGGGAGTATGCGAGGAAGAGCCGAAAAAAGGGACACCATCCATACCTATTCACCAGCAACCTTGACGGCGCCCCGCTGAGTCTGGACGCGATCAATTATATCTTCAGCCATCTCGTCAAGAAGTGCTTCCCTCATCTTAAGGATCAACTGTATCCACACATCTTACGCCACACATTTAACAGCGGGATTCAGGGCAAAGGTACAGAGTTATGCTGGGATGAGGAGCAGATCAAGAAAGTCCAACGATATCTCGGTGGTTGGACTGAGCAGTCGGCAATGCCGGATCGATATGCGCGGCGGTTTATAGAAGCCAAAGCATTGGAAGTGGCTGAAAAGTATCAGGCTGCGCTATACGCAGAAGAAGTATTGTACCCTGAGCAGATTTTCTAGGAGAGACATAATGGTACTCCCTGTTTCCTCCCAAGCGCTCCCGCATGAGACCGAGCCAATTTACGTTTGGGATAACCCAGGTAAGGTACTTGATAGGAACGGTCATGTAGTTATTACGACTGGAGAAGTGTGGCTTCTCTATAACATGGCAGAAGACCTTCAGATAAACTGGGATTTACTTTACATCGCCACTGATGTAAAGGATGCATTGAAGAGTTACGTAGCACATGCAGTCGAGTCACAAGCACCTGGTGCGGCATGTACTATATTCAACACCACAAAGTACGCTCTGCATAAGCTGCCTACCCCCACATCATTAAGAGACTTAAGTTTCTCTACGTTGGAAAGCATACTTACGCAGTTACGCAGTAGCGGTGAAGCTTGGAAGTTTGGTCATGTGCGGCGGTGGTACCGTTGGTGCAGTCAACAACAGATACCTGGATTCGACCCCAAAGTCGCTGAGCGCCTCTTTAGGCTCAAAGTGCCTAACAATCCTACGGGACAGGCCGTAATGACTCGCGATCCTGAAAGGGGGCCTCTCACCGATCATGAGCACTGGCTGGTGAGGCGCGCTGTGAAAGAATGTAAGGGAACTCTTTCGGATCGCGTCTCCATTATGTGCTTACTGGAACTTGGCTCAAGGCCGGCTCAGGTGGTTCTCCTCAACGAGCAGGATTTCAAAGTTCTAGAAGGTAAGGACGGGACCAAATACTATTCATTAGATGTTCCGCGCCTGAAGCAAGGGACGGTAGGCGAACTAGAAAGAAAAAGGCGCAGAATATCGGCAGATCTCGGCCGAGCGATTGAACAGCTAATTGATGAGAACCATCGTTTATATGGGGACTGGGGTCCTTCAATGCCACTCCTGCTCAGTTCGACTGACAAACCAGCAGAAGACGTACAAGTAGAGGATAATACCCAAGAAGGCAGTAGACTTATGCGGCGAATGCCCCGCTTGGTTTTTAAATACAGAGTCCAGCAATACGCGCACAAGGCGGAAATTATATCGCCCAGGACGGGGAATATCCTACAACTCTTCCCATATCGCCTCAGATATACATTTGGAACTCGCCACGCGGAACAAGGAACTCCTGGCGCGGTTCTCTCAGAGCTTTTGGATCACTCAAACATACAAAGTGCTCGCGTCTACACAAGGAGCACTAGCAATTTGGTAGATCATCTGAATATTGCCTTGGGAAAGAATGAGCAGTACACGAGCATAATCGGGCGCTTTCTTGGCGAAATCAGTTCAAGCACTGAGAACATTGGCTCCCACAGGATCATTAACGGGACAACGCCGACTCTGAAGAATTTAGGCGGGATTGGCGCATGTGGAGCCGATTTCTTGTGCAAACTGTTGCCGCCATTGTCCTGCTATATCTGCCCAAAGTTCCAAGCTTGGTCTGACGGGCCTCATGAGCAAATGCTGCGTGAGTTGGAAATTTACGTCTTAGACTTGATGCAGAGGACTGGGAACAGGAGCGACAGAATCCCCTATCAACTCAGCGAGGTCATTACGGCTATCAGGTCGCTTTTATTAAAGCTGGAGGAGCGTAGTAAGCGAGGGGACAATGCATAGCACTGAAACGCAAGGGATGTTGAGGCGCGTCATTGAGGATGCTAAAAGCTTAAACACCTACCCCTACATCCGATGGGATGACTTCTATTGGGATCTCACAGAGACTGAGACCAAACGTGCACACGATAAGCGACGACTTAATATCTACTTCACCCGCCTCCGAGATAAGTCAGAGCCTTACGTTCCTTACGAACAGCCTTTCGCCGACTTTGCTAAAGCAGTCATGCGCACGCGAGCCAGTGAGCGGAACATTGGTTGGACGTCCCAAAAGAGCATGAGGACGGCGCAACAATATCTATACGAAGTGCTGCTGCGTACAAATTCTACAGACCCTACGACACTAACTGACCGACATTTTCAGAACGCAGTTACAGAAATAGCCAACACCAATGCACATTGGACGGCTTACGCAATCGGCTTCCTGCTAGAAGAAATAGCAGACTTCATTAACTATCATAACGTCACTGACGTAAAAATCAGCTTCAGGAATCCCATTAGACATCCTGGACACGGTGACGGGCTGGATGAGGAGTCTCAGGCTAAAGGGCTAGAAAAGATGCCGTCTCAGGCCGCCCTCCAAGCGTTAGGGCAAGCCTCGAACGATCCTTTGGATGACAACGAGCGCATTCTGCTGCGGACAATTGACCTACTCGTCGTGGGTAACTTCCGCATTGGTGAGGCCCTGACGTTACCCGTTGGTTGCTGGGTGGAGGAAAATAAGCTAAGGGAGGACGGCAGGGTTCAAACAAACCCGCAAACCGGAGAGCCGATCAAGCGATACGGATTGCGGTATTGGCCGGAGAAGGGAGGCGAGCCGATTATCAAATGGCTGCCAGATTGTTCTGTGCCACTTGCCAAGCGCGCCGTTGATGACCTCACGAAACTCTGTGCTGAGGCACGGTGTGTTGCTGCCGCATTAGAGCAAAATCCAGAACGTGTGCTGCTACCGGGCAATCACGATACAAATGAATTGCTCGATCTTCTACAACTGTCAGAGATTACAGGATTGACGTATTCCGGGGCGGTAAATGAATTTATAAATCGAACCGTGGGGGTAGAGCCTGTAGAAAAAAGAAAGGCAGCCGGCCGGGGGAGGGATAGGTCTCTTTATCGTGTTGCTGACATAGAGAGGGCTCTGGTTAATCTGAGAGGTCAATTGGTAATTGTCAGAAGACCTGACGGTAAGCCTCAAATGTTATCCCAATCTCTCTGTGTGGTATTCCGCAATCAATTTCATGGCCGTAGGGCGACGTTACGCTTCCTGCCAGAATTACTCGTATACAAACGGATTACTGATGCGTTGGGGAATGACGGCGGTGCCCCCTCCATTTTCTCTCGCCGAGGCTTGACTAAATCGGACGGCTCGCCCATGCGGATCAAAACGCACGCCTTCAGGCATTGGCTCAACACCCTGGCTGACCGTGGGGGCCTCTCCGACTTGGAACTAGCCCTCTGGTCGGGCCGGCGGGACGCAAGCCAGAACGTAGCCTATAAGCACGGTACGGTAGAGCAGCGAGTCATCTGGGCGCGGGAAATGCTCAAAGACGGAAAATTGTATGGCGATGTGGCGGATGTCTATAACGGCATTAACGATCCGGTGGAGAAGGAACTCTTTCTTGAAACATTCGTCGCTGTCGCTCACTTCACGCCATACGGTGTTTGCGTTCATGACTTCGCCATAGACCCTTGCAGGTTCCACTTGAATTGCCTGAGTGGCTGCCCTGAGTACCTACGGACTAAGGGGGATGCAGAGGAAAGGCAGCAGCTCGTCCAACTCCAGCGGTTTACGAGGAAGGAGTTAGAGAAGGCGGAAGAGGCCATGGCCGAAGGTGAATACGGGGCTAACAACTGGGTCGACTTCAACAAAAGAGTTCTAGTTAACACGGAAACTGCTTTAGCGGTTGACGATGATGGTACGACAGCGGAGGGTGAGGTGGTCCCAGTGTTCCCTGATGGCAGAATGGTAGGACAACCACTCGTAGTTTGAAAACTCGAGCGTACAGAAGATGGAGCGGCACAAAGTCGGATGAGCAAAAAGGCGTCCAGTAAGGCCAAGAAGAGCAGCCGCCGCCGGGGTAAGAAGAGACCTCTTCGTGGTGATGCGCTGGTGAGAGCCGTGAAGGCAGAGTTGGGGCGTAGGGTCAATCTATCCCCCACAGATGCTCCCATCAATGTAACTAGAATCGCCAAAGCTCTCGGCATTTCTAGGCAGGCCATCTATGACAAGGAGTTGGACGAGGCGATTGAAGACCACGACAAACTCCAGCGAACGAACCTTAAACTTAACGTCGAGGCGGCGGTGCTACGCCGACCTTTAGAAGAACGCATCGCCGCCTTGGAAGCGGAGAAGCAGGAATTGCTTCAAAAGCTTGATGGTTGGATCGAACGATGGGCGGCGGTTGAGTACAACTCGAAACTATACGGGTACGACGCGGATAAACTATTCGCCCCTATCCCCCCACCCTTACGGAAGACTTTAACTTTTAAGAAGAAGAAAAAATGAGCGAAGAATTGAAACAAGAGAGTAAAGCTAGTCTGGCGGAAAGTGATGATTACATAGACGAGGCTCGCGAGAAGCCGGACCGCCAAGCAAAGAGTGGCCAGCAAATTGGTGCTGAGAACGCAGGGAAGTTACGTGATTACTTAGAAGTACTGAAATCGAAAGGAGCACGCCTTCCATCCCGTGACGGGAAGGCGGACAAATCCGCCATCGCCGTAGCCTGCGGTTTCAATCGGCAAACCCTCTACAACAATCCCGAAGCTGTTGCCCTGCTTGAGCAGGCAGTCTGTGATATCGGTCTAGAAGGTGGGAACGTCGCCTCTGTGGGCGGAAAGATTGAACACGTACAGCGGCGACTGGATCAACGCGACAGACGTATCCAGCAACTGGAGGAGAAACTGACGGCCAAAGAGGCCGAGAACGTGGAACTTCGCAAGGAAAAAAGAGGGCTAAAGGAGAAACTTCGCCAGTACGAAGTCCTCGAGGAGATTATGACAACCAACGGCCGGAGATTCATTCCGTGAACCCAGTCACAGCCACGATCACCATCTCGGAGGTCTACCCAGGCCCCGTCGGCGGTGCAATCTTTACGGGGCGAGATCAGTTCGGACGGCGACTTCGTGCTGTGGCAAAGCGGGAGACAATCTTTCGGCCGCCGTACAAGGGCGAGATATGGCAACTTACTGGGCAGTTGGTAAGGCACCCAAATTATGGCCATCAACTATATGTCAGTCGCTCTAAATTGATGCCGCCCTCGGGACGACTGATAGTTCGTTACCTGGCAAGCCATCCGTCGTTTCGGGGCATCGGGGTAGGACAGGCAAAGGCTTCAAAGTTATACAGAGAGTTCGGCGATGACCTGACTGCTATCCTTAATGCCGGAAAGGTTGAGTCGTTAGCTTTGCTGCTCGGCGAGGAGACGGCAGGGAGACTGATAAACGCGTGGCAAATGAACGCAAGGGAGTCTGCCGTAGTCGCGTTTCTGGACGAGCACGGTGTCGATGCCAAACTAGTAAATCAAATTCTGCGCTGCTGGCCCGAAGACCCTCTCAGTAAGATTAGAGAAAACCCCTACCGGCTACTTGCCCTCACTGATTGGTCTACAGTTGATAGAGTAGCGGGCTCACTCGGTGTGGGCAGTGATGACGAATCGAGGCTAATTGCCGCCGCAGAAGCGGTCGTGTACGGCCGCCTGGATACAGCAAAAGATACTCTAATTGAGGATGAAGAGCTGAAGGAAGGCGTTAGAACCTTGCTGGGATGTACAGACGAAGACACGCCTATCAAGGCAGTCCACCTTGCTATCCGTAACAGCGCACTGGCTGGTGATGCGGATCATGGTTATCAATCTTTAGGCTGCGCGTTGATGGAGCAGTATCTGATGCGTCGCTTCCAGGGAATGGCGCGGCCGAAAAATACCGCTCAGGCGGCGCTGTTCAGAAGTAACCCTGACACTCCGGTCATCGATTCTTTCATCGGAACATTCGAGCATAAGGAAAGAATTACCCTGAATGCTGACCAGCGCGCCGCCGTCCATACGGCGCTCACGGAGCCGCTCAGCCTTCTAACAGGCGGAGCAGGGGTGGGGAAGACGACCACCCTTAAGGCGATCCACTACGTCGCAGAAGAGATGGGAAGGCCGATAATTCAGTTAGCGTTGGCCGGGAGGGCTGCCCAGCGGATGCGTGAAACGACTAATCGGGAGGCTTTCACCATTGCCGGGTTTCTTAATAAAATTCGTGCGGGAAAAATAGAGATAAGCCCGAAACATTTGCTCGTTGTAGATGAGTCATCGATGCTGGATCTGATGTTGGTTTACAGAGTAGTGAAAGCATTGCCCTCCAGAACGAGCCTGTTATTTGTCGGCGACCCGTACCAACTGCCACCCATCGGCCCTGGTCTCATCTTCCACAGAATGTCCGAAAGCCAAGCGCTTCCAATTCGAGAGTTATCACAGGTATACAGGCAAGCAGAGATCACCGGGATCCCGAAAGTCGCCTATAAGATTCGTAATGGAAATGTGCCGAAGTTGCCCAAGTATATCGGGCTCGGCCCTGGGGTAAGTTTCTTAGACTGCCGTGAAGATGCGATCGTTAATCATCTGGTAGATGTTGTGGGAGATCTTGGTGGCTTTGAAGAGGTGCAGATACTAGGCGTTACCAAGAGCGGCCAAGCAGGGGTATTTAATATTAACCGAACATTCCACCGCAAGCTGGCACACGGGAGGCGCAGGTTGGCCCCGTGGGAATTGGCCGAATCCGATCCGGTTATCTATACCGTCAACGATTATAATCGGGAGCTATATAATGGCTCGTTAGGCCGCATTGAGAAAATCTTCCTGCACCCACAAGGGGCGGAGGGTGAAGGGGGCGACACGGTACGTCTTATCTGCGATTTTGATGGAAGAAAGGTCAATCTTTCAGACGCAGATCTAGGCAATATTGAACTGGCTTACGCTATAACCGTTCATAAAGCACAAGGCAGTCAGTTCAAAAGAGTGATCATACCAATCGTGAGAAGCCGGCTACTTGACCGGACATTAATTTATACAGCCCTAACAAGAGGGATTGAACATGTTGTGTTCATCGGCGACAAGAAAGCATTCGATGAGGTTGTTATAAAGAGACCGTCTGTTACGCTGCGAAAAGTAGGCTTCCTAATGTAGAAGCCTATGGTATTGGGAGGTTTGATTCGCGGTATAAATGATCCGTATTCAGTTGAAGTGATAGTTATACCGATAAATCATCGAATGAGCCTTCAGCGACTCTTTTGGTCTCCTCGAGAGTTGCATCCACCCACCGGACACTAAAGGAGCGGCTCAGCACCTCGATACTATCGAATAGCGCGGTTGCCGCGCTAACTTCACGGAAGTATCTCTCGTCCTCCTCCTCCAGCTCGGAGAAGATCGGCTCCAGTATTTCCTCCTCGCCCCACATACCCCCGACGCCGAAAACTTCGCCCAGCCGGCTATCCAGCTGCGAATCAACTTCGTCAACTACCACGAGGGTCAGGAATCTGGGTAATGCCGTCTCGTCCTCCAGTAGTGCCCGTTGCAGCCTCATCTGCCGCCTCAGGTTCTCCCACCCCTCTGGGTCATCAACCAACTCCTTGTAGTTCCGCGAACGCCGGTAGTAGGTGTGCAGCGCCTCCTCCGTCAACTCCTCGACCACCACCTCGAAGTCGAGCACCATCCGCATCCGCTTCTCCAGCACTTTCTTACCTGCCATTACTGGGTGCTCCTGCCGCAGCCGCCACACAGGTGCTGCCGCTATCGGTGTGAATCCGGCCACTCACTTGACTTCTTCAGCGACAGCCGCCGTCAGTGGCCGGCCAGCATCACCCCTATGACGGCGATGAGGCAGCACGCGCCAACCATGATCAAGAGAGGGATTAGCATGTTCCACCTGACCCCGCCCCCGGACTCGAAGAGTACGGTGCCGCAGAACGGGCAGATGTGCTGCACGCGGTTGAAAGTAATCGGGGTGCCGTCGTAGAAGTTGAGGCGCGGCACGATGGCGCGCGCGCAATGCGGGCACTGTATGTGATCTTCAACTGCCATGATTATTCTCAGGTGTTAGCGAATCCATGCCCATGGTGACGCCGTCGCGCGCTTCTGGTATCTTCTGCCCTCGGAAAGATTGACAATTTAGTGAAGCAGGCCATGCCTGAAGCGGCTAAGAATTTCGCATGAATGCTGCCGCGGGGAAGGGGAAGAATCCCCGCCCGGCGGCAATAATGCGAAGTAAGATATTAAGCCCATTTGGGCTTTCCTGTAAACGTGACCTGCGTAATTTCAGCCCGTCAGGAGGTGACTCCTGATGGGACAGTCATCTCGCCCCCGGCCCGCACGGCTAGCAGGGAAGCTAGCAGAAATTCGCGCTAAGCTAAATCTTTCACAGAATGAATTGATAAGCAGGTTGGGGCTTACTGATGAGGTTACCCAAGCTAGGATTTCTGCCTACGAGAGAGGGGTTCGTGAGCCGCCGCTGGCCGTTCTATTGAAGTATGCCCAAGCTGCTGGGGTGTATGTAGACGTGCTAATTGATGATGGGTATGACCTTCCAAAGGAATTGCCGGCCAGCCCTAAAAACGTCGGCGTTAAGAGAGGCTCATCTGTCGATCGAACCGGGGATAGCCTTCGCAAAAGAAAGTAGGCAGAACTAGATAAAAATGTGAATGGGGCTGCCGCGGGCGTGGCAGCGTGCTGCTGGACCCCCGAAGTGGAGGCGGCGCATGCGATGGCTTACGACGGGGGCATCGTAGCTGTGGGTCATGTGGGGGCTCATACGTGGAGTTACACTATATGGTAACCATGAAGACGCTGCTCCGGCGGGGCGGAGCAGCGGGTAACAGGCCACCAGACCTAATGAGGAATGAGAGAGGGAGAGACGCAGGAAGGAACTGTAGCCGTGAGCTGGGCATGAACGCCCATCAAGTTCTTTCTGTGGCAGATTAGGCTAGAGCACATATTTTCATTGACTTAACAGTGTATTCAGCTTAATTTCTCACGTGATTTACAGCCTCGTCTGGCGAGGAGAGCCACTCCTCTGTGCTCACCTGCCGGATTACAAAAAGGACATAGATGGTAGAACTGGTCAAAGAATTCCGGTTTGAATCGGCCCACTTGTTACCTCATGTTCCCGCCGATCACAAATGTCGCCGTTTGCATGGTCATAGCTACCGTTGCGAAGTGGCTGTGCGCGGCGAAGTCGATCAAGAAATGGGTTGGTTTATTGACTATGCTGATATTACGAACGCCTTCATGCCCCTCCATCAAAAATTAGACCATTATTACTTGAACGAAATTCAAGGCTTACATAATCCGACGTCCGAAAACCTCGCCCGCTGGATATGGGAGCGCCTTGAGGATAAACTGCCGGGACTATTCCGGGTGACTATACTCGAAACGTGTACTTCAAGCTGTCACTACTTCGGTCAGTGAATCAATTTGAAGTATTCAAGAGAGAGCTACATTAAATGTAGCTGAAGACCTATTGGCTGATTGAAAGACCGGAAGGCTAGTGCAGTGGCCCCCTCACATCATGGATAGTAATAAGGTATGCGAAATTAAAGACAGTCCCCCAAGCGGCCCAGACAAGCGGCGTGATGAGTTCCTCTCCAAGATGTATGACCAAATGTGGAACAACATCAACCGTCACATACTTGTTGTTTGGCAGTCGGTGGGAGTCCTCGTCGGAGCCTTCGCGGTGTTCGCTCTTGTCGAGAAGAACATTATCTCCATTGACATCGCCAGTTCCCTGCTGGTGCTAATTTCTGCATGGCTGATCGCGCATTTATTCGATGCAAATGCTTGGTATAACCGCAACCTCGCAATCATTGCGAACATCGAGCGTCAATTTCTAAAACCCCAGGACGCCTGCTACGTCCACTATTACTTCACCGAGCATCGTAAGAGTCGGTCGCTGCTGGATCAGTTTCAGATTCAGCTAGGTTTGGGCATCGGGATTTATGTGCTTGTTATCATTTATCATTTCACCACGCGTATTCTACCTGGATTTGGGAGGCCTTTCAGTGACTTTCAGGTGGCGAGAAGTTTCCCGTACTTGATTTCAATTCTATCGTTTATCGTACTGGCCGCACTGCGTAGAAAGCAGATGAAGGCCTACGAGATTTTTTTACGAAGGTCGCCGGGTGCGAAGGTGGATATGTCATTAGCTGATTGCCGCGTACACGCCGAGCATTTGTGAGGACTGAAAGCATAATCTTTAGCGGCCTTACGTATGCTATCAGTGAAGCATTAGTAATGTAATAAGCGCAGTATCATCCTACCCCGAGTGAGTGAGTTATGAAGCAGGCAAAACGTCATCTGCTGGTTCTTGGTTGTTCATCAACTAAGCTACAAACTGAAGGAGGGCTTCCTGCCATTGATCGTTACGATGGCCCTATGTACAGAGTGTTTCGGTCGTTTCTGCGCGAGTCCATATGGCCGTCTCCGCTGTCAATCGCCGTCCTTTCGGCAAAATACGGTTTAATAGGTGGCCTGACTTCAATCGAGCACTATGATCAAAGAATGGACAGGGGACGCGCTCAGGAGCTTTCTGATACCTCTACCGAGACGCTAGTTAAATGGGGTAAATCACACAGCCAGGTTAGTCTGGTACTCGGTAAGGAATATCTTCCCGCGCTTAACCTCGACAGGCTCAGTAATCAAGGAGTCAAATCGTCTATCGTCGAAGGCCCAATCGGAATAAAATTGAATCACGTACATAATTTCCTGCACCACCTGCAAAAGACGCCTCGCACCAACGCCTCCGCACAAACGCCCAAGCGGCCGTTCTATTTCCTCCCCGACTGGGACGACATGCTCGATGTAAATTACGATTTCAAACAAGACTGCTTTTCCTCACCGACCAAGGCGGAACGAGATGATCAACACTGCATACGGGTGATGCGGCCACAACGCATCTGCGACGGAGTGCTCGTCAGTCTAGCCCAACACCTCGGTTCAAAAGGGGTGTTGCGAAGATTCGCACCCACAGACGTCCAGTCACTGGCTCCGCAGTCAATCAGGGATACATTCGGACTGTCTTCGGATCAGTGGGCCTTCGGTGACTGCGGCGCATTTTCTTACGTTAACGAGCGCACTCCTACTATTACTGTCGAACAAGCTGTCTCCCTTTACCAGATTTACGGTTTTGATTTCGGTGCGAGCGTTGATCACATTCCAGTGACCGAAGTAACGGTGAACGACAAAAAGCGTACGCTCTATCCCAACGAGCGATATGAGAGGGTCAGAATAACGCGAGAAAATGCTGCTCGCTTTCTAGACTTACACAAGCAAAGGCGGTGTACATTCATTCCCGTCGGAGTTATCCAGGGAGTTACGCCGATAGGTTATGGCAGGCAGTTGTTAGAGTATGCTGAGATGGGATACGAACATATGGGCGTGGGTGGGTTAGTCCCCCGAAGCGATGCCGAAATCGTCGAAATCCTCAAGGCCATTAAGAAGGCCAAGGCTAGCCTGAGACATAAGCCATGGATACATCTGTTCGGCGTTTTCCGTCCTAGAATACAGGAGGAGATTAGAGAAGCCGGCATCACCAGCTTTGACAGCGCGACATACTTCAGAAAAGCATGGCTTCGTTCAGGGCAGAATTACCTCGCCGCTGATGGCAACTGGTATGCGGCGATTCGGGTGCCAATTACCTCCGACCCGAGGACGATAAAACGATTGCAACAAAGTGGGCTGCCATTGGATGAATTGAAACGACTGGAGAAGAACGCACTTAGGTCGCTTCACCGTTACGCCGAGCGTAGGCAGTCGCTAGACTCTACTCTTGCCACCATCGAGCAGTACGACAGCATTCTTAACAGAAGCGACAAACACGATAATCACGACGACGATCTAATAGGGGCATACAGAAAAACCCTAATTGCCCGGCCGTGGGAGAGATGTTCATGTCCAGTATGTTCAAGCCTTGGGATTGATGTTTTAATCTTCCGCGGCTGCAACAGAAACAAAAGGCGCGGGGCACACAACACACTAATGCTTTACCACGCGCGGGGAGAACAGCAGGAACCTTCACCACAGGCCCAACAACTTGAAGCAGAGGTCAGGCCGGCCGCATAGTCGAGCGCAAGTCGACAAAGTTGACCTGCGTCATTTTCGCGGAGTTGATAGCGAACACCCTTACGACCTTCACTGATAAAGTCACTAAAAATATCTCACGTTGCCCTCCACAGGAATTGACCATGCCCATCGCTGAACTGGACCTTATTACTGGCATCGAGGCGAAAAATGGCTTCCCCTTGGATGCCGCCCAGCGGCAGGCAATCTGCTATGGCGCAGGCCCGCTACTGATTGCGGCTGGGCCGGGTACAGGCAAAACCGAGGTTCTTGTCGCCCGTTGCCTAAAGTTTATCTGCTGCGATGATGTGGCTCCTGGCTCGATCATCCTGACAACATTCACGGAGAAGGCAGCGAAGAACCTACAAGATCGACTGTCAGAAGCGTTTCTCTTTCTAGCTGGGATGTATCCGCAACTTGCCACCATTGACCCGTCTGACCTCCGCATAGGTACGCTTCACGGGCTCTGCAACGACATCTTGCAGGAATACCGCTACACTGCTTACCAGAATCTCCGCTTGCTAGACGAGATTGAGAGCGCCTTGCTTCTTCATAAAGAAGTTGTAGGAAACATCCAACCTCTTCTAGCGCAACTCTTCGCCCAGTTTGGCTATATTTTCGGGAACAAGCCTCAGAATATGCTCAGTAGGTGGGACTGGGCGCTAGCCATACAGCAGCTTTTTGACCGCTTGATTGAAGATAGGGTCGACTTGAACGCATTACAGCAAGCCGGTGGCCCTTGGAATGCTCTACTGCAAGCGGATGATAGCTACGAGCAGGCGCTCGCAAATACTCACGCCTGTGACTTCTCGCGACTCCTCAGATACTTTCGAGAATTTCTTGATACCGCACAAGGGAACCTCTTCTTAGCTGGCGACGCAACCGGCGTTCGCCTTCCTCTGACTCATGTGCTTGTGGATGAATACCAAGACACCAATCCAATTCAAGAGGCTATATATCTCCGACTCTGTGATATTCCACCGCACAACATTACGGTAGTGGGTGATGACGACCAAGCCCTGTACCGATTTCGCGGTGGTACAGTAGAATGCATGGTCGGCTTCGCTCCGGCTTGCCAAGCGCGCTGGGGGCTAACTCCTGAGATCATTTATCTCTCGGAAAACCACCGTTCAGATAGCGACATTGTTCAGTGGTGCAACAACTACATCACATCATTCCCACTGATGTCTGCGCCTAACGTCCGCATCCCCAACAAGCCGCCTTTGCACTCAGCCATCGGGCGTACCGGCACACATCCTGCTGTTAGTCTGATCCGAGATACGACAATCAATGCATGTGCAACTGGACTAGCCAGCCTCATCTCATCCTTGCGAACAAATGGAATTATCCAAGACTACAGTCAATGCGTATTATTACTTCGCAGCACGCGCAACTCACCTCTTTTCGCGGCACCGTATGTGGCCGCACTTGAGGCTCAGCACATTCCGGTCTACAACCCCCGGTCCAAAGATTATCTGGAACAGGATGAGGTGGCGCAGTCCCTTGGGGCGTTCATACGAATCATTGATCCCCAACTCGCTCATGTGGGAGCCGTGTTATCGGTGACGATCCAGCAGCTTGTGCAGCGTTGGGTAGCTGAATACGATTCTATCCGTCCCGGTAATCCTGACTTGGCTAACTACGTGACTCAGGGCGCGCAGGCGATAGCCAACATGGGGACGGGCGAGCGCATCACTCCGGCCATGCCGACCATCATCTACCGCATCTTGGCTCATGAACCCTTTGTTGGATACCAAGCAAACCCCGAAATGGACTTGCGGCTGAGCAAGCTGACGAGATTGTTTGAGTCATTCTGCTCCCAGTATGGGCGACAGTTATGGACCGATGACACGGCGGCCGGTCAGTTGCCAAACTGGTGGTACAGCTATTTTTATTATGGGCTCTGTGGATATCTTGCTAAGAAGGGGCTCGACGAAGACGAAGATGAGGACGTGGTTTGCCCTACGGGATACTTCCCAATCATGACGGTCCATCAGGCGAAGGGGTTGGAGTTTGATTTCGTGTTCGTTGGAAACCTCGGAGCAGGTATATGGGGCAGTAACGCTCATCGACTAGAGCATGACTTTAGGCCCTTCCGCGAAAGCCCGCCGACCGTAGTTCACTCGATCCCTAGTGCTCAGTGGCACGATGACATTCGCCAGCATTTCGTTGCATACTCGCGGGCGAAGTTCGCTCTGATTCTCGTAGCCACCACCGGCCAGTTACGGAAGTCAGGGGCAGAAACAGCTTCCTTCGGGCATCAAGGGGGGAGTTGGGCTCGGCAGAATATTCCCAGACTATAGGAATAGTGATGTGGCAGCATTTTCAATCACTGCATCTGAATCATAATCCACCTGCACAGAGTCGGCGGCGGTACAGCGTTACGGCTGATATCTTGGCCTACCAACAGTGCTCGATTCAGTACGGGGCTTTCGCCGCCCGGCGCTACGAACCTGCCCTAGTTGTCCAGTTGTTCTACGGGACAATCATTCATCAAGTTCTTGATCGCGCCCATGCTCACTACCGGGGCGAACTAGGTGTACCGCCGGGGACATTACCTACCGACGCCGACATTGATAACTACTTCACTGAGGTCGAGAATGCCCTCATAGCCCGAAAGATTCGAGCCGTACAGAGCGTACGAGAACAAGCGAAGACTATTCTCAAGCGGTTTAATTCGCTGGAAGGCCCTGTTCTTTACCCTCGTATTATCGACACGGAATGCCGCCTTCAGGCTGACCAAGGTCAGTACATCCTTCATGGAAACGTAGATGTTCTTGTGACTTCTGATATCAGCGGGCAAGGCGTGGAGATATGGGACTATAAAGGGGCATACAAGCCATCCCTTATCGAGCCCGATTACGAGCGCTATGTTTTTCAGATGCAGGTGTATGCTGATCTTTATAGGCGAACGACTGGCCAAGTCCCAACCAAAGCCGTACTTTATTTCCTGAACGAGTTGTCAGGTGATCATATGCCCCTTGTCCGTCCCGTGAATGCTCTGTTGGAAGTCAACCTCGATCCATTAGAGGTCCAGCAGGCTTTACTGTCATTTGGCCAAACGGTACAGCATATAGAGGGTTGCAGAGCAACAAGAAATTGGCCTGATCCGAGCGTCGCCCCATCAAAGACCACGTGTAATGCCTGTGATCTGCGCTGGAACTGCGCGGCAGCATCTAGTTTTGGCCGAACTTATCCGATGCTTTATCCCTAACGCCTTCAGGCCACAAAGTGTAACGCCGTTTCCGGAGTTCCTCATCCATCAGATCCGCTTCCATCGCTTGCACCTAAGTTAGGGGGCATAAGGTGGCTGTCCGTAACCCCCTCCTAAGTTCACTGCCAGTGGACAATAGTACTTGAAATCACATCCGGTACATGTTCGCTCCTGCGGTGCTATGTATGGAACTCCAGACGGTCTCGCTTCCCATGGCGCAATAATTCCTTGCCCGCTCATTTCACCTAAAACGGCGAGTTCTATATCTTCAACTACATCATCGAATGCAAGAAGGCTTCGATTAATAGCTTGTTGATCTACAGTCACAATACGTATGGAGCGTTGGTCTCTGAATGGTGTGCTCAAGGGTGGGACTGGTTGTCCTCTTCTCCAACTGAGGACAGCCTGTAAGTCACGTCCAGTGGGCATAATGTCAGTGGCGTTATTTTGAACGTCACGTTGTAAATCGACCATATCATCTTGAGACGGTTCTAGCTCGTTGATGAACAGCAAGATTCCTGCTATGACAGGGGTTGAAGTTTGCTGCTGTCCCCGCAGCCATGAATACGTCAAGACCTGCCAATTATAATGTTCCCATTCGGGGTTGGGTTGCATGAAATTCGGGCTATTAGGATCCGATATAATGTGGCCTGAGCGCCGCATTCCTTTGTAATCTAGAATAATCTCATAACCACTTCCAGATAGATTCTGAATAACCTGCCGCACCGTAGGGTTATTATGTAGGTAATTCAGAAGCAAATTGCCACGAGGTGCACGTGTGAGTTGTACCGAACCGATAACATCAGCAACTCCACTAATCTCATAATAATCAGCGCGCCGTTGGCCTTGAAGAGGCATAGAGCGGATGCCTTGTAACCGCACTTCTGCTTCAGCAATTAGCGGGAATAGATGCGCCCCCCAAGTGTTTATAGCCGCCTCAGTGCGCCGGCTTGCAATCAGTTGATTATTAGTGATTTGGTTGTCGTCAAAAACATTACGATTATGACGCAGTCCACGGGAGGCCAGTAGACGAGCAATTTCGAGCTCTATAGGTCTTATATCCTGTAACCAATCCCATGGAAAGCGTCGTAAGGCAGCACTCTGTGTCCATCGTAAATAGGCTTCTTCCATTACCGCATGTATGAATTCACCGAACCAAAGCTGAACAGGTTTTGATGGGGGAAGCGAGCCTTTATTTTGGTAGCGATATTGAAGACCACACTTCAAATACGCTAGCAGGTCTCCGGTCAAGCTGTAAGTGGGAATCACATAGGGTGGAGTGCTGACAGATATTTGCATAATGCTCCTCTTAGATGTGAATTAAGTTCGGCAAGTTTCTTCCCCAGTGCCACTGCTGTGTTCGATCCCATCCTGTAGCTACATGCATGATTCTTTCTCTAACTGAACTTAACCCTATAAGAAGCAATACATCCTCGGCTCGGCTAAACGCGACATAATATAGTCGTATAAGATCGTCGAAGGCTCTATCTATTGCGCTTCTATTTGGTGGGTTGAGCGCAGAGAATTGGCGCAATTCATCTTCTAAGTTATGGGTGAGATCACCATTCCTCGGAAATCGCATAAATGCTTGCTGCTGGTTGTTAGTGCGAAAATCAGATCCTACATCCACTATCACCATTGGAAATTGCAACCCCTTCGACTGATGAATAGAAAGGATGTTCAAGCGATCTGTGGGCAAAGTATCAAGAAGATCTTCATCTACCTCGACAGCACCCATTGCTATAGGCACAAAGACGCTCCACAGAACACGGTGTACTGAACTGCGCCTGTTCCGTGCGGTGTTAAAGACAATGTGGCCTCTAAACGGTGCCGTGAACAAAGCGGACTGCAAAATTGTTCTTGTTATGACCTCTAAGTAAACTAGCCCCTCTATATCGTCCTGCATGTTCGGGATCCATGTTACTAGCTTATAAACCAGATCAACTAAGTGGATTTCATCAGGCCAATTCCCCCTGCGTCGGCTGGCTCGTATCTGACCTTGTACGTGTTGCTGCTGCCAAGACTGAACGAACGCGGATAAGGTATTTGCGCCTCGTCTAGGCGGAATCCGAGGCACTGGGTTGCGCCTCATGTAGTCATCCGCTACGAGCCGCCAGCGATTCATTGTATCGGCCGCCTCCTGAGGGAGCCTCTGGATGGCATCTTGGTATTGCTTATTCGGATCGATGCATAGGAGAATTAAACCGCATAAGCGTTCTACATCAGGTACTGATGCTAAGTGCTGACCGTGAGGATTGAAAACGCGTATCGGTGGATTCATCGAGCCTAGGTGCTCGCGAAGGTGAAACGGCAGCCTATCTCTTCGCCGGATCGTACCTGTGTTTTGCTGGTAAGATTCTTTAACTTCCGCTGGGCTGTGACATAGAAGTGCACAATCACCAATAGAGCCTCCAAGGGATTTTCTTATAAGTCCTACTCGCGGTATGTTTCTGCCGCGACCTTGGAACACGTCATAAAGGAACTCTGACAGATCTGAGCCAAGCGTATCTACGTCATCAC
>JBEVKW010000097.1:0-51087 GCA_040509495.1 Chitinophagaceae bacterium | reverse complement strand
ACACTCCGCGGGCGAGTTTTTTTTTGTGCAGGTGACACCCTCCCATTTTTAGCCATGTGCGCGTAGCCTTGATCTTTTTTTGTTACTTTTTTTGCATCAAGGCAAAAAAAGTAAACGGAGTCTCCGAGGGCAATCCCTCGAAAAAAAAGCGCCTTGCCCGCCCGGCAAAAAAAGTAAAACAAAGACTCCGAGGTTCTCACCTCAAAAAAATCATTCAATTTCAATTGAACAAGACAATGGTCAGAGATCAACCCTTTCGTTGAACCCGTCGGAGTTCAACGAAAGGAAGAATGGCAGCATTGATGTAGACATTCGTCAAAAAGCAATATTGCCCATTGCTTTTTTGATTGGCCCGGTGCCGGCCCCTGGAATTGGCCGGAAAATTGTAAAAAGTAGCCGGTCAGTCGCTTTAACCAGCTGTTCTTAACCGCCTCTAATTTCATTTTTTTATGACACCATCGTCTCAACCACCCAACAACAACTCTGTAGCCAGGGAAGTCTCTTACCGTCTTTTTAATCTTATTGCAATCGTCGCAATCCTGTATTTACTGAGGACGGTGATCGTTCCATTGCTTTTTTCATTGATCCTGAGTATTTCTCTTTTTCCGGTCGCAAGACGGATGGAAAAATGGAAAATGGGAAAAGCACTGGCCGCCGCCATTGCAGTGATCCTTGGGTCAATCATCGGAGGTTTGATCATCTGGCTATTTTTCCGTCAGATGATCTCCATCAGCGCAGACAATGGTGAAGCAATCACCGCACGTGTGATGGAAGGTGTGAATGACATCATCCAGTGGATCACCACACAATTCGGAATACAGCAGGGAGAGCTGATCGCCAAAGTACAGACAGAAGCTGGTAAGCTGGCCTCCGGTGCAGCAGCTTACAGCGCAGGCCTGCTCGGATCCCTCGGAGGCATCCTGGCAAATGCTGTCCTCATCCCAATCTTCATTTTCTTTCAACTTTATTACCGCGATTTCTTCATCGAATTTTTCTTCAAGGCTTTCCGCAATGTATCACATGAAAAAGTTCATGAGACATTGCAAAAGATCTATCTCGTTGTGCAGGATTATTTGCTGGGACTTGTTACGGTAATGGGAATCGTTGCAGTCCTTAATACGATTGGCTTACTGGTGATGGGAATTGAGTATGCGTGGTTCTTCGGCATCCTTGCGTCCCTGTTGTTATTGATCCCGTATATCGGCATCGCCATCGGATCTATACTTCCCGCGTTATTTGCGCTCGCTACCAAAGACAGCGCATGGTATGCACTTGGCATCATCGGATGGTTCCAGGTAGTTCAATTCCTGGAAGGCAATTTCATCACACCTTATATCGTGGGCGGAAAAGTGAGCGTAAACCCGCTGCTTGCGATCATCGGATTGCTGCTGGGAGGATTGTTATTTGGCCTCGCCGGACTTATTCTCGCGATTCCAATGGTGGCGATCGTAAAAGTAGTACTGGATGCCGGAGAAAAAACTGAACCTTACGGATTTCTGATCGGTGAACCGGAAAGCTATCACCTGAAAAAAACAAGCCGCCGATTACTGCTGATGAAATGGAAACGGTCTTCCAGCGGAAATCAATAGTATACCTATAACATGAAACGCAAAAACGCACGCAGACTTAACCGGTCTCAATTCCTGCCCGCCTAATTACCTCTCGTAAAAAATAACCTGGTAAGGCGGGTAGACGGGAAGAAGTCCTTTATCTTGGACCTGCGAAAAGGATTTACATGACCGATTTTTTGTATCTGTTAATTGTACTTGGTTCATTGCAGGGAGTTATCACGGCTATCCTGCTGTGTGTACGGCGCGGATCCACTTATGCAGACAGATTGCTTGCATTGATCATCCTGGTTACAGCGCTGCCGGGGTTCCATTTGTATCTTCACTACAAGGATTTTTTTTCAACGGATGGCATCACGGCGATTATTCACGCTTCCGTGCCCTGGATCATGATAACAGCACTGGGCCCACTTATACTTTTTTATGTAAAGGCTGTACTCGATCCAAATTTCCGCATCGGACGAAAACAGTTCACCTGGTTTCTGCCTGCCATCATAGACCTGTTTCCTAAATTACTGGAGATCGGAACGCTTGCTTCATTATTGCCGCTGACAACCGCGGAGATCGCCAGCTTCTCTGACCTGTATAATAAATATGCAGACATTCCGCGATGGGCCATATTAGCGGTCAGCATCATCATCGTGGGTCGACAACTCCGGTCTCACCGATCATCCGGACAGGACATTACCAGCAAACAAGGCCAGGCAGTCAGATGGCTGTCTCAGTTCATCAGGGTGTTCCGATATTTTCTGTTGCTATGGCTGGCTTTTCTGATCCCCTATGTACTGCCCGTGTCCGACCGTCTTTTGCAGACTGTTGGATGGTTCCCGGTGTATATTCCGATGGCGGCGATGATCTACTGGCTGGGGATCCGCGGATACCTCGCCACCCGGGATGCAATACCGGGGCAAGAAGCTAAAACCAGGAAAAAGGCGATTATGGACGAAGTCGAAATGACACGGATCATTAATGAATTAACCATCCTGCTGAGCGGACAAAAGCTTTTTCTCGATCCCGGGCTCGACCTTGCAGCCGTATCCGCCGTGAGTAATATCCCCTCCCGTTCCATTTCTTACTCACTGAACCAGCATTTGGGAAAAACATTTAACCAGTTTCTGAATGAATTCAGGGTGGAAGAATTCAAACAGCGCTCTGCCAGTCTGCACGACCTGAGCATCGCAGGTCTTGCTGCCGAGTGCGGGTTTCCCTCTTTACCAACTTTTCAACGGGTGTTCAAACAGATCTCCGGGCAAACACCGTCTGAATATTTACGCAGTAATGACCTCAATACTGCTCAAAACATGATTTGAACAGTATCAGTCTTGAATCAAATCAACTGATTAACGAGTTTTGATAAAAAAACTATGCGGCTGATCGCGATCATATTTCTACTGGGAAGCTTTAATTGTATAGCACAGGTCATCAAAACTGACTCTTTGCTACCGGTGAACGGCATGCTGGAAGACTACCGGTACCTGCGGGGAAAACTCGAAACAACCCATCCCGGGTTATATAAGCGACGTTCGAAAGAATCGATGCAACAATTGATGGATAGCCTGCAGGCGACCATCAGTCAACCATTGCCGTTCCGGGATTTCTATAAGAAAATAGCGTTCCTGGTCAGTGAAACAAGGTGCGAGCATAGTTACGCCAATCCCTCGCAGCTTTCCGCTTTGCTTAAGCAATGGAAATTCCTGCCCTTTCAATTACACTTCTCCGCCCCGACCCCGTTTGTGGTGATCAATGGAACGGCCGATACGTCAATTGAACCGGGAGACGAGGTCGTTTCGATCAACGGGCATGCGATCGACAGTATTCGCCGCGCCATTCATCCCTACCTGCCAGCTGATGGCTTTATGAACAGCTCACGCGACCATTTCCTTTCTTCGATGAACTTTAACGTTGCCTATAACCAGTTTATCGAAGAGCCGGCATTTTACGAGATGGTGGTCCGGAAGGCGGACGGAAAACTGGTGACACGGGAATTTCACAACGGACTGGACTTTGCTTCCATTAACAAAAACGCAATGACCAACCCCGTTAATACGGCTGTGCTGGAAGCAAGTAAACGCGGAGAAAAGCTTCGCAAAGAACAATTCCTGCTGCATTTTGAAGACGCAGCTCCGGTAGCCGTGATGAGCGTTCGCAGTTTTGCTGTCGACAAAAAAGCATTCAGGAAAAAGATCGACGGTTTTTTCGCTGAGATCAGTAAGCGTAAACCAACAGACCTCATCATCGATCTCAGTTACAACGGCGGCGGAGAGGAGGAGTTGGCGGCGTACCTGATGTCTTACCTGATTGAACAGCCGACCCGTTTCATTAATGAAGAGTATTTGATCGATATCAGTGATTCAACGCTGGCTATGACAAATATCCCGGGAGATGTCCGCCGGAATAAATATGCTTATGTCGATTCGATGAAAGACGGAAAGAGCCGTGCAAAAATAACGGAGCTTGCGATGGAATTAAAGACCATGGAACCGCAGGCCAACGGATTTCATGGGCGTGTATGGATCTATGCAAATGGCGGTACCTCTTCAGCCGCTTCAACATTCTGCGCTGTAGCACAATCGAACAAACGGGCAACGATCATCGGTGAAGAGACAGCAGGTTCATTCAGTGGCGGCGGTGCGGTCATTGGGCTGGACCTGGCGCTACCCCATTCAAAGATCAAAACGCATACGTCCGTTCTATACGTGGATTTTGCCACCAGCGGAAAAGATCCGTTACGCGGTGTGATCCCCGATGTGGCATTTGTGCCAACATTTAAAGAACTGATCGGTCAGAACAGGGAATGGATCAATTTGATCCTGTCACTGCGCAATAAAAAATAGCCGGATTGAACGAATGAAAATCTGCAGGCGGTTTCCTTGCTCACGCTCATACCGGGTAATAGCTGGTTGCAACGGGCCGCAAACCGAAATAAACAGGTAGCTGATAAAATGCCCGTGCATGCAGTAGCTGGCTTCTACGTTACAGCGCATGAAGGCCGGTCTGTCATTAAAAAAGGCCGCTTATATCAACAAGCGGCCTTTTTCTGTATTGATTTATTGCTGTTTAAAATTGTCCGTAAAAAATATTCCCGCAGGAAAATTGGTGTAGTTCCTGTAATCTGCGCTCAATTTCGTGCCATTGCTGAAATTGAATACACTGATGTGATTGATCAGGTAATTAAGTCCATACCCTTTGATCGTATTCAGATACACTTCACCGGTAACGGGGTGTACCGCAATATTGTTATAAACAATATTGGCATCTTCCACGAGGGTTTTTGCGTCAGCCATAAATTCGGTTGAATTGCTGGTAAACACATGCCGGTAGATCCTGGTAGAAGCGTTACTGAAGTAGATCGTATCACCTTTTGCGGTAATTCCAGGGGTTGCACCAAAGCCCGCTCCTACTGCACCTGTTGTGATCTCATTCGCTTTGATCAATGAATAATCCCTGTAGTTGATCTTGGAGATCTTTGCAGGCGCGGTGGTCGTGGATACCCAGATATTACCATCGTTTGCTTTGACCACACCGCTTACTGTTGCTTTCATATCGATCGCAATGGTGAGCGTATCCTTACCTGCTTCCACGACATAAATTTTCGTTCCCGCTGCTGCGAACACTTTATTGTTCGACACCGCCATGGTGAGCTTCGCCGCCGACCGCGAACCTTTGATAAAGGTCAGGGCTTTGGTAACTGTATTGAAACGATAGATCCCATTGTTATCCCGTAGAAACACGTGCTGATCATTCAATACAGCCACATGCGTGGGCCATCGCAGCGTTGACAATTCTTCGTTATACGCGACCTCCTTTTTAAGTGTCTCGGCATTGGCAACGACCAGCATTCCATCGTTTTCAAAACCTGCCCCAACAGCATTTGTTTTTCCATTCTGGGAAATAATATACATTTTTCCGCTGTTGATGTACAGGTCTTGCGTCACATTACCGAGATATGAACCATTTGCTTTATAGTAAGCACTATCAGTAACAATGCCTTTGGGACTGATGAAGGTAAGTGAACCATTCTCACTGGTCATATTGCCTTCATTAAGAATGAAAGTGCCGTTCCTGTATTTACCATAGACCGTTACTTCTGTTTGAGCAGAAGATTGCTTGCCGTCCCTTGAAGCAGTCACACCAATAGTATGCGCTCCCAATTTAACCGATACAAACTGGAAGACAGAATCGGTAACATTAGCAGGGGTACCATCAACTGACCATGAAAGGGTGCTGCCACCGGAGGCTTTCGCTTTAAAATACAGCGTATCTTCCTGGGCCACGGAGTTTTCGGCAGAAGAATTGACAATAGAGATCTCGGGAGAGGCTACCGGCTGATCGATCACATCATCCTTCGAGCAGGATGCGATCGTTAAAGTCAAAAGAGAACCGGCAGCGATGAGTGATTTGTTCATTGTGTGATTTATTTGTGATGTTTGAGGAAGCTTTAAAAATTTAAACTTCTTTTCTATTATGGATTGATCGTATCAACTTTTTTTCCCAGTACATGCAGATCCTCTCCTCTTCCAATTTCTGTGGAAGCCTCGCCCAGCCAGCCATTTTCCTGATCGATACCATTGTATACTTTAACGAAGTCGATGCCGGGAAGGATCACTTTATTGCCATTCCTGTCGATCGCCCAGTCGATATCGATCCCTGAGTTATCGTGTGCATTCGGATAGTTGTCTACATATCCATACCTGAATCCGTATAACACGTAATAGCTGCCGCCTGCACTTTCATCTACACCATTTCTGGCAAGACGGATCCCTTTATAAGTGATCTTATCGTCCGTAACCCAGGCGGGATAATAGGTTTGCGAATGAAATGTATTCTTGATCTTATAACCATTCTGTCCCTGGTTATCTGTCCAGCGGATGTAATCCGGAATGGCAATATGATTTTGAGGTCCACCTGTTGCCACTTCTGATGCTGGACGGTGATAGGTCATTTCGTAGCCACGGAATGTTCTCACATCGACTCCTTTGGTCACGGCAAGGTTGTACCAGGGCTCCTGTTCTGCCGTATAACTCGCGCTGCCTTTGATCTCATACCATTCATCTTCATCAGGCTTTCCGTTTTTGTTTTTATCATACGCGACCATCACGATCCCCGGCTCGCAACTTCCTCCAAAGGGCGCATTAGGACGCGGGTTCGAAGCAGCACCAAATGCATTGCCCTCTATCCGGAAATCACGTCTGCCCGCCACATTTACGATCGTGTGATCAAATCCCACTACAACATAACCACCCCATCCCCCTAACGTGATCATATTGGTCTGCTCTCCTACGATATCATTACTTACTTTGGCTAGCATTGTTTGGTAAGTATCTCCTGTATTGAACCTGGGCAACTCATTTACGAACTGGCCAGGTGCCGGTAAATAATCAAAGATTTTCGCGATATACGCCGAATACGGCTTATCAGGTTGCCGCACGGTAATAAGGATCGTATCCGCAAGACTTCCCGATGAAACTTTTACCTGGTAAGTTCCGGCTGCGACTGACGCAAACAGTGCCGAAGAAGTTTTTGTATCCGATAATCTGAATAACTCCGACGGAGGATCGAGTACCTGCCATTTCAGGTCCACCAGGTTCTCAAACTTTCGGGCTGCTTCCACTTTCACGATCGTATTGGTTATGGTGGCCACATGCTGATATCTTCCAACCGTAATGTTTGCTACGGCCTGTACAATATTGCCGCGGTTATGCGCGATGAGGATGAGGCTATGATTTCCCGCATTGTCAGAAGCATAGAAGGTGTATTGCAATCCAGTGGCAACCTTGTTGCCGTCAAGCAGCCACTCAATAGAATCCACCCTGTTTTCGATCACCGGCTTAATGACCAGGCTCTCTCTTATGAGCAGGTAATAATTCGATTCAAGCCCGGATAGAACCGGCGCATCCTCTATTTGCTCTATGGTTTCTTTACGGCAACTGCCGATAAAAAGTAAAAAGCCGATGAGGCAGCATATAAGTTTATGTTGATTGTTCATGTTAAACGGTTAGATAGTGAAGAGAATTTGAACGTTCTTTTTGCGCAGGCCTGCTACACGAATTAGTTTTTGAGATGCATGTCTAAGATGCCGGATACAGTCAGCATCCGGTCCTCGTTCATATTCGCGTCCAGCGCACCAGCGCCCGGATTGAAAATGTCCCTTGCAAACGGATACACTACTTTCTGTACTTTGATAAAATCTATGCCGGGCAATTGAACACTGCCGCCTCTATTATGTATTGCCAGGTCCAGATCAATATTGAGTTTCTGACTGAATTGTCCGGCACTTGAAAGATCGCGGGTAATGCGTTTTCCTTTACGCGTAAAGGAATTACTCCACCCTTCCATTAATCCCACCTGTTTCGTAGCTACATCGATCATATTATAGCCGGGAAAGAATCCTCTTACGGAAAATGCACCGGTATATGTAAGAGAGGCCGTGAAAGTCTTTTGATTCATGATCTGACCTTTCACCTGCTCTGCCTGATTATCCTTCCAGCTGTAAAAAGTGTATATACGCCTGTTATCTACCTGTGTACTGTCGTAAGTGAACATCATCTCATAGTCCGGCAGATCTTCCAGTCCATGATCCTTGTTCTTGATCTCATACCACTCATCCATGTCAGGCTTGCCATTTTTATTCCTGTCGTAAGCGACATAAACAGCAGGTGGATCAAGGTTGGAAACAATAGCCGTCAGTTCTATGTCTGCTTTGCCAGGTACATTCACAACGGTATGATCAAACTTGAATGTGGCAGATCCGCCCCAGGAGCCTAACAGAAGACCGGGACTCACACTTTGCTTTCTCAGCTCAGATGCCTTAGCAAGAAAAGCATTGTAAGCAAGCGGAAATTCTGAGCCATAGTCCCAGTTTTGTGCAGCTCCAATGATCGACCAGTTATGATTCCTTGCGGGTGCCGGAAGATACTCAATCAGCGAGTAGGCATTTCTTACATACTGCGCCTCGTTGACTGTAACAGAACCTGTGGTAGTCGCTGATTGCATTCCTGCCGTCGCACGAAGCTGAAGTGTATAATTTCCCGGCAGAACTGAGATAAAGCTGAGTGCCCGTTCTTTCCCTATGACCGAATCGCCGATAGACCATTGGTATTCGTAGTCGTTGCGATCCGGACCCGCTATTACCGGATCGATCTCAAGTACTTCGCAGGTTGAAACAGAAGGAAGCGTACCTAACGACAGAACGATAGGCTTCTCTACAAAGATCTTATACACGTATTCGTCTGCACCTCCCCAATTCTTCACTTTCAGCGTAACGTCAAAATTTCCTGCTTCCGTAGCGTGGAAAGTGTAATTGATATTACCCGTCGACACCAGTGTTCCATTGACAAGCCATTTGTAAGTGCTCCCTAACAAACTGTTGATATTAGGTGCCAGTATGGTCTTATCACCGATATTCAATACGATCGTATCCGTTTTACTATCGGAGATCGCCGGAGAAAAATATTCTCCTTTTCTGCAGGAGATCACAAGCAGTATGACAACTGTAAACAGTTTCATAAAAATGAGCCTTTTCATGAGTTTTGGTTTATGGTTATGAGATGATCTTAAAATGGAGCATGATCCAATCCTTTACGGCAGTAAAGCAAAATGGGCAGGTATATCTCCCGTACGGACGCTCCATTTCTTTTTACCTTGTTTAGTGAAACAGTAAAGCATACCGGGGGACACATAGTTACCGGCATCAGTAACGTAAATCTCCTTAGTAGCCGGATTGACCATCAGGCCATACGGCACTTCTATCATTTTATCAGTGCCATCCGATATAAACGAATTGGTTACAATCTCCCTCGTTCGCGTATTGATGACGCCATAAGTAATAATATTGGTGTAAGTGATATAGCTCCACTCTGTGCTATAGGTATAGAGGGAGTCTCCGTCGAGGTGAAAATTGCTGACCGCGATCGGCAGCGTATCCGTTACCTTTTGCAGTGTTTTGTCAATGAAATACAGCCTTGACGGCAGTTGCTTGTAATCACCGCGCGAAGTGACCCACAGATCACCGCGTTTATCAGCTCTGATATGGTGAAGGTTATAGGCAACATCAATTCGTTTATCTTCTGTGAAGGTTACCAGATCGATAACAGAAACGGTACGTTCATATTTTTCTGTATTGCCCGCACCCATGTAGCCGCCTGAATTCGCTACATAGATCTTTCCATCTGTGATTTCCAGTTCATCCGGCTGAAACCCTACGATACATTTACTTACAACAGTCAGTGTGGCGGTATCAATTTTCGCCACATATCCTTTCTGTGTGTAGTTTGGATTGATCTCGATCGGTCCGGCATAAGAAGTTACGTAAGCAAATCCTTTATCAAATTTTATATACCGGCAATTGGGAATGTCCACCTGCCCGATCCTTTTTGCCGTTTTAGCATCCATCACTTCTATTTTATTGGAGGCGTTGATCACAGCATAAAGTCGTGCTCCATAGATGCGGATATCATTTCCAACGTCACCCATTTCTTTTGGAACGGTAGGGTTCATGGATCCATAGATATTTCGTTGGTACACGCCTGTCTTGTAATCAAAGAAATCGAGCGTACTTTTATTACTGCCCATATTCCCTTCATTCAACAGATAAAATCCGGCGAAGCCATCCGGAGATGGAGGATCGACAGGAATGTCATCATTCATAAATACCGCAACATCTTTACGGCAGGATGCAACCGTTAACAGCATTGCAATTACGCCCAGGAATGTGTATTTCATAGTTCGACAGATAAGATGAGCTTATAATTACGTTTTGGCATCGGGTAGTTCAATACCACTTCATAGTCCTGGTTGAATACGTTATTAATCTCTCCGGAAACCTTCCAGGCCATATGCCGGATCATACAATTCTTTACCAGGGATATATCACTCGTGTACCAGGGTTGTTCGTAATTCTCCCGGATATTCGCTGAATTGTGATAGCGTTCTCCTGTGTAGATATAACTGTAATTCATCCGCCAGCTTTTATATTGAACACCTGTGATGATCGACGCACTATGCCAGGGGATGTAAGGAATCTGCCCGCCCCAGGTTTCATTCTGCAGGTCAGGGTTCCGGCGCGCGGTGAAGTCCTGTGCCTGCTGATAGGTATATGTGGCACGTAGATGCAGTACGGCAGCCCCCGATAATTGAACGCTTTGATCAGATACAACATCAATCCCTCTGATCTCAACAAGACCAATATTCATCATCATCCAGCGGTACATGCCGCTTCCCTTGGGCACTGCAATGATCTTATCTGTTACCCGGTTGTAATAGATATCTGCCTGCAACTGCCATTTTTTAATAATGGAATGCAATGGATACATGGTATATTGGAAGCCAAGGTTGTATTGATGAGTGAATTCAGGCCGCAAGGCGATGTTGCCGATATCGGTATAATACAGGTCATTGAACGTTGGCATCCTGAAGATCTTCTTATAGAAAGCGCGCAGGTTGAATTCTTTCTGAGGGAAAGGCCTGTAAGAGAGGAAGACTGCAGGAGTAAATTCCTGCTTTGAGGGTGCTGAAACAGACACGTTCCCACCACCATTGTTGCCACGGTTCACCGACTCACTGACGAATGTTCCGAGCAGGCTTGCCTGAAGTTTGATCCGTCCGATCTCACCGGCGGTAGCCAGTGCAACAAGGCTGGTGAACCTCTTCGGAAAAACAAATCCATCCAGGTTGGAAGTAAGTGTATTGTACTGGAGATCGGCTGAAAGATCAATATCGAAGTTCTTTGCAAAAGCATACTTATTGGAAACGGAAGCGTACCATTCCTGCTGATGAAAATTATTATCCGTATACAGTAATGTGGTATCGGGATTAAGATAGCGCATGTAATCATTTGCGTATTTCGCATTGATCTGGAGATCATATCTGGGTGCGATATTTTTCTGGAAAGAACCCTGGAGAAAGAAGTTCCTGTCCCACTGACGTTGCGCCCGCTTCCAGACATTGTTAACGATAGCGCCTGGGATCCCTCTTCCTGAATTATAAAAATATGCTTTAGCATTCCACTGTCCGCGCCTGATATTCCCATATAAGCCAGCTTCTACACGTTGTGCTTCGATATCCCCGTTTTCTCTTACGGCAGTTGTATCCCAGGCCGTATTGCCGGAAGCGTGAAATACACGCTTGTACCGAAACTTATATTTCCCGGATGAATGCAAATATTCGCTGCTGAAAGACAGGTCGATCTTATCGCTTAATTTCTTTTCCCATAGCAAGGAAGGATTCACAAGGCCGAATGAACCGGCTTTCATAACACCTTTAAAATGGCTGGATGTTAATGAATCGAAAGATGGTCGCCTGCTTTTGAGATAGATAGTTCCGGATGAACCAAAATCACGGGCGGGTTGGAAAATATCACTCTTCTGGCCGTTATAAAGAGAGATCGATTCGATGTTATCCATCGAGAAACGGCCGAGATCTATCTGGCCGTTCTGCGCATTGCCGATCTGAATGCCGTCATAGAACACGCCCATGTGGTTGGTTCCCATGCTGCGCATATCCACCGTTTTCAACCCGCCGATCCCTCCATAATCTTTTACCTGTACACCTGCGAAATAGCGCATAGCATCTGCTACGGAGAAACTGTTGAGGCTTTCGAGTTCATGGCCCGATAGCTTCTGCGCAGGTATTACTTCTTTGTGCGTCAGGGCAGACACCGTGATGCCCGCCAAAAGTTTGACCTTTGCCGTATCCGGATTTACAGCGAGTGTATCGCTGCTCAATTTCTGTTGCGCGATCAGATATGTACACGCGCCTGTTAAAAGCGCTGTCAGCAGCACTTTCGGGGCAATTGAAAATAACATTACTATTTGATATAAATGATCAAACAGCTTTACAGGATGACATGCTAAAACTGGTAGTACTGATTTCTCCGTACAGGTTGCATTCAAAGCTTCTATCCACGAAAGCTTAAAACAAATCTGCTTTGGCAGGTCTCCTGGCTTGTTCTCATTCTGACGGCCTTCCCATCATGCCCCTCGGCACAACAGTGGCTGGAATGTGTCAGCATGTTATTCAGAACTTACAGTAGCGGGACTGCTCAGGATTCACACCTGATTCCCTTTTAATCAATTTGACCCAGGTTGGGTCAAATGAACCAATGCGGCGCGAAAGTACAGATTTATATTTAGAAATTCAATGCCATTTAGATCCGGGTTTTTACAGCAACCTGCCTTACTGCCAGAAATTCACACCGCATCGTATTTGCAGCAGTATTCCTATCTTTCCATTTATTCAGGACAAACCTTTCTTTATGTGATGATATCCCGATCCACCATCATTTCATAAAGAAGCGGGTAGAAAAAAGGAAGCGCATTGAAACTAATCAGAATGACAGTTCAACGGGGGCGATCGGTCAACTTCATCTTGCCGGTCAGAACCTGGTTTAAAAATTTCTACTTCAGGGAAGCATTGATTTTTATATCAATGTTCAGCTTAACGATGCTGCATGAATGGATCACGATCGACACAGCCCTTAACTTATTCAAAGGCATCGTTTTCTTCCTCCTGATATATATACAAGCGCAGATCCATCGCTTTTATATCTTCCCTTTATTCTTTAAGAAGAACCTGTTCATCTATTGCTGTTTGCTGATGTGCTCTACCGTGACCATCGGCGGGCTGCTGCTTGCTGCAGATTATTTCTGGATCCAGCCATGGCTTTACCAGGATGAAGACCTGTTCTGGTCTTTCGCCTATTATTGTGTAATTGGCATCATCAGTACGTTTACGATCATGGCTTTCTCTTTAATGGCAGAGTACTCTGTTGAAACGCAGAAACGAAACCATGACCAGTTACTGATGAATGAAATGAGTATCAAATTCCTTTCTGCACAGTTGAACCCGCATTTCTTTTTCAATATGCTGAACAATCTTTATGGGGTAAGCCTGACAGAACCCGGGCGCACACCAGAACTGATCATCAAGCTATCAAACCTGATGCGTTACCAGATTGAAAACGCCAATAAGACAACGGTCAATCTGGCAGCAGAGATCCAGTTCATCGAGAATTATATCGACCTGGAAAAGGAACGTATCGGGAAAAGATGCGAAGTAACATTCAGGTATTGGGTAAAGAACCGCATGCTCGACCAGTATGAGATCGCTCCCCTATTGCTGATCACCCTCGTGGAAAACGCGTTCAAACACAGCCTGACCAATGGAAACTGGTTTGTATCGACCACGATCACACTGGATCAAAATGAATTGACCATGGTAGTGGAGAACTCCCTGCCTGATAATGATAAAATACATTCTTCAACCGGAACAGGTTTAATGAATCTTCGCCAACGCCTGGATTTTCTGTACCACGGAAATTCAAGCCTTGTGCAAAAGATCAGCAAACAAAGCTTTCATACAACCCTGGCATTATCACTGAAAAAACAATCGAATGGATAAAATTAAGTGCATAGTTGTGGATGATGAGGAAGGTGCACATCTGGTCATTACACACTTTTTGAAAGATATCAGGACGCTGTCGCTGGAAGGATCTTTTTACAATGCAGTAGATGCGCTGGATTATCTGTACAAAAACAAGGTTGACATCGTATTTCTGGATATCAACATGCCCGGCCTGTCAGGCCTGGAAATGCTCGAAACACTTACTAACAGACCTTATATTATACTGACCACTGCCTACGAGCAATACGCACTTGACGGGTACAAGTATGAGGTGGTCGATTACCTCGTTAAACCTTTTGAGTTCAAAAAATTCCTGCTGGCGATAGACAAAGTAATGAACCGGAAAGGAATCAAGGTTCAGGCCAGATCACAGCCTTCGGAAGAAACAGATCATCTCATTCTGAAAGTCGACGGAACACTTACCAGGATCCCGTTCAATAAGATCATCTATATACAGAGCTTTGGCAACTATGTGAAAATTTTTATTGAAGATGGTATGCTGATCAGCCAGATGACTACTGCCGAGATCGAAGACAGACTCAGTACCAGCCTGTTCCTGCGGATCCATAAGTCGTACATCGTCTCCCTGAAACAAATACAAACCGTATCGGGAACACAGGTTGTACTTAAAAATAATACCGGGTTGCCTATAGGAAATACTTTCAAGCGTGAACTCCTCGCGCAATTTAAATAGATCAATTTACCCTGGAATCATAACAGCATCGGCGCGCTTCCCGGCCGGGATGGCTGGGTTTTGCGCCGTCTGATCCGGCGAACCCCGGCTCACCCTTCCCTCCCTTCACTGACAAAACCGGTATACATGTTGACCAACCTCATTGGTCATTTAAATTGAAAATTTGCTCATTTATGTTTCAGTAATAAATGCGTTTAATATATTTTGCCATTAGAACTCGATTAGAACCACCATAAGATTCTCGAACCCAACAAGTTAACAAATTGAAGGTGCCACCCATCACCTCACTTATTGTTGCCACCTACAACTGGCCGGAGGCCTTGCGTTGCTGCCTGAAGAGTGTAGCGGGGCAAAAGGTTTTGCCCAGTGAAGTGGTCATTGCCGATGACGGATCCGGGCTGGACACCAGGATGATCATCGACCAGGTGCGGCTTGACTTTCCGGTCCCTATCATCCATATCTGGCATGAAGATCTGGGTTTCAGAAAAGCCGAGATCCTGAATAAGGCGGTAAAAGCCTGTTCCGGTGAGTACATGATCCAGATCGATGGCGACGTCATCCTCCACAGGCATTTCATTTCGGATCATCAACTCGCTGCAGAACACGGCATGTTCGTCCGTGGATCGCGCGCTCGCTTAACGTCTCCAAGAACGGAAAGGGTATTGCATGGTCCGGAAAAACAACTCCATTTCTTATCAAGAGGCCTTCTCAATAAACTGAATGCGATCCATCTTCCGCAACTAAGCTTCATCGCTCATAAAAAGAAAATGTGTTCGCGCAGTGTTCGCGGCAGTAATCTCGCTTTCTGGAAAAACGACTTTGTACAGGCAAACGGATATAATAATGATCTGCAAGGCTGGGGACATGAAGATGAAGAACTGGCGGCCCGCTTTATCAATAACAGCATCATTAAGAAAATTGTAAAACTAAGCGCCATTCAGTTTCACCTTCACCACGTGGAATTGAAGAAAGATAAAGAACCCATTCATACGAATGTGCTGAAAGAGGTTATTGTAAACAAAACCAAAACATGTCCAAATGGCTTTGGACAACTTGCCACATGAACCGCCCACCTAAAGTATCGTTGATTGTAGCCACCTACAATTGGCCCCAGGCGCTGAAGCTTTGCCTTGCAAGCATTGCTGCGCAATCTGTACTGCCCGATGAAGTCATCATTGCCGATGACGGATCCACCGCAGACACAGATCAACTGATCGAAGACATGCGTCCTTTTATTCCTGTACCCGTCGTGCATGTATGGCAGGAAGATAAAGGATTCCGCCTTACCAAGATCCGTAACAAAGCGATCGCCAGAGCAGCGTACGAGTATATCATCCAGGTAGACGGCGATCTGATCCTGCACAAACATTTTGTGCGCGACCATCTCGAAGTTTCCGAACCCGGCCATTTTGTTGCGGGCAGCAGGACAATGATCAATGAAACACTGTCAAAGAAACTGCTTCAGTCCGGAAAATCACTGTTGCATCCTTTTCAGGCTGGAATTAGAAACCGCCTGAACGCATTGCGAAGCAGCTTATTCAGGACTCTGCTTGCTACAAGATATAAAAGCGGCGACCTGGAAAAATTACGCGGATGCAATATGGCATTCTGGAAGCGTGATCTTATTGCCTGCAATGGGTACAACGAAGCGTTTGAAGGTTGGGGAAAAGAAGATAATGAGATCGCTTACAGATTATCGAATGCAAATATCACCAAACGGGCACTGAAGTTTGGCGGTGTCGTATATCATCTGCATCACCGGGAGAACTGCAGATCATTGTGTGAAAAGAATTGGGCGTTGCTTCAGCAAACCATTCAGTCCGGTCTTACCCGATGCACCCTCGGTGTTGATCAATACCTGATCAAAAAGCCTTCCAGCTCAAGCCCGGTCATCTCTGTTGTAGTGGCTACCCTCAACGCAGGGCGTTCCCTGCAACGCTGCATCGACAGTATCAGCACGCAGGAATATCCTGCGCTTAAACTTATTGTGATAGATGGCGGAAGTTCTGATGACACGCTCTCCATCCTTGAAAAAAATACCGAAAGGATCAGCTACTGGACAAGTGAACAGGATGGCGGCGTGTATGAAGCGATGAACAAAGCTATTGACAAAGCCGAGGGCGACTGGATCTATTTTATTGGCGCTGACGATGAAATGACCCCCGATTTTTCCAGGTTCGCAAGGCATTTGACGGATGAAAATACGATCTACTACGGAAGTGTCTGGAAAGATGATAAAAAATACCTGGGGAAAATGTCAGCGTATGCACATGCTAAAACAGGCATCAACCACCAGGCAATGATCTATCCCGCATCGGTGTTCCGTAAATACCGGTATGATCCGGAGTATCGTATCTCCGCAGATCATGTACTGAATATGTGGTGCTGGAAGGATGCTTCAATTCGCTTCAGGTTCGTAGACCATGTGATCGCTAACTTCAGTACGAATGGACTGTCTTCAACATACAAGGATCAGCTGTTTGAAAAAAGAAAAGCTGCATTGATCCTTCGGAATTATGGTCTGATTATTTGGACAAGATTCCTGTTCAAACAATATAAAGCGGAGAAGAAAGCGAAACTGTCCAATCAGAAAGCAGACCGTCAGTTGATACCTGCAAATCTGCTTAAGTAAGGCTACGCAGCAGAGCAGTTGGGTTAAAAGCAAAAGCCCGTCATTATTGAGTTTTTTTCACAGTATGTATATCAGCGGCATCCATTCCTGGATGCCGCATTTTTGTCAACAGCCTGCGTCACTGCACCCCTCTTTTGCTGCCGCCTCACTTAGTTTGCTTCACTAATCCTTTTGCCCTGTCAAAAACAATCTTCGGCGGGATCTTCAGCA
Source organism: Chitinophagaceae bacterium (assembly GCA_040509495.1). Classification (GTDB taxonomy): domain Bacteria; phylum Bacteroidota; class Bacteroidia; order Chitinophagales; family Chitinophagaceae; genus Terrimonas_A. The sequence continues at coordinate 33,584 of JBEVKW010000097.1, read as the reverse complement.
AACGGAAGAGGATCTTTCGTTTAAGTTTACGCCATACGACCAGATTGATCATTGGCATGATCAACCTGCAGAGAAGCAAATAGGGCGTCATTGCTTCCGCCTTTCTTTCCCGGGTCAGGAGGGATCTTACCTGCGCCTCATAAGTTGAGCGAAACCGGTCGCTAAGCTGCCCGCTCTTGCGCATCCGGAAACCAGCGAGGAGGAAAGACGTACTGTAAAGTTGATCATAGCGGAAAAATCGAAGCCAAAGCTCAAAGTCTGCCGCCAACGGGTAATCCTGTGCGATATAGCCGCCCGCTTCCAGCCACAGCTCACGCTTCCAGAAAACAGATTCCTGCTGGATAAAAGCCCCTTTAGAAAGCTGCAATCTCCACTTAGACCATCGCTCGTCAAATATATCCCGCTCATAGGTGAAGCAATCTCCTTCTTCATTAAAGTAAGAATTGCTGCCCATGATCCATCTTGCTTCAGGAAATTGTTTGAATATCGACACAACCGCAGAGAAAGCCCGGCGATGGTAGAGATCATCTGAATTGATCCAGCCCATGATCTCCCCGGTAGCCCTGTCAAAGCCTTTTTGCAGCGCATCATAAAGGCCTTTATCTTTTTCAGAAACCCAGTAAGATAGTTGCTGTTCATACTTCCTGATGATCTCAACAGAGCCGTCGGTACTACCGCCATCGATCACCATATATTCCAGGTTTGGATAACCTTGCGAAAGCACTGACAGGATCGTTTGCTCCAGGTAGGCCGCCTGGTTATAGTTTGCCGTTACGATGGATATTTTGGGAAGCCGCTCTGTCATGCAGGATTTTCTTATGTTGTTTAACCGTATCTGGTGTATTCAGCTACTTGCGCCGCTTAAAGCAAAATCCCCGGGAATACGCAACCGGTTGGTGATCAATTTCCATCACTGCTTCTCCCGGCACGTAACTTTCAAACGAAGCCTGTAGCAGGTATTCATTCCCGAAATGAGCTACAAAACCTTTTTGATCAAAGAACCATGCAGGATAAGATGCTTCATAAACAGATGGCCATACACGCTGGACCGTAACCCTGTCAGGCCCTTCATTCACAAACGCCGTCCGATCGACAAGCACCGTATCAAATCCATGGGAAACCAGCTCCTCCAGGAATTGATGAGGATTGGGCAGATACTGTACAACGCTGGACAGCACAACAAAATCAACCCGTTTTTCGTTTATACAATCTGCGATCGTATAATAAAACCGGAGTGTATCATCTTCAAAAAATTCTTTCCCGCAATCGATGTAGTGCTGTTGCTCGATAATATTCCACGATGCACATACATCTGTACCAAGAAATTCCTTCAGTTGAAAATACGTGCTGCCAAGAGAGCCGCCAAAGTCCAACACATTTAAAGCACGCTTCTTTTGCTGCACTTCATGCAGCAGAAAAGCCAGCAAAGGATAAGGGTATTCGCTTTCCGCGAAAAGCACCGAGTCACGTTCATACACAGCATCGCCCTTCTTCACGAGGAGTAGAGCCTGTTTGGTCTTTTCCAGGATATTCCCCTGTTCATAACCGTCCGACAGGCTTTTAGCTTCTTCCCATGATCTGTAATTGCCAGACCAGCCATAATCGGGCTTGCTTGCTTTCTTCTTAAAAAAAATCATTGCTATAAAGTATATGGGTCTATGCTGAAGATTGATCAACGGGGCCGGTAGGCATCATAAATATAGTCTTCCGGATCAAAATATTCAGAAGCCAACACCATCAGCATCGCATCTTCACTGAAAGCATACATCTGATGCCAGTCATCCGGATGCAGTATCAGGCATTTTGCGGGGCTGTCCAGCAGAAATTCCTGCTTGTCCTTATTATCATCATTATATATGCTGCAGCTGCCTTTCAGGCAAATCGCAGCCTGTACGGTCTTTTTATGACGATGTCCTCCCCTCACGGAATCATCAACGCCATAAATGTAGAAGATCCGTTTGATAGGGAACGGGATCACTTTCTCAATCACCGTAAGATTGCCACGTGCATCAGTGAAGGTGTTCAACTTGATTAATTCTGCCAATGTCTATGTATTTTACTTCTTTATTTAAGTCTCGAACGTTTATAATAGTTCTTATAAAAACCGCGTAACGCAAAACTGAGCTGGCGTCCGAATTTTCTTTTGAACCACGACAATGTATCTGGTCGTTCATGAAAAGCAATTGTTCCTGACCGATGCAGGATCTCCTTCTCCGCACCAATGATCGCACGCAGATACGGGCGATAAACCAGCCACACCGCCTTTTTATTTACCTCATACTGATGCGACGTTAATCGTACAATGTTTTTCTCACAGTACTTAAAATCATGAAAATGGTAGAATACCAGGGAATAGGCGGTATTGTGATAACTTATCCTTACATCAGTGCCTCTTTTTTCATATTCATACGCTGTATTGTTCCAGGGAGCCACTCCTCCACCATGATGCTGCAGCACGTGAACACCCTCGAAACGCGTCGTCCAGTCATCCAGATATTTCTGATCACCGAATTTCCCCTGTTCAAATCTGTTGTAACACCAATCGATGCAGGCCTTTCTCCACCAGTCAAGAGCCGTAAGCCCTTGCGGATCATTTTTAAATGTAATGAACTGCACGCAATAGATACCGCTTAATGCACTCTGATCATGCCGGGGACTATACCGGTGCGCGGTGATCAGCACAGCCTTATCTCCCATTTCATCCAGCAGAACTTTTGGGTCTGAGAAGAATAGCAGATCTGCATCGATATAAGTACAGTGATCAAGGGAAAAATGATGCAGGCAATACCAGATCGTAGCCGGTGTACAGGTCCAGCAATATTCACCCGCCGTCCTCGTTGGTTTAACGGCCAGCAACGCTTCATCCTCAAATTCACGTAATGAAATGATGGTTGCATGAGCAAGTTTCATTTCCTGAAGAAGAGTGTAACAATCATCATCAAATGCAAAAATGTAGAGATGAAAATTGCTGGCGTGCTGCTCCAGCGACCGGTACATAGCCAGTCCGCGCGACAAATAGATAGAGTTAAATAAAGTGCAGTAGTTTTGCATGAATAAAAACTATACAGCCGGAACTTATTAATAATAGTTATTGAATCGATTATAGTGATAGGATACGGTGCGAAAAATACAGCAGGGTTATTTTCTTCAAAACCTGTTTAATACTTCAACTACGTTATTGATATTCTCCGCGGAATGTCCGGCTGAGATCGGAAGACTTAAAACCGTTTCATGGATCTCCGTAGTGAGGCGGTAATCATCCTCATCAATCAATCCCTGCAGTGCTTTTTGCTGGTGAGGCGGTACCGGGTAATGAACTTCTGTACGGATATGGTTGTCCAGCAGATACTGACGAAGCCTATCCCGTTGCGGATGCCTGATCGGATAAATGTGAAAGACATCCTCGTAATCGGCCTGCTTCACCGGCCGTACAAAATCAGCCTTTAATTCCCGGTCGTAGATCGCTGCAAGATCCCGCTTGTGCTGATTGATCCGGTCCAGGTGTTTGAGTTTGATCCGGAGAAATGCCGCCTGGATCTCATCCAGCCGGGAATTATAACCAACAATTTCATTATGGTATTTCTTCTCGGAGCCATAGTTCCTCAATTGTTTCAGCGAAGAAAGATGTTCAGCACCCTGGAAGGTGATCGCACCGGCATCACCAAGTGCTCCAAGGTTTTTTGTTGGGTAAAAGCTGAACGCGCCAAAATCGCCAAAGCTCCCTGCTTTTTTCCCTTTAAAGCTTGATCCATGTGCCTGCGCACAATCTTCGATGACGTAGAGGTTGAATCTATCTGCAATAGTAAGAATGGCTTCCATATCGCAGAGCTTTCCATATAAATGCACGACCAGGATTGCCTTTGTACGGGGAGTGATCTTTGCTTCAATTTTCGAAACGTCGATATTGTAAGTATGGATATCCGGCTCAACCAGTACTGCTTTGGCACCGATATGCAGCACGGCAAGGATGGATGCGATATAGGTATTGGCCGGCACGATCACTTCGTCTCCTGGTTTCAGATCGAGCGACCGCAATGCAAGGATCAGGGCATCCAGGCCAGACGCCACCCCCACACAGTATCGTGTATCACAGTAGGCCGCAAATTCGCTCTCAAAACGCTCTACCTGTGTTCCGAGAATGTACCTGCCGCTTTCCAATAAACCGGCAAATGCATTTGTAAACTCTTCCTGAAATGGCGCATTGACCTTGCCCAGGTCTTCATATTCTATAAACATATAAGTCTCAACACGATAGTAAAACCAACCGTTAGAAAAAATGCCGTCACCCCATAAGCAGGGACCGGCTAGCGTAAAATATTACAGATTAAGTTCTTAATGAAATGAAATCCACACTAAATATGATCAACTGAATTATTCAGTGATCAACCCTTTTGGTCACCTGATTGCCGAGCTGAAACATGGCCGAAGTACTGTGCTGACGATCGGGATGGCATATAAGAGAGGTCATTCATAAGTTGCATCGGGAATAGGTTCTGCAACGAGTTCGTTTCCGTTCAGATCGATATACCTGCATAGCATGGCAGGTATATCGATCTGCCATGTTGCAACTCCCGAAGACGCAACTTCACGGCAGAAAGTAAGAAAGTCACTGCTACCCTGCTGATGCTTACGGATAGATTCCTTCACCGCTTCCGCATTAACTATGAAATTGATCGTGATCGGCTCATTATACCATCCTCCAGATCTGACCTCGTGGCCACCGGAGCCAATATAATTTGTAGCACCGGTCCTTACGTCATATTCGTAGCTAACAAGACCCAGTTTTTTGATCTCCTGGATATAACCAGGGAAATCAGCACCACTCTTTACTTTTGAATGAGCCGCTTTCAATTGTTCCAGCGTAAATTTCATATTATTATCAGTGTTGACCGCATGCAGAAGTTGCTGCGAGGTGAATATATAAATAATAAATGAGCGGACGACCGTACAGGCAAATCGCATTAATGCAGACCTCGCTGGCCGTTCCGCTCCTGAAATGCATAACTTGCAGAAAACTCAATTGTTTTATGCAGCGCAATATCCTTATCATTGGCTCTAATGGCTATGTTTCAGCGATCGCGGCAGACTCAGGGGATGAAGTCTGGAGAACAAAACTTCGCGATGGCCTCATGGGAGGATCATATGGTGCGGTCGTAAGCGTATTGCTGGACAACGATAAGATCTTCGCCGGTTGCTCAGGCAGGATCTACTGCCTCGATTCCCTTACCGGCAAGATACTTTGGAACAACGACCTGAAAGGAATGGGATACAACGTGATCTCGCTTGCAAGACCTGGCATAAGCACGCAATTTATTACGAAGGTAGAGACGTCAAATGCAGGCTGAGGGCAACTAAACCTTATCCGGTAACGGCAACTCAGGAGAAGCTTTTTACGGATGCTTTTCCGTCCTTCTGTTATGGGCCCCTGCTCCTGGATTTATTTTCAGAGGTTGTAAGTAATCTTGCGCGATCCTGTGTCCTTACCTGTCAGGACTACACGATTGCTTATGACCAGAAAAGATTTTGTTCAAACCTCCGGCTTGATAAGTGCCGGCATATTGTTGCCATCCTGGCTGAAAGCCAACGGCGGAGAATTCCCGGTTGTACGTACGGCGCCTGCCGACAGGAAGTTCACCAGTGCAGCCGTTGAAAACCTCATCAGGCAGTTTCAATCGACCGTTGCCAATAAAGAGCTCGGATGGCTTTTTGGAAACTGCTTCCCCAATACGCTCGATACTACTGTTGATTTTGAAATGCACAATGGCAGGCCTGATACGTACGTGATCACCGGCGATATTGATGCGATGTGGCTGCGCGACAGTACCGCGCAGGTATGGCCGTATCTGTCGCTCATCAGCGAGGATGAAAAACTGAAAACGCTGATCGCCGGAGTGATCAACCGCCAGAAAAGGAATATCCTTTACGATCCCTATGCGAATGCATTTTATAAGGACAGGTCGAAACAGGGTGAATGGAAAGATGACCACACAGAGATGAAGCCCGGTATCCACGAGCGCAAATGGGAAATCGACAGTCTTTGCTACCCGGTCAGGCTTTCTTATCAATACTGGAAGATCACCGGTGACACCTCCCCATTCGATGCGGAATGGAAAGACGCTATACTACTGATCCTTAAAACGTTCAGGGAGCAGCAACGCAAAACAACCAAAGGACCGTATAAATTTGAGCGACGCACAGCCTGGGCAACCGACGGCGTGCCGCTGGGCGGATATGGCTATCCGGCAAAACCTGTGGGACTGATCTTCTCTATGTTCCGGCCAAGCGATGACGCAACGATCTTTCCCTTTCTCATACCCGCTAACTTTTTTGCAGTGACCAGCCTCAAACAGGCTGCGGAAATGCTGAGCAAAATATACAATGATCAAACATCCGCCAATGCATGCCTGGCACTGGCGAAAGAAATAGAGCTGGCCTTACAAAAATATGCGAGCGTAACCCACCCTGCTTACGGTCGGGTTTATGCTTATGAGGTGAATGGCTTTGGCAGTTTCAACCTGATGGACGACGCAAATGTGCCAAGCCTGCTCGCAATGCCCTACCTTGGAGCTATGAAGCATACAGATCCGGTTTATATCAACACCAGGAAACTGCTGCTAAGCGAAGCCAATCCCTTCTTCTTTAAAGGAAAGGCAGGTGAAGGCATTGGTGGGCCGCACGTGGGTGTAGATATGATCTGGCCTATCAGCATTATTGTCCGCGGATTAACATCCGCCAATGATGCAGAGATCAAAGGTTGCCTGCAGACACTTCAGGCAACACATGGAGGAACCGGGTTCATGCACGAAGCATTTCATAAAGACAATGACAAACAATTCACCCGGAAATGGTTCGCCTGGGCAAATACTATCTTCGGGGAATTCGTTTTGAAAACATACCGCGAAAAGAAATATCTGCTACAATAACCAATACTGCAAAATCAACTCATGAGGCACGACGATCTTTACCTGAAAAGCCTGCAGCAGCAAATTGAAGGCGGAAGCCAGCAGGCATTCTCAAGCCTGTTCCGGCTGTTGTATCCGCGACTTCTCAGCTTCGCGATCCAATACGTACACATCAAAGAGATAGCAGAGGAGATCACGAATGATGTATTCATCAAATTATGGAACCGGAAAGAACACCTCCATGAGGTTAATAATATCTCCACCTACCTGTTTGTATCGGTTAAGAATCTTTCCCTAAACTATCTCAAAAGATACTCACATCTTCATGTGGCTGTAGAAAACAATGAAGAAGATGCCAGCCTGGTCAATCTCGATGATCCGGAACAACAACTGGAATGGAAAGAGATGAGCTTTCAGCTGGCACACGCCATAGACAGTCTGCCAGATCAATGCCGCACTATTTTCAAGCTGATCAAAGAAGATGGATTCCGCTATAAAGAAGTAGCAGAAATACTCGGCATCTCGCCACGTACGGTGGAAACACAACTTTTCAGAGCGATGAAAAAACTTCAACTCCTTATCAACTCGGGCAACAGTCCGGCAAAAAGAAACCGCAAAACACCCCCTGCGCTTTCATCCATCATTCCTATCCTTTTTCTTTTTTATTGAACGCTTGTAGGGAATACTTCTTTTTTCACTGTCCTCTTTATATACACGCCAAAACAAAAAGATGCGCGATAACAGATTTTTACTTTTAGTGACAAGAAAGCTTTCCGGCGAAGCTTCGCAGGATGAACTGCAAGAATTGGCGGACCTGCTGAAGAGAGATCCTTCACTGAAAGAAGAGTTCGATATTATGAGCAGGTATTGGCAACAGGAAGCCCGCGAGCATACAGCGAATACGGAATGGGCATTGCAAAAAACCTTAAGCCGGTTAGGCATCGAAGCGGAACTGCAGCCGGAAGCGAATGATCCCGTCGTAAAGAGAATGCCCGCCTGGAAAATGTTCATCCGCACAGCCGCCGCCGTGGTTATACTAAGCGGCCTGAGCTTTGGAATATATGCAGTAGTGAATAAGCATTCAGTCAGCGGCAGCAGGGATCTTGTACAAAAGACCAATGCCAAAGGTGTGAAAAGCACGATCGCACTTGCGGATGGAAGTAAGGTTTGGCTCAATGCAGACAGCAAATTGCAATACCCTTCCAGCTTTACGGGCAATACGAGGGAAGTATACCTCAATGGAGAAGCTTTCTTTGATATTGAGAAAAACCCTTCAAAGCCATTTATTATTCACCTGGCAAATGGCACGATCCGCGTATTAGGCACTTCGTTCAACATCAAAGCATACGATAACGAGCCGGTTGTTGAAACTTCGGTAGCAACAGGCAAAGTCGCTTTCATACCACGGTTAAAGAACAATGATAACGCGGATACGATCTTCCTGACTCCAAACAACAAAGTGATCTACCAGCTGAAAACGGAACAAACCACAACAGCCGCAACCATCAGTGAAGAAGACAGGGCATGGACTGAAGGCAAACTCATCTTCCGCTCTATGCTATTTGAAGAAATAGGGATCGAGCTGGAAAGAAATTTCGGTAAAAAGGTTGTTTTCGAAGACAGCGATATTAAGACCTACCGGTTAACAGGTTCATTTCAGAACAACACTCTCTCCGAGATTCTATACTATTTATCCAAAACAAAACCATTCTCCTACTCGGTCTCAGACGAGCAGATTGTTATATCGAGGTAATTCAATTAAAGGACCAAAACGATTGCCAGCTAATGAAAAAGATTGCACAGACGCATTTCTGCAAAGACAACTTTTGCAGCAATGCACCACGGAACATTGTAGTGAGTATGCTCCTGCTTACCGCCTGTGTTTCGCTGAACGCCCAGGTCAGCTTTGCCGGGAACAGGCAGTTTGGAACAACGTATGTTCCCCAAAAAAAAGAACAACGCATTTCACTTAAAGTAAAGAATGAAAAGCTCGCGTCTGTACTGGCGATGATCGAAAAGCAGACAGAATATGTATTCATTTATTCAGATGATGACGTGAACATCAACCAGCGCATCACACTCGACGCTAAGGGAGAAACACTCGCCTCTATTATCGAATCTATTTCCAGGCTTGCCAATATAAGTGCCGAGTTGATCAACGATAAGATCATCCTCCGCGGTAAAAGTGCAGGGAAAGAAAAAAACGGAGTAGTGAACAGCGTCGCCGTATTCAGCGAACTGAACGGCCAGGTAACGGAAAGAAATGCCGGCGCAGAGCTGAGCGTTACCGGCAAGGTGACTGACGAAACGGGTGAAGGAATTCCCAATGTAAACCTGACCGTAAAGGGAACCAGCATAGGCACCGCAACAAACGCCAATGGCAACTATAGTGTTTCCATACCTGATAACATCTCCAGTCCGGTACTGGTATTTTCCATTATCGGGTACGAAAGCCAGGAATCAGCAGTGAGCGGCAGGCAGACGATCAATATCGTGCTGCGCAAAACGGAAAAACTACTGGAGGATGTGGTTGTCGTTGGATACGGTACACAAAGAAGAAGTTCGGTTACAGGATCTGTAGATGCCATCTCAAAAAAAGCGATCGAAGGAAAGCCTGTTGCTAATCTTTCCCAGGCTCTGCAGGGAACTTCTCCCAATCTGATCATTCAGCAACGAAATTTTGAACCAGGCCAGGGCGTGAACATCAATATACGCGGTTTAGGAACACTGGGAGACAACACCCCGCTTGTGGTGATCGATGGTATTCCAGGCGGCGATATCAACCTGCTTAATCCAAATGATATTGAAACCGTTTCCATACTGAAAGATGCAGGCTCCGCCGCCATCTATGGCTCCCGTTCCGCCAACGGCGTATTGCTCATCACCACTAAAAAAGGAAGAAAGAATGAAAAGGCAACGGTGAACTACAACGGGATATATGGTATACAATCTCCACGGATCACTTACGAGCCGGTTCACGCGTGGGAAAACGCTTACTACAAAAATGAATCACTCGCAAATTCAGGTCTCCAACCCAGCTTTACACCCGCGCAGATCCAGGCATTCGCCGATAAAGGCGATGGCGACTGGCGACTTGACAATATACTACGGACCGCTCCCCAGCAAACACACAACGTCAGCATCAGCGGCGGTTCAGACCATTCAACCTATCTGTTAAGCCTGGGCTATCTCAACCAGGAAAACAGTTTTATAGGTGACGGCCTCGGTTACAAACGTTATAATATCAGGCTTAACCAAACCACAGAGATCGGTAAATTCAAACTGAATGCGATCTTAAGCTATGCAAAGGTGCAGGGAAAAGATCACTCCTCAAACGCCAGCACGCTGATCGTGGATGCAGGACGCGTGCCATTGTATTATTCATTTACTGATAGCGCCGGTAATTATCTCACCAACGCCGTGTCTTCGGAATTCAATCCCAAAGGTGTACTGGAAAAAGGCGGATACCGCCGTTCAGACAACGATGAAGTCTTCGGCAATCTGAATGGGGAATATGCATTCTCCAGCTCATTCAAAGTACGTGGAGTCTTCGGTGGTACCCTTCGCGCAAATCATGGATTTGGCAGGCGACTGCAGGTCAACTTCCTTCCCGGCGGTGTATATGGGAATGACAGGGAAGTATATGACGACAACTACAAATCTCTGTTCACCAACCTGCAGCTGATTGCGGAATACACAAAATCCTTTAAGGAACATTCTATAAATATCCTGGTTGGCGGAGCAAACGAATCTTTCAAGTCAGAGCAGAACAGGCTGGTGAAGACGCTGACAGATCCCAACCTCGGAACACCTACAACGGGAACGATCATTAACGAAGGCAGTTCCATCAACTCTAACCAGGGAACAAATGAAACCAGTATCAACTCCCTCTTCGGCAGAGCTGGTTATTCATTCAACTCCAGATATTTTGCTGAATTCAATTTCAGATATGATGGCTCTTCAAAATTCGCAAAGGATAACCGATGGGGATTCTTTCCCTCTGTTGCCGTTGCCTGGAGAGTTACAGAAGAACGCTTCATGGATGGCCTGAAGAGCTGGGTCAATGATCTGAAGATCCGGTCTTCTTATGGCGTGCTTGGAAATCAAAATGTGAACGCATACCAGTACCAGACCACCTTCTTTAACTTCGCCAACGCCTACGGCTTCAATGGAAGCCCCGTCGGCGGCGCAGGTTTCTTACTCGGAAACCCTGATCTGACATGGGAAAAAGCCCATACACTCAACATCGGTGCGGATGGTTCTTTCTTTAACCGCAAGCTCGATATCTCTTTTGACTATTTCGACAAAACAACCAAGGACATTCTCTACACCCGCAAGGACGTTCCGGCAATCTTCGGTTCCGGATTTCCTGACTACAACGTTGCCGAAGTAAAGAACAGGGGTTGGGAAATAAAAGCAACCTACAATATCCGCGGAAAAAATTTAACCCAAAGCATCAGCATCAATGTTGCGGATAATCTCAACGAATTACTATCGCTTACTTCAGGAGCTAATGAACAGGTAGAAAGAAGGGAAGAGTTTGAACTGGTAAGAAGAGTTGGCCGTCCCATCACCGTATACCAGGGATACCGCCGCGATGGATATTTTCAGACCCTCGATGATATCAATAACGGACCAAAATTCTCCGGAAGCACCGTTACTGCCGGAGATATCAGGTTTGTTGACAGGAACAAAGATGGTATTATAGATGACAGTGACAAGTTCATCCTCGGAAATCCTTTCCCACGCTACACATTCGGATTTACGTACACAGCATCTGTCAAAGGATTCGACCTGATGCTGTTTATACAGGGTGTTGGTAAAAGGGATGCCATGCTCCGTGGTGAGTTGGTGGAGCCATTCCACTTTGGATATGGCGGCACCATGTACAGGCATCAGACTGACTTCTGGACACCTACTAACCCCGACGCTAAGTATCCACGACTCGCTGAAGCAGGTTCTCCATCCAATACCAATAACTACCGGACAGGATCCGACCTGTACCTTTTCAACGCCGCTTATGCCAGGCTGAAGAACGTGCAAATTGGTTATACCATCCCTGCTGCGATCACACGGAAAGCACATATACAAAGAGCAAGGTTTTATCTCACAGGCCAGAATCTGTTGACATTGACAAAGCTTAGCTTCTTCGATCCGGAGATCACGGAGTTTGATAACAATACGGGCTTCAATACCGGGGCAAACAGCGCCAGGGCTTATCCACTTCCCGTGTTTTACGGTTTTGGTTTAGACATCACTTTTTAACAGGACCTACTAACGATATGTTTATGAAAAATAAATTCATCCTGATTTTTATTCTTGCGGCAGCAGTTGCGTCCTGCAAGAAGCTGGATCTTGCTCCTGTCGACCGCTTTACGGAACTCAATTTCTGGCAATCATCCGAAAACGTAAACAATGCACTGAATAATATCTACATGAGCATCTATAGCAGCCAGCCGGTCTTCTATAACGAATCATTGTCTGATAATGCTTTCACTAAGCTTGGCATCAACGCCGGTCAACCGGATGCGATCGCCAGCGGCAACTTCACCAGTTCATTACCAAGGTTTCAAAATGAATGGGGCGGCTACTATGGGGGGATTAAATCATGTAATATCTTCCTGAAGAACGTCGACCAGAATCAAACACTGACCGACGCATTAAAAAACCGGATGAAGGCCGAAGTGATGTTCATCCGGGCATGGCATCATTTCAACCTAACGAAATGGTGGGGCGATGTTCCATTGCTCAAAGATGATATCACGCCTGACCAGGCAAAAACGATCGGGCGTTCTCCCAGGACAGAAGTGATCGCATTCGTGCTGGAACAACTTGATGCCGCCGCTGCAGCGTTGCCCAATAAAGAAGGATACAGCGATAGCGACAATGGCCGTATCACCAAAGGCGCCGCACTGGCATTGAAAGCACGCGTGCTGCTGTACGAAGGCAACAGGATGCCTGAAGTGATCGCTGTTTGTGAGCAACTGATGAATAACCAGGCAGCAAATGGCGTATACAACCTGGTACCTTCCTATACCGACCTGTTCAGCAACAATACCGTTAACAGAAAAAACAATGAAACATTACTGTCGCTGCAATACGTACCCAGCCTCCGCACCTGGGGCGATTATATCGATTTCGCACCCATCTCTGCCGGTGCGAGGAGTAACAACCTTTCCCCTACACAGGAACTGGTTGACAGCTACATCATGCTCAATGGAAGATCTATCAGGCAGACCGGCTCGGGTTATAATGAGAATGATCCTTACGTGAACCGCGATCCGCGATTAACTGCCACTATCGTTTACGATAACTATAACTGGCAAAATCCTGATGGAAGCACACAACGGATCTATATCAAACCGGGCACAGGTCCGGCCGGACAAACTGCGAATGAATACAGTCCCGCAGGACAGGGAACCGCCACCGGTTATTACTGGAGAAAATACTGGGATCCGAAATCAACCGCACCCGGGTTCAGCTCCGGTTTGAACATATACCTGATCCGTTATGCAGAAGTTCTGCTCATGTACGCCGAAGCAAAACACGCTGCTGGCCAGATGACCGAAGAGATATGGAATAAGACGGTGCGCACCTTGCGCGAAAGGGCCGGCTTTAGCGATCCGGCAGCGCTCAACTTCCCCGGTACAACCGGAATGACCGACCTGATCCGGAATGAACGAAGAGCAGAGTTCGCCATGGAAGGCCTGCGGATTGACGATATCCGCCGTTGGAAGATTGCAGAAACAGTCCTGAACGGCTGGGCACATGGCGCAAGATTCGGAGAAGCATCTATCGACAACGGATACCTGCGCGTTCAACTCCGGCAGTTCGATGCGCAGAAACATTACCTATGGCCGGTACCTCCGAATGAACGTGCACTGAATACAGACCTCTCACAGAATAATGGTTACTAAACACACTAAAACGATTGCTATGAAATATACTTTGCTGAGCAGGATCGCTCTGCTTTCATTCATCCTGGTACTCTTTACCAAATGCGAAAAAGACGAAAGAGAACTGAATATGGACCTGACCGAAGTGAAAAATCTTTTCACCCCGGTAGATGGAGAAACGATCGTACTGAAACCGGCACTCGGACAGTCTGTGACCTTCGAATGGGAACAGGCAAAAGCTGCCGACGGTTCTCTCGTTCTGTATGAAGTTTCCTTTGACCAGGAAAATGGCGATTTTTCCAAACCTTTTTATACCATCGTATCGGATAACAGGGGCGTGAATAATAAACTTACGCTGACACACGGCGACCTGAACAGGATCGCAGAGTTAGGAGGTTCCGCATTCTTCCAGAAAAAGAAATTCAAATGGACAGTGCTCGCGTCAAAAGGAACAAATGTAAAAAAAGCGGCGATGTCAAGACTGCTTGAACTGGAAAGACCCGGCGGCTTTGATGTATTGCCCGGATCACTGTTCCTGACAGGTACTGCAACGGAGAATGGGGACGCACTTGCCAATGCCATGAAGATGAGACAAACTTCACCAGGTGTATTCGAGATCTACAGCAAACTTAAAGCAGGCACTTACAAATTCGTTGACGGAACTTCCGGTACGCCGAAATCCTACTACATCTTTGACGACAACGGAGTCAATGCAATCGGTATGGGCAGCGAAAGCACGTTCTCCGGTGCCGAAAAGATCATGAGGATCAGGCTCGATTTTAATAACATCAATGCATCTTACGCAGAAGTAAAAGAGGTCAAACTCTGGTACAGCGCCGGCAATACATTCTGGACAACACTTCCCTATACATCGAACGGTGTATGGCGCAGGAACGGGTTCACCGTTGCCTACACACAAATGCCCTGGGGATTCGACGAGCGTTATAAATACCTGATGGTTATTGATGAAGGTGCCGGAAATAAAGACCAGTGGCTGAACTCGAACTTCGGAGACCCCGCCGGCCAGGATGGTCAGTATCCAAGCAGCGAAGCCTACCGAACGATCAATTTCGCGGCTAACAACAACAGCCAGTGGGATTGGGGATGGAAGTTCGACCGGAACTATTTACCACAGGGAACCGTCGCAAACTTTTGGGTCTCGTTACGTGGCAGCGATGCAGCTTACACTCAAAATTATCAGAAATAAACTTACAGTCAGGCAATCGTTAAGCAGGCAGGAACGCTGGTGCCCTTGGCCGGCGTTCATTTGTTCAAACACTTTCTTAGAATCTAAACACACCGGGTTATGAAACCAGCCTATCTTTTCAAAATCAGTTTACTGGCATTCTTCACTGCATCAGCCCTCACATCCTGCCTGAAGGAAAAGGATGATGACGGACCTGTACCACCATCATCCGGCGGAGGACCCACTGTAAACTACGACTGGGTCAAAGTGGCCGACTCTGCACAACTGTCGATGAACTATTTCTGGTCGGCATCAGATAAAGTTTACCTGAACAGTAATACGTCAGCAGCATGGGGTAACTACTGGCCAAATGCACACGCACTGGACGTACTGGTTGACGCTTATACCAGAACTCCCTCGCCCGCACTAAAAGCAAGAATGGACGACCTGATGACAGGAGTACGTGCAAAAAATGGCAACACCTGGCTTAACTATTATTATGATGATATGGAATGGATGGCACTCGCCTGTCTCAGGGCATTCCAGGCTACCAATGATAATGCATACAGGGATATCACCAATATCTTATGGGCCGATATCAAAAATGGATGGAGCGCAGATCTCGGCGGCGGGATCTGGTGGAGAAAAGATAATCCCTCCAAAAATGCACCATCCAATCTCCCTGCGGCCATACTGGCTGCGAGACTTTACAAGCAATTCAATAATGCGGATGACCTGGACTGGGCCAAAAAGATCTATGCCTGGCAAAAATCAGTTTTGTATGAAGCGGCAAGCGGATGGGTTTACGATAACATCGATAAAGCCGGGAACAAAAATCTTTCATGGAAATTCACCTACAACCAGGGTACTTTTCTTGGTGCCGCATTGGAGCTTTACAAGATCACCGGAGATGCTGCATTCAAGAATGATGCGATCAAAGCAACAGATTACGCGGTAAGTTCCGGGCAATTAACCAGCAATGCTGTCCTGAAAGACGAAGGCGGCGGCGATGGCGGATTATTTAAAGGTGTATTTGTCCGATATCTTACAAAACTTATCATCGATGGAGATCTTCCCTCAGATAAAAAACAAACCTACCTTTCATTCCTCGTAAAAAACGGGCAAAGTCTTTGGAGCAAAGCCACAAACAAATCACTTATCCTGTTCAACACAGCCTGGGATAAAATGCCCGGCAACAGTACAGATCTCACAACACAACTAAGTGGCGTAATGTTAATGGAATCGCTGGCAACCTTAAAAAAACTGAACCTTATCGACTGATCTGCCAAACGTTTTTACTTGCCGGCAAGACGATCAGCAATCGTCCAGCAACAGCATTATGTATTACCGGCTTACCAGCGAGCCGGATATCCTTTCAAAATCATTGTGTATGCGTGGGTATATTACAGCTTTCCTGTTCTTATTCCTGTTAACCGCCTTTAAAGAAAGCGACTGCCAGTCATTAACCAAATACGTGAACACGTTTATCGGTACAGCTCCGTTAACGGATTCTGCTATTCTTGGATATCGGTTACCGGCAGGTTGGCGTTCGTGGGCAGGACTCGTCTATCCGGGTAGTTCGCTTCCAAACGCAATGGTACAATTGAGTCCGATCACAGAGTATGGCTCAGGGGCGGGTTATGAATATGAGGATACGCTGATCTACGGCTTTGCCCACACGAATAAGGGGCATTGGAACCTTTGCAATATTCCCGTTCTGCCTTTATCAAATGCAGCAAAGAAGAATACTTCATACTCTTCACGCTTTTCTCACACAAAAGAAAAAGCGTCCCCTGCATTCTACCAGGTATTCCTGGATGACTACAAAGTGGAAGTAAGCCTTACCTCCACCCTTCGCTGCGGGTACCACCGGTACATATACCAGAACAATAACAACAGGCAGATCCTGTTTGACCTTGCACGATCAAACAACAGCGTGTCTTCCTGGGAGATCCGATTGGTGGGAAAGAACAGTTTACAGGGGCATCAGCAAACCAGTGAAGGAAAAATGTACTTCTATGCTGAACTCAACACAGCGATAGACAGTTTGCAAAAGAAAGAGGAGAACACCAAAAATGGATCGGCCATCGTGCATCTTCAGAACGGTATACGCAAGCCCGTTGAAATGAAGATCGCGCTTTCGTTTGTCAGCATTGAAAATGCCAGGCTGAACCTGCAGACAGAGATCGGCAGCCGTTCATTCAATGATGTTCGTAATGCAGGTAACAACACCTGGGAAAAACTTCTTTCCACCATCCATGTAAAGGGTGGAACAGCCAAAGAAAAGCAATTGCTCTATACATCTCTTTACCGCTCATTTCTTTGGCCAGCGTTAAGAAGTGATGTAAACGGAGATTATACAGATGCGAAGGATCATCCGGGCCGGATCGATCACAGGTATTACACGGTTCCCTCTTTATGGGACACTTATCGTAACCGCGAAGTACTATCAGCTATTGTATTGCCTGATGTAACAAGAGACATTATTCGTTCCCTGAAAGATATGGGTGATAAGACCGGGTTCATTCCGACCTTTTTTCACGGCGACCATGCCGCTTCCCTGATCGCCGGCGCGTATCTGCGCGGCATAAGTGAGTTCGACGTAAAAGGAGCCTATCAACTGCTTTTGCGGAATGCTACGACCGAAGGCGGAACCCGCCCGCATATTGCCGAATACATAGAGAAAGGATATATCAGCGATCCCGATGTCAGCAAACCATGGGTGGAGACCAAGGGTAAAGCGGGTGTGTCAAAAACACTGGAGTATGCATATGATGACTACTCATTAGCTCTTCTTGCAAAAAAACTTGGAGACACGGCCAACTATACACTGCTGATGAAGCGATCGGAAAACTATCAAAACGTATTTGATCGTTCTACAAATTTCATGAGGGGCAGACTTCCAAACGGCGAATGGGTTAAGAATTTCGATCCGCAGTATCCCTATTACGAATACATGTTCCGTGAAGCCAATGCATGGCAGGTATCGTTTTACGCGCCACATGACATGGCCGGACTGATCACGCTATACGGCGGGAAAGCCCGGTTCGAACAAAAGCTCGATTCATTCTATTCACTACCCTGGAATCCGGATCATATAGCCCGTAACGTAGAAAGCATGATCGGCCAATACTGTCATGGCAACCAACCTGATCATGAAGCGCCATTTGCCTATCACTTTGTAGGTAAACCAGAAAAATCCCAGCGGATCCTTGATACGATCATGAGCAGACTTTACGGGATCGGCGAAAATGGACTTGCACTTTGCGGAATGGATGATGCCGGTGAAATGTCGTCATGGTATGTATTCGCCTCACTTGGGATCTACCCATTTTCGCCGGCCGACGACAAATACATCATCACCGTCCCACTATTTGACGAGATCAGCTGGAAAACTTCCACCGGAAAAATGCTGACCATCCGGAAAAACGGAAACGGCAGAAACATGACCGGGATAATAGTGAATGGCAAAAAGCTGGACGGATATTTTGTCGGACATGATATGTTTACCCGCGGCGGCCTGATCGAAGTAATGGTGAAATAGCTGACCTGAAAAAACGACACCTGCATAAAACCAATACATCGATCACCATCCATCCTGTTATTGCAGAAAGATCCCCTTCGTATTTCACCGACTTCTCCGTAAACCCTGCACCAATTGAAGACTGACCGTGTTCAGATATTCCAACTTTCACTCCAATAGTTTTCAATATAAAAGACCCCGGCAGAAGTGATCGTTCTGCCAGGGCCTTTTATATACAGCGATCTGACCTTTCTTACTTATTTAAAGGCGATGTACTTTGATTCAACCTTGATGATCTTATTGAAAAAATCTTTGAATCCCCCATAGTCGTTCATATCGATATCTTGCCTGGCAAGTTTTGCCTTTCTTATCACCTGAAGTTTGGAATCTCCCTGCGCTGCAAACGTGATCGAATAAGAGCTATTACCGAACTGAAATGATTCCGGCTTTGGCACTTCGATCAGCTTTTTACCTGCAGGTAAGTTGAGCGTAATATCTGTTTCGTATGTATCAACATCTTCATAACGCCAATACTCAAGCGGGAACATTCGTTTTTCTTTCGAAAAATTATCGAGCGTAGCGATCACATCTCCAAAAGGAATGCGAACCATGCTCATATCGCCCACTTCGATCAGTTCATTTTTCACGGCAAAAGAATAAGAATACATTACCGAATCAACTGCTGCATCAAGCCCTTTGAAACTTACTTTTGAAATGCTCAACGGATTTTTAAAACTGCCGCTGATGACTCCCTGGAGCTTCTCTTTCTGTTTCTCTTCGCTGAGATTTTTATAGGTAGAACGAAGATTACTGGTCAATGCGGCCGTTTTTACGACATCAACATCCATCTTAAGATCAGATCCCTCAAAAACGATCGTACCCTTTCGTACAACCTTGTCGGCGGTACGGTTAGTATCGTCAATCGGCTGCAAAGTGCCTTTAGGGGCTTCCAGATTATATGTTGGAATGACGAGCGACATCGCCCCGGGAATATTGTATGGCAAACTGGCAAACGGCAGCTCATTATCGGTAAGCTCCAGATAAAGCCGCTTTCCTTCAACCTGTAAAAGAACGATGCAGTGGTTGAATTCAAGACTTGGCAGCGTCATCTCCTTCAACCCATTGTCCTTCGTATCCACCAGTACCATATTGGCTTTTAAACCGGCCATGGTGGCCAGGGAAACGAACAGAGACGAAAGATCCTTACAATCGCCCAATCTTGTATTAAGGGTGAGCGAAGGCTTTTGTGGTATATAAGCACCCTGGCGGAAAGAAATATGACTGTACCTTATGTTCTGCTGGATATAGTTATAGATCTTTTCAGCCTTTTTAAGGGGAGCCAGATTTTTTGTATTGACGAAAATGGAATCATAAACATCCTTGAGCTCATATTCATCCTCTATCCGGTAATGACTAAGATCACTGTACCATTCTACAATTTTATCCCATGAATTTACCGTAGAGATATGTAATGCCGGCGACACATCCGTTAGGTTCGGCATGTATGGCTCTGATTCCACCGGAGCAATATCATTTATCTGCCAGCTGTACATTTTGAACTCATCCACTTCTTTGATCACTGGCTTAAGATCCGAATTTGTCATTTCATATTTCAGCGGCAGCGATTGATCTATCAACAGGCTGTAACGGAGAATACCCGTTGGCTGGAATGAACTCATTACAAATCTATCCCAGTAATCGGCAGATAACCTGCCAGAGGAATAGTTCTGCAACCGGTATTTGATCACGATCGCATCTCCTGCCTCAAGCGATGTGAACACGATATCGCTTCCATTCTTCTCTGCCTGATGCTTGCCTCCATTCTTTTTGATCACTTCTGCTTTTTCGATGAGCAAGGTCTGAGAATAGGAATTGTATGGAATATAACTTTCTTTCCATTTATCAATTCCTGCTTCCGTGTTGATCTTGATGACCAGCGTGATATATTCTTCCACGCCCCCTTCTCCATAGGCGATCACCTGTTTTTCATCAAGTAAAAAAGAATAACCATAGTCTTTCGACACTTCTTTACCTGCCGACTTTTTGATCAACTCATACACATCTGTTTCCGGGAATTGTTTGTAGAGATCTTTCTTTTTACCCAGTTCGCGTAATTTCTTTCGTGTTTCATATTTGTTAGGATCCAGGACCAGCGTCTTTTTATAAGATGCCAATGCTGCATCCATCTGTGCATCCTGTTCAGCAATTACGGCCTGGTTATTCCAGTAATTTGCCACGAACGGAGCGATTCCCAGAACGGTATCGCAATACTTCGAAGCCGTTTTATAATCCTGTTGCTGATAATAATACCGGGCCAGATCGGTCAGCAACTCGGTATCATAAGGGAACATTGTCAACAGCCGCTTCCAGCACTCAAGCCCTTTTTCTTTCTTTCCCTGTTCCATATACTCCTCTCCTAACTGTTTCAGGAGCCCGTAAGAAAAATTATCCTTCAGATATTTCTCATATACCGCCAGCGCCTTATCAATGTCTTTATAAGAATTCTTTTGAACATTGAACATCATCTTTACAAATGAATAATGCTGGGGATATTTTTCGTAACCATCCAGCACAAGCTTCATCGCTTCGTCGTACTTCTTTCTGGCATTCAATATGTCGATCCGTGTCTGAACAGTTTCACTGGTTTCCCTGTAAAGTTTGATCATCTTCATATACAGATCTTCAGCCTCTTCATACTTTTCTTCTTCCAGCATTTGCTGAATATTGAGTTTATACGCGGTGAGGCAATCTGGATCCTTCTCTTTCAAGCGTTCAATTTCCTGTGAGAGTAAGGTTTTGTTCTGATCCTTCAATAAGCATTGAATGAATTCAAATCGCAACAGCGAATTATCAGGAAATTTCTTCAGAATAGTCTCAATGGTCTTGCGGGCCTCGAACGCCCTGTCGTTTCTGAGAAGAGATTGCGTCAGTAAGATATAGTTAACGGGGTTAGCGGGCTGCGCCTTGATCTTTTGCTGAAAATATGTTTCGGCAAAATGAGTGATCTCTTTAGGAGCAAGGTTTGACGTGGCCTTTGTATAGGGCTGGTACGAGCTTACTTCCTTCAAGCCGGTGATGGCATTCCCATTCAAATCGGTGCTTCTGATAATAAAATTTGCAGCAGCGTTGTTGGTAAATCCTAACTGCACCAGTATACGGTTGTATCCTTTATTCAATTTACAGCTGGCCCGGTAATAATCGAGCTCTGTTATTTGTTCTTTTGACTCAGACAAAACAAGCGCGTCATTCAGCCACACTTTAAGCGATCCACCGGCTCCCGCATTCAGCACGATCTCTTTATCTTCCGGAGAATAGATAAAGGATTGTGCGAAAACGATCGCAGTACTGTTGGGCACGTGCGAATTGACGAACTTCCATGCATCCTTATTGCTTGAGGTTGGGTTAAACCAGTTGATCGGTGCCTTATTCAAACCGGAGAATACGGCCGTTTTCTCCGGATGAGCTAGCGGACCATGATCTTTGTAAAAGCCGGTACCGGAAAGGTTTTCAAATGGTCCGGCAAATTGCCAGTCAATATAACTTCCCACCTGGGCCCACTCTGCCACTGCCTGATCAAATTCGTTGGCGGCCAGGTGATGCGATCCTTTTACATAGTGGGCTGCGGCTTTAATGGAGCCATTCAGGTTGCCATGCTGAAAAATAGTTTGGAGCAGGTCGATCTGGCTGCTTGCCTCTTTCTTCCCATATGAGCCGAGAACAGGTTGCCTGAACCACATTGCGTAGAGATACGGGTTCGCATCCTTCAGTGAACGAAGGATCTTATCTGTAAAATCCGTTCCTGTTTTTTCATTCCCCTCAAATGTATTAAGATAAACCATCGTCACATATGCGTCCGCGGCGCAGGATGGGTCTTTCAATGCTTTTTGCAGGTATTCCGTTGCTTTTTTGCGGTCATTCCGGTGAAGCGCTTCCCAGGCTTTATCATAATCGTTAGCAAGAACAGCCTGCGTACAGAGCACAAGGATACAAACAAAGAATAAGGTCTTCTTCATGATTCGATTTGGTGGTTTGGACGTAAATATAATATACGGGTCCACTAAATCAAAACCGGGAAGGGAACGAACATATTAGAAGAAAATTAAAACCTAAAAGCGAGCAAGCCTGTGCCGGTCAACATAATTCATCACCAGGCCACTTCTTCTCCCCTATGAATAAATTTCCCGGTGGCGCCCTGGTCATCCAGCAATGCCATGGCCAGTATCGATCCCACACCTTCTTCTATCGGCAATGGTGCGTGAGGTCCGCCCATATCCGTCTTCACCCAACCCGGATGAACGGAGTTCACCTTAACGGGCGTGTCCTGCAACAGCGACGATAAATGAATTGTATAAGTATTCAATGCGGCCTTACTTGCATTATACGCAAAAGTCTTTGGCAATTCAGGGATCATTGCCTGTAAGCTTTGTGACCCCATATTCGTGGACACATTTACAATTCTTGGGGATGAACTTTTCAGCAAAAGCGGCAGCAGCTTATTTGTGAGCAATACCGGTCCGAAAAAATTAACATCAAACGTATTCCTGAGCTGCTTCTCCGTGATAGAACCTGCCGAATTTTTCATCAGATCCTCCTCGAGCATAATGCCTGCATTATTTATAAGTATATCCAGGTGACCATCTTTTGACAGAATAGTGTCATGCACTTTACTGAACGTACTGCTATCCTTCATGTCAAGAGCAATAACGGAAGTAAGCGACGGCATGGACAGGCTGGACCGCACCGTATGAGCAGCCTCTTCGTTGCGGACACCCATCCAGACAAAATAGCCAAGTTGAGTCAATTGTTTTGTCAATTCGAGGCCCAGGCCCCGATTGGCCCCGGTTATCAGCACATTCTTTCTCATTGAAAAAAAATTTCGGTGAAGGAATAGTCTTATACAGCAGTGTGGTGTTACCACAAATTTATTGATCACCTCTAATGTGGACGACCTGTCCATGCCAGTAAACAGACATTTCGGCAACATCAAAAGCCTTTTCAGAAGGGCTCTTAATTCCTGTGGATCTATAGCTGCAAACATGAAAGAGAAAGAGACCGTCGATCAAAACAACAACACATGCATGCATCTCAGACTTCTCATCCTCCGGTAAGCAAACGGACAATATTTCAGTGGAAACAGACAATTACCCGGAGCTTTTATTCTTCAACTTTATGGCAGGAAATGAACAGGTGATGAACAGGTGATTCATGGCAGGACCACTACTGTTATGACACCTTCAGTTGCATCGTTGAAGTGACGCTGGATATTCTCACAACCAGGAGCAATATTCCAGCATCACCCGTGACGGGCTTTACCGGGTTCCGGCCGACAGGCAACGCGATAACCGTCAGTTAAATGAATTACATTGCAACGGTCATTAGTGCTGTCTGTCGAAATGCATGGTAAGGACCATGTAGTTTTATAAAGTAAATCAAATCGCCATGAACTATTCAAATCTTGCTTTCTCTGATGTTATCAAATCCATCCAGGACAGGCTGGGCAGCAGAGGCACGTATGAACGCGTCGAGAAAATGAGTTATGTTGATGGCCTGACGGCTATCGAATCGTCATTCATTGGCCAAATGGACAGTTTCTATATGGCATCATTTGGAGAGAACGGGTTTCCGTATATTCAGCACCGGGGAGGTCCGCAGGGGTTTATAAAAGTTATCGATCAGGAAACTATCGGCATTGTAGACTTCCAGGGTAACCGTCAATATATTTCAGTCGGAAATATTCAAACGAACCCCAAGGTATCTCTTATTATGGTTTCCTATCCGCTCCGTGCAAGGTTGAAGATCTATGCGGAAGCGGAGATCGTGGAGCTGGCTGAAAATCCTGCCCTATTCGAACTGCTCAAACCACAGGATTACAAATTCCGCCCTGAAAGGATGATGCTGTTCCATATTAAAGCATATGACTGGAATTGCCCGCAGCATATTACTCCGAGATATACAATGGAGGAGATTGAATCTATGTTCGGGCAGCGGGTTGAAGAAAATAAATAGCAGGAAGCATTTCCCCGGTATCGCCCGCGCTATCACGGTCGGAAAAACCTTATGAACCCGGCGGGACGGTATCTCCCGCTCCCGGCTTCTTTTGAATGACAGCAAGCCTGACACCGCCGGTTGCCGGGGCTTGCCGCGCCGATTTTTCCTGTTACCGAGGGTCAAACGAAAGAAAATGTGAAAAAAGCAGTAACTTCTTCACATTCCCCCACATCTTGGATACCTTTATTCCCAAATTCGTATGATGAAAAAAATAGCATTGTTCGCATTCCTGCTTGCTTCGCTCAATATCCATGCGCAAAAACAGCAATGGAAACAGTTCCATGATTTCAGGTTTCTGCTCGATCGCACATACGAACTCACGGCAAATAACAAGCTGCAACCTGCAAAAGACAGCGCATCCGGCCTTGTTGAAAAGGCAAAAGAATTACAGGCATCTCCTATTCCAGCCAGTTATGATTCCCGTGCGCTCAAGTCACTGCTCAAAAAACTCGTAAAAGACACGGAATCTCTGCAAAGCGGTGTAAGAAAAAGTAAAAGCGATGCTGACATCAAAACGATGATGACGCAGGTAAATGAAACGTTTCAGCAGATCTCGGCCAAATGTAATGACCAGCTTTGGTAGTTATAAAATTGATGGAATCAAGAAGCAGATATTATCCATACTTCCTGTCCGTTACGTTCTTCAGTGTTGTAACAATGCTGCTTGCGGCATCCGGACCAAGGGACGCCCGTACGAACCCGGCGAACGCGGCAGTATCGCTCGAATTCATACACAAAGTGGGTTCAAAAGAATTATTCACAGACAGCAGCTATCAAAATAATTTCGGAGAATCTTATACCATCAGCAGGTTCAGGTATTATATCAGCAATATCCAATGGCATAATCACCATACCGGAAGCCTTTACAAAATGCCACCGCGTTCTTTCCTGATTGATGAAGCAGTACCGGAGTCAAAACAGATCGCGTTAGTGATCCCGCCTGGGCAGTACACCTCCTTATCATTCCTGATAGGCGTAGACAGCCTGAAGAACGTCAGCGGCGCGCAGGATGGCACCCTGGATCCGATTAACGGGATGTTCTGGACATGGCAAACGGGTTATATCATGGCCAAACTGGAAGGCTCCTCGCCTGTGTCAAGTCTTCCCCGGAAGATGTTTGAATTCCATATCGGAGGATTTAAAGGCCCCTATAATGTTGTCCGGCGCGTAGAGATTCCCCTGAAAAAAAACCTGTTGATCAGCAAGGAAAAAAAACAAGCCCCGATCTCCATTGTTGTAGATATCAATAAATGGTTCGACGGAAAACATCCGTTGCCATTATCCGCCTACACCGCCTGCATGACCCCGGGCAAGCTCTCGCTGCAGTATGCAGAAAATTATTTCACCATGTTCAGCACGGAAGATCCCAGGTAATTATGCGGATGACCGTTATCATAACGCTGTTGGCGATCCTGGTCTTACTGGGCAGCCTCGGTATACAATCTTTCAGTACCACGGACCGCATCGTCGGAACACCGGTGAAGCAGATCATCCCGGAAGGGTTTCCCTCGCCGGTATATAAATTCCAGGACAACCCGCTTACAAAGGAAGCCATTGCCCTTGGCAGAAAATTGTTCTATGACGGCAGACTTTCGAGGGACGGCATTACCTCCTGCGCTTCCTGCCACCAGCAATTTGCTGCGTTCTCCGATTTTGAACATCCGCTCAGTCACGGTTTTAATAATGCATTCAGTTTCCGTAATTCACCGCCTTTATTCAACCTTGCCTGGCATAAAGAACTGCATCTTGACGGGGCGATCAACCATATCGAAGTACAGCCGCTTGCCCCAATGCTTGACACAAATGAAATGGCAACAACGCTGGACAGTGTATTATATAAATTGAATGCGGATGCGAAATACAGATCAATGTTCAAAGCTGCATTTGGTGATACGAAGATCAATTCGCAGCGAATACTCAAATCGCTCGCTCAGTTTACCGGAACGATCATTTCTGCCAGTTCCAAATACGACCGCGTAAAAAAAGGAAAGGATACATTCGATGAGTTTGAACAGCGTGGTTATGAACTCTTCCAGGCAAACTGCAATAGCTGCCATGCGGAACCATTCTTCACAGACTTCAGCTTCCGGAACATCGGGCTCCCCTTAGATCCCACTATCAATGATTATGGCCGCATGCGTATCACCGGCCTCCCGGAGGATTCGTTAAAATTCAAAGTCCCTTCCCTGCGCAATATCGCGCGCACTGCACCATATTTTCATGATGGGCGCACATGGGCGCTGAGTGCAGCGTCCAATCATTTCAGCATGGCCAGACCGGACACCAATACGGATCCCCTCATCATAAAAAGTAAGCAACTGGATAGAACACAGATCCAGTACATCACCTACTTTCTGCGAACATTGACAGACTCCTTACTGATCAAAAATCCGGCGTTGTCTGACCCGGATTTCAAGCCATACGAACACATCCGCTGATCACTTCAACAAATAAAAAAACGCCCCGGTAAAGAGGCGTTTAAAGTTATTTTGCCGAACATGATCCATTACGCTTCACAGCTCTTGCAATTTACCAGGCTCGTCACCATCTCTTTTGATACGCTCTGACTGCGTTGGTAATACAATGTTTTAATACCCAGCTTCCATGCTTCGATCAGTAAACGGTTTACATCTTTTACAGGAACATCAGCAGGGATGTTCAGGTTAAGGCTTTGTGACTGATCAACATATTGCTGCCGGATAGAGGCCTGCTGAATGATCTCCAGCTGACTGATCTCTTTGAATGTTTTGAATACTTCCTTCTCCTCGGCTGTCAGCTCTTTCAGGTGTTGCACACTTCCGTGATTTAACATGATGCTACGCCAGGTATCTTCATTGTCAATACCTTTTTTTATCAGCAGTTCTTTCAGGTATTTATTCTTGCGCATAAAATTACCTTTGGACAGGCCTGCTTTAAAATAGTTGCTGCTGAATGGCTCGATGCCCGGAGATGTCTGACCCAGGATCGCAGAAGAAGAAGTAGTAGGTGCGATCGCCAGCACCGTTGTATTTCTTCGTCCATATCCTTTGAGCAGATCAGGCTCGCCATAGATCCATGCAAGATCCTTACTTGCTTTCAATGCCTTCTCCTGGATGTCTTTAAAGATCGAAGCGGTGAGTTGTTTTGCTTTCAGCCCTTCAAAAGAGATCATGTTCTTTTGCAGATATGAATGCCAGCCCAGCACACCCAGACCAAGCGCACGGTGTCTTTTTGCAAAAGTATTGGCAGCTTTCAGATAGAAATTATCTTCTGTTTTAGCAATGAATTCCTGTAATACTGCATCGAGGAAGAACACTGCAAGTCTTACCGCATTGGTATCCTTCCATTCATCGTACAGTTCAAGGTTCATGGACGATAAACAGCAGATGAATGATTCATCTTCTGTAGACGGCAGCATGATCTCAGAGCAAAGGTTGCTAGCATTGATCGAAAGATTTGCATCTTTATAAACCTGTGGCTTATTGCGGTTCACATTGTCTGTAAAGAAGATGTATGGAAGACCTTTCTGCTGACGGCTTTCCAGCACTTTGGCCCAGATCTCTCTTTTCTTCATATCGCCATCGATCATATCCTGCATCCAGTAGTCAGGCACACAAACCCCATTGAAGAGATTCTGTATCGGGTGACCAATATCTTTGATCGATAAAAACTCCTCGATATCTCCGTGATCGATATCCATGTATGCAGCGAACGCTCCGCGGCGAACTCCGCCTTGTGAGATCGTATCCATGGCGGTATCGAACAAGCGCATGAAGCTGACCGCCCCACTGCTTTTACCGTTATCGGTAACAGCGCTTCCTCTTTCACGCAAAGAACCAAAATAAGCAGAAGTGCCGCCGCCAAGCTTTGTTTGCATGATCACTTCTCCAAGCTTATGCGTAATACCTTCAATATTATCGGGAACATGCACGTTAAAGCAGGAAATCGGTAATCCTCTTTCTGTTCCCATATTCGCCCAGATAGGCGAGCTCAAACTCATCCAGCCTCTTTCGATCATTTCCTTGAAGGCTTCTTTCAATTCAGGTTTATATAAACGCTGAGCAGCAGCGGAACAGATCCGGTCTATTGCACCTTCGACCGTTTCTCCCTTCAATAAGTATCCGCGGTTCAGTATCTGTTCACTTTCTTCATTCTTCCACCACAATTTTTCGTGTTCATATTTACCAGCTATATCTGGCAGCTGATCAACTGCGGGCTCTGCTGACTCAAACAATGTTGTCATACTAGTAGATTTAATGGGTTTTGACTATATATAGAGAAAGTGTATTAAAAAAGATCGTGAGCGGAAATGCTCTTATCAAACTTCGTGTATTCAACCGGGCGTTTCGCAAAGAAGTCGTCCAGGCTGTTCGAGAACACCTCTTCTTCAAACCAGATCATCGGCCTGATGTCATCTGCACTCAAATTAAATATCGGTGCAACACCGATCTGCTCCAGGCTATCGTCAGCCCGCTTTTTCATGAAATTCACCAGGTTCTTTTTACTGATCACTTCGATATCGCCAGCGCTGAAGATCCAGTCCAGCATCCGCGTTTCTGTAATGATGGATTGCTGAACGATCGTGCGAACATGTTCGATCATAGCCGGCGAAAATACTTCTGGATATTCCTCCTTCAATTTATTCACCAGGAATATTCCCGCATTTGCATGGATCTGCTCGTCAACCGACGTCCATGCAATGATATTGCTTACATTTTTCATCAATCCCTTGAAACGGGTGAACGCAAGTATGATCGCGAACTGGCTGAACAGGCTGACGTTCTCGATCAGCAGGCTGAACAGTATAAGAGAAGAGATATATTCTTTTTTATCGTCGGACTTCGCATGCTGCAGGGCTGATGAAAGGTATTCGATCCGTTCACGCACAACCGGCACCTCCAGCAAACTTTCAAACTGGTTATTGTATCCCAGTACTTCAAGCAGGCGCGAATACGCTTCTGAGTGGCGAAACTCACATTCCGCGAAAGTGGAACCAAGCCCGTTCATCTCCGGCTTTGGAAAATGCTGATAAAGGTTTCCCCAGAAAGATTTTACCGCTACTTCAATTTGTGCAATCGAAAGCAGACTGTTCTTGATGGCAGACTGCTCTTCCGGTGATAAATGGGCATGAAAATCCTGTATGTCGGCTGTAAAATCAACTTCCGAATGAACCCAGAAAGATTTGTTGATCGCTGCGGTGAACTGAAGAACTTCAGGGTATTCAAACGGTTTATATTGGATTCTTTTATCAAATAAGCCCATATCAAAATATTTTTAGCTGTCACGTCCGTACAGCGCAGAAACCTGGGCTGGCAGATCATGACCTATTAACAAAGGGGAATAAAACGCTGTGTAGCTTGATAAAGTTCATGATAAATTAAATTTCAGGAGGTGAAAGAAATGCACAGTCTGTGTATAATGAAATGTGCGTGTTACATAAATATCACGGGTGTACGCGTACGCATCTACTAATCGTTAGCCTAAATCCTTTTATAAAGAATAGGGTATTAATGTAGTGGCTTTAAACTCAGTAGGTTTTGAAGGAAAGGAATGTATAGATAGATTTTATCCTTCATATATTACGCCGGAGCTGGCGGTCTCTTTCAGTTCGATCTTTGCCAGATGCGGCAGTGCAGGTTTCAGCCGCTGCCAGATCCAGCAGGTAACCATCTCCGCAGTCGGGTTTTCAAGGCCAGCAATCTCGTTGAGGTATTGATGGTCCAGTTCATCCACCACCGGCTTTACGATCGCTTTCAGATGGCCGTAATCCATCACCCATCGTTCCTGGCCAGCTATTTCTCCGGGAACATAGACCCTCAAAATATAGGTATGGCCGTGCAAGTGCCTGCATTTATGTCCTTCAGGAACATTCGGTAACAGGTGCGCGGCATCAAAACTGAATTCTTTGTAGATCGTGATCATGAGGAACAAACTTCGCCTTACCGGTCGCAGCAAATCATGACCGGGATCAGTTCTATTATTGATTTTGATAAATACCCGGTAGTTGCGGGAAGCGGGAGGCTTTTGCAGAAAGGCAGCAGGCGTATACGGAACGGGCGGGGGCAAATTTATCCCGGCAGCATTCATGCGCCGCCGGGATAAAAAAGGTGTAAATATTATCCGGCAACAGGAATTACTTTCTTTTTGCGGATCCCTTTCTCTTCCAGCATTTCGCCGATCCTGTTCACCATAAGGATCGATGCTTCGATCTCATCTTTTCTGATGGCCACGCTCTCAATGTTAAAACCAAATGGAATAGATCGCTCTGTACAGTAGGTGATGATCTCAGCGGCAATGTCAAGGCAAATACCAACAGACTTATCCAGCATATTCTCTGCGCTCTTCAGTTCTTCTTTCATTTCATCGGGGATATGAATACCCAGCCAATCCATAAACTCAAGCGTCTTTGGCGAACCGCATGCTGTGAGTGTGAAGATGATGGTAGGGATGGCTGTCGATTTTTCTTTGCAGGTACTGCCAAGATCCTCGATCATTTTCTTCGCGTAGCCGATATTAAACACGCATTGAGAAATAAAGTATGATACGCCCCAGCTGGCTTTTTCGAGGATCCGTTTGTCTTCATCATTTAATACAGCGTGTCTTTCCGGAATGGTAACAGCACCTACGACAGACGAACTGCTATTTCTACTCCAGATCTTGTACGCTTCGGTCAGCGTTGTTTTGACGACAAAATCCGGTGCGGGAATGCCAACAAATACAGGATAAAACTGATGCCGGTGAAGATCATCTACCCAGGCAGACAACTCTTCCTGCGAAAACTTTCCCGCGGGGCGGTAAATGATCTTAGGCAACTGGAGTGCCTGCAGATAGCCGCTTGCAAATTCAAACGGATCCCATGCGGTGATGTAAGGGAATGGCCGCTCAACGGGTGTACGGGCCGATTCGTCCTGCACGTCATAAACGATCAGGGCGTCAATATCCAGGGGCATTATCCTGGCGATCGTTTTCTCAGCGATCTCCGCAATGCGTTGTGGATTTGTTTCAGACTTCTTGGGCGGTGTGATCCCGTAGGTTAAAATGCCGGATTCTCCGGATCTGATCTTATTCAAAAACATAAGCAGTTGTATCTGTATTTTTTTGCCCTTCTGGCCGGGCAATTCCGCTAAAGTACTGCGCAGTTGATTGCTTACCAAATCGGGAACGCCTGAATTTCATGTTTTGCACAAATGAAGGGTCATTATCCCGGAATAGCCTGAATGATATGCCGTGCTTCGGGCGAATGGTTGATCCTGGAAGCTGTTTCACCGGCTGTACGGTCAAACCGCTCCCCCGACGCTGATCTCTTCCCGGGCTTGCTTGGCCGCTGCGACCATATGTGCCAGTGCCGCTTTTGTTTCGGGCCATTTGCGGGTTTTCAACCCACAATCGGGGTTCACCCAGAGATGTTGCGCCGGCAGCAGGCCAGCAGCCTTTGCCAGCAATGCGGCCATCTCCTGCGGCCCCGGCACTCGCGGTGAATGAATGTCATAGACGCCCGGTCCGATCTCGTTGGGATAGTCAAAGTGCGCAAATGCTTCCAGCAATTCCATTTGAGAGCGGGACGTTTCGATGGTGATCACATCTGCATCCATGGCGGCAATATGTTCAATGATATCATTGAATTCACTGTAGCACATATGTGTGTGGATCTGCGTCCGGTCTTCCACTCCGCCAGCCGTGATACGAAACGCATTCACCGCCCAGTCCAGGTAATGCGGTCGTTTTGCTTTTCTCAACGGCAGGCCTTCGCGGATGGCCGCTTCATCTATCTGAATAATGCCTATCCCTGCTTTTTCCAGAGCGATCACCTCATCCCGGATCGCCAGCGCGATCTGGTTGGTGGTGATCTCGCGCGGCTGATCATCCCTGACGAATGACCATTGCAGGATCGTGACGGGACCTGTCAGCATCCCCTTCATCGGCTTATTGGTTTGGGACGCAGCAAACCGGGTCCATCTGACAGTCATGTCTCCGGGTCTGCTCACATCCCCATATATCACCGGAGGTTTGACACAACGGGTCCCATAGCTTTGCACCCAGCCATTCCGGGTGAAGAGAAACCCATCCAGTTGCTCTCCAAAATATTCCACCATGTCATTTCGTTCAAATTCCCCGTGCACCAGGACGTCGATGCCAAGCTCTTCCTGCCAGCGGATCGCTTCGATAATTTCCTGTTCGATGGCGGTATCATATTGCTCCGAAGTCAGCGCACCTTTCTTCAAACTGGCACGCAACTGGCGAATATCTTCAGTTTGTGGAAATGAGCCAATGGTTGTGGTAGGAAAACAGGGCAGTTTAAACCGTGCGCGCTGCAATGACTGCCGCACCGGGAAATCACTATTACGTTTCCCATCAGCTGCTGTGATCGCGGCAACACGGTCTTTTACTGCCTGTCGGTGTACTTTCAACGATGAACGCCTGTTGCTGATCGCCGCCCGGTTCGCCTGCAATAAATCATTGTTTCCCTCCGCAATATTTTTCAGTTCAACAACTTCATCCAGTTTTTGCTTTGCAAAAGCCATCCAATTTTTGATCTCCGGATCCAGTGCCGTTTCCAGCTCAAGATCGATCGGGCTGTGCAGGAGTGAGCATGACGGGGCAATGATCACGCGGTCTGTTCCCAGTTTTTTTACCGCTTTATCAATTAAGCCGAGCGATCGTTCATGATCATTTTTCCAAACATTCCGTCCGTCTACCACACCTATTGAAAGTTGAAGCGTTCGGGGAATCAATGCGAGCACCTCGTCCAATTGTTCGGGTGCACGGACAAGATCAACATGCAATGCCGCTACCGGAAGGTTAACTGCCAGTTGGGTATTATCAAGCAATGCTTCAAAGTAAGTTGTTACCAGCAACTGAACGCCGCTTACGTTTTCAGCAATGGTGCGATAAGCAAGATCAAACGCTTCTTTATCTTTTTGGGAAAGATCGAGTGCGAGATAGGGTTCATCCAGTTGAATCCAATCTGCCCCCAGTGCTTTCAGGCGGTTGATGATCTCAATATAAACCGGCACAAGCTTCGTGATGAGACTGATACGGTCGAAACCCGG
>JBEVKW010000096.1:0-5472 GCA_040509495.1 Chitinophagaceae bacterium | reverse complement strand
CGATGACCGATGGCCGATGGCCGAAATACAAATACCTATTATCGCAATAACCTATACAGGTTAGCAGCAATAGCTTTTATCTAAACGCGGCACTCGGCCAACGGCCATCGGTCATCGGCCATCGTTCTTTGGTCATCGGCCATCCTTCTTCGCGCTTGTCATTTTACGGGACCAGCCTCTTCCCTAAAATAGAAAGTCCATATTCCTTTCCATCGAGGAGAGCGATGCCCGGAAGTGTTCCCCATTCATCAAATCCCAAACTGCTGAACAATTTAAGGCTGGGTCCATTATGGCTAAAAATAAATCCGAGAAGCGTTTTGATCTGGAACCTGGGAGCAGTGTTAATGCAATATTCGAGGATCTGCCGGCCAAGGCCTTTCCCTCTGTATATTGAATCGATATAAATGCTGATCTCTACCGTAGCATCATATGCAGGCCTGCCATAGAACGACTGAAAGCTAACCCAGCCAAGAATCTCTCCCTCTTTGTTCTCCACCATCCACAGCGGCCTGTTTCCGGTGTGTTCATCAAACCATTCTTCCCGGCTTTCAACAGAAACCGGCTCTGTATCTGCCGTTACCATCCTGGAGGCTATTGTTGAATTGTATATTTCTACGATTTTAGAAAGGTCGTTTCTTGTGGCGTCTCTATAATTAAGTTCGTTCATGTATTTGCTTGTGCGCGCAAAGCTACTACATTGTATTGAAGCAATTTTCTGCTCTCATTTTCCGGGCAGGCTTCCGGGTTGGCTGATGTTTTACCGGCATAAAAGTATTGCAGGAGAGCGCAAAGTAAAACCGCAAAGGACGCAGAGAATTATCATTTCCTCTTGCGTCCTTTGCGGTTTATTTCGCGCTTTGCGAAATCTTATGGGGCTGATTATATCGGAACCTTACTTCACCACATCTTCCAGTTCAACGTCATCCTCTCCTCCTTCCATGAGCTGATCCTGAATGCGGATTGCGTCGGCCTGGCGGGCATCCACGTGTTTGTCACGGGCCTGTTTCAACATTTGAGTCAATATCTCCACACATTCGCTGGCGGAAGTTTCAAAATGCTGACTATGTTTCTTCACGAAATGATCGTTTCCCGGTACTTCAAGCCTGATCTCGCAATAATCGCTTTCAGGGCTTCCTGCAGCACCCTTGTAAAGCACCACATTTGCCCTGATGATACGGTCGCTTTTCAGGTTATTCAATTTCTCCTTTATAAAGTCTTCCAGTGCATCACTGGCTTTAAATCCCAGTGATTGAATGATTATATCCATGATATGAATGTTTTGCTATCGAATTCCATTATTATGCCAGAATACACATGAGTGTATATCACCGCAAATGCCCCGCACCGCGTAACTTTATTATTCATGGCACTATCTTTTCGGAAGGAAACCTTTCCTCTTATGCTGGCATTTGTATGACAAAAAATAAGCGACTTATTCTTATCACCCTGATGCTTGGCACATCGATGGCCGCCATCGACAGCAGCATTGTAAATGTATCGCTACCGGTTATCAGGCATCACTTCGATGCGGATGTGGAAAGTGTACAATGGGTAGTAACCGCCTATATGATCTCTTTCTGCCTGTTCATCCCCTTAACAAGCTGGTTAAAAAAAAGGGTGGGATATTTCTACCTGTATACAGGTTGTGTTACAATATTCACGATCGGCTCACTGTTATGCAGTTTGTCCGGCAGTCTTGAAATGCTGATCATCGCGCGCATCATACAAGCGATAGGTGGCGGTGCAATGTCTCCAACATCACTTGCCATATTAAGCGACACCTTCCCAAAGGAAGAGCGTGGATCTGTGATCGGCTGGTGGGGTATTGGCAATGTGATGGGCCCTGCCCTGGGACCGACACTCGGAGGCGTACTCACTCATTATTTCGGCTGGCCTTCCGTTTTTTATATAAACATTCCGATCGGCTTGCTGGTATTGTGGATGAACTTCCGGTATCTTGGATTTTTGAGGAATATTCCCGTCAGTAAACCAACTTTCGATGTGGCGGGTTTTACTTTTTTTTCTTTATTCATCGTATCCGTTCAATACGCCACATCTACTACTTCCCGGAATGGTATCGGCTCGGTTGAGTTTATCGCCGGCCTTGCTGCCTGTATCCTTTCTTTCATGTTATTCCTTCGCTCTTCAAAAAAACCTGACGCATTACTCGATCTCACTGTATTCAAATCGCCTACCTTCAACCGCGCAGCGATCGTTGTCGTTATACGTTCCATTGCTTTATTCGGCGGCATGTTCTTTATCCCTTTTTTACTACAGGGGCAGGTTGGCTTTTCGGAAGTTCAGTCTGGATTGCTGATGTTACCCAATGCGCTGATGATGCTTGTGACAAGGCCATTCGCCGGCAGAATGGCCGATAAAGGTCTTACCCGTAATATCTCTGTTGCGGGTATCCTCATCGTAGCGATCTCTTTCGTATTTTTCTCCAGAATAGATCCAGGTACTTCCATTGGCTTTATCATCATTTCAATGATGATACGCGGGCTGGGAATGAGCCTGCTGGTTGCTCCGGTATCCACTGCGTTACTGAATTCTGTAGGTCCTTTTCAAACAGCAACAGCCACTTCAATGAACAGTTTGCTGCAACAACTCGGGGGATCGATCGGTATCGCGCTGAGTACAGTAGCACATAGTTATATTTACGCGTACTATGAAAATAAAAGCTATACACCTAATATGGCTGAGCATTTCGCATTGCAATGGGGTTTTCTGCTTACTGCATTTATCATCATGCTCGCATTGATCCCGGCGCGCAAGCTTCCCGAAAAAGCCATCCTGTTCAAGGAGAGAAAGGAGATGCCGAGTGAACCGCTTTGAGGCGATAGAGGTAAATTAATTCTTGTAAAAAAAGATAGCTTTCTAATTTCAGAAAGCTATCTTTTATATGACTTATAAAGTCGTGAAATCCGGCCATCATTTCACCATCCAATCCCATAATCCTCTCCATGATTACTCGAGCCTCCCCAGAAGCTGCCGTGTTTCCAGTCGAAGAATATGGCATTAATGGGGCCGCTTGTACGTTCATCAAACCGCAGGGTATAACCGAGTTTCTTCAGTTCTTCCCGGATCTTTTCCGGTGTTTTTTCCTGCAGCAATAAACTGCCCGGCCGCGGCATACGATCTTCTTTTTTGGTTCCTCCCAATGATAACCAGAGTTGATTCATATTGATATTGCCTGCCTCGGCTGCCTGTTGGACATTCATACCGAATTCAACCATGTTCAAAAAGAACTGCAAAAGGTTCTGTTCCTGTGTATCTCCACCCTGCACGGCAAATGAAATAAATGGTTTGCCATCTTTCAGAGCAAGTGTTGGCGTTAATGTGACACGAGGGCGTTTGCCCGGCGCAACAACGTTGAACGGGTTCAATTCTTCATCCAGTACAAAGCTCTGCATACGCTGACTCATCCCGACGCCGGTATTCCCTGCAATGCATGCCGGTAACCATCCCCCGCTTGGCGTGATTGAAACAACCCAACCGTCTTTATCCGCTGCTTCCACACTGGTTGTACCGCGCCACAAACGATCCATATATTCCGCATCGATGGGTTGATAAGCGGTACCATTACGAACGTCATGCGTGGGAACAAACTGGCCGGGCGACTTCCTGCTGGTATCAGTATTAAAGCCACGCTTCTTCAGTAACCCGAGATAAGGATTTGTTTTTCCTTCGAACACATATGGGTCGCCCGGAGCCACCATGGCATCATTTTCATCAAAACCTATCTGGGATGCGCGTTGTTTGGCATATGCTTTACTCAACAACCCTTTGATCGGTTCAACAGGTGGGAAATAAGGATCTCCATAATAGAAATCACGATCAGCAAAGCTTAAATTCATCGCCTGGTAGATCGTATGAATGTATTTGCTGCTGTTATAGCCCATTTCTTTCAGATCAAAATTCTCCAGTATATTCAACGCCTGCAGCATCGACGCGCCCTGCGTCCACGAAGGGAGTTTATATACATCGATACCTTTGTAATTGACCTGAAGCGGCTCCTCTTCAAGAGGTTTCCATTTGGCAAGATCTTGCAGCGTGATCAGGCCGCCCTGTTCCTGGCAGCCTCTTACAAATTCCCGGGCAATATCTCCTTTATAGAACCGGTCATATGCCGCCATGATGGCTTGTTTGCGCGATTTCCCCTGCTTCAATGCCTGCTGTTCCGCCTCCACCATTTTGGTAAGGGTTGCCAGCAGGTCCTGCTGCACAAATATTTCCCCTGCCTCTGGCGCCTCACGCTTTTCGCCGGCATGAGTGAGGAATACTTTTTTGCTGTAAGGCCATTCTTTGATACGGTCTTTGCCACGTTCGATACTGTTAGCCGTTTGTGCTTCTATCGGATAACCAGCAGCGAGGTGCATTGCGGGTGCCAGCACCTGCTGGAGACTCATCGTTCCATATTCGGCGAGCATATGACATAATCCACCCGGTGTGCCTGGTGTTGTGGCCGCGAGTGGACCGTATTCCGGTGGGAACTCGTATCCCCTTCCTTTGAAAAAATCGACGGAAGCACCTGTTGGGGCCACGCCCATTGCATTGATCGCAATTACTTTTTTTGTTTTGGGATTATAGATCAACGCTTGCGTCTCTCCTCCCCAGCTCAGCACATCCCACATCGTACAGGTCGCTCCCAGCATGGCACAGGCCGCATCAACGGCATTACCTCCCTGCTGAAAGACCATCGACCCGGCCGTGGCCGCAAGTGGCTTACCGGTGATCGCCATCCAGTTCTTACCATGTAATACAGGTTTTTGTGTGGTCTGTGCCTGCGATAGCAAAATAGTACCTGCCCCAATGGCCGTGAGGAAAAAACGCTTCATGTAATTGTGTTTGCTTTAAAGATAAAGCATGCAGGCATTCAGGCGGACACAAAAAATCCCCAACCGAAGCTTTGTATTGGCCTTAATTGGCACGTATCCGTGTTTACGGCATGCTATTTTCAACAGTACCTGTAAAAATCGTTATGGCAAAGAAAACAGATAAACCCGGTAAAGAGACGACCATTGATATGCCTGAAGTAAAAGACATACCCGGACAGGAAAATATCCGTCCGCCTCATCTGCGTGAAATGTCCGACGTCACCGCCTCATCTGCCGGTGAAGAAGGAGAAGGCATTCTCGACGATCTTAATAAAGAAGACGAAGACGATGAATTAATGGATGATCAGTCAAATGTATCCAGCATTGAACGTGACCTTCTCAACAAATCAGACAGACCCGTCACCGACGAGGATGAAGACCTGGAGAATATGAAACTTGATTCCTCGGACGATGAAGACCCGCTCAACGAAGGCTCCAATCCTATGGATATGGGAGAAGACCTCGATATTCCTGGTGCCGACCTCGACGACGACGATGAAGACCTCGGTGAGGAAGATGAAGAAAATAATGCGTATAGCGGAAGGGATTAGAAGAAGAGAGATGTAAAGTTTAAAGGTTTAATAGTTTAAAAGTT
>JBEVKW010000095.1:0-9724 GCA_040509495.1 Chitinophagaceae bacterium | reverse complement strand
GTTGAAAGACGATTTCATCACGCCGCAATCATTTCCGGCGATCCGGAATAAAAATTTATACTTATTTTTAATTCATTCCTTCTTGTTTTTCTTTCGCTTATGCTCATAAACGATGCTCTGGGTGTTTTCACTGTGCCGCGGCAAGTGTAAAAACGGGTC
The DNA here is from genome assembly GCA_040509495.1 of Chitinophagaceae bacterium. Lineage (GTDB taxonomy): Bacteria > Bacteroidota > Bacteroidia > Chitinophagales > Chitinophagaceae > Terrimonas_A. The sequence continues at coordinate 9,565 of JBEVKW010000095.1, read as the reverse complement.
AGGGGCTCTTGACAGGTTGACCATTCTTGCTTATTTTGGCGTTACATTCTGAATCCTTTGAAAAGACAACCTCAAAAAACACCAACCACCGTGTCCTCCCAGGGCATTTTTTAACCACCACTTTACCCAAACTGCATGAAAAAAATCATTGTATTCAATTTCCTGTTGTGTATCTCTGTGTGCACGCTTGCACAAAAAAAAGAAGCAGAACTACCCGCTTTCGGCAAAGTAGATAAGGCTGAACTGCAAATGAAAGAATGTCCTTTTGAGGAAAACGCGGAAGCGATGATCCTGATAGATGAAGCGCAGCTCGACTATGTTCTGGGAGCAAGCTTTGATATGAAAAAACGGGTTCGCATCAAGATCCTTTCGGAAAAAGGCCTCGACTGGGCAAATGTCCACCTGTCTTTTACCAGTGCAAGAAATGAAGAAGAGATCAGGAGCCTCGAAGCGCAAACGTATAATCTGGATGATAACGGCAATATCGTGATCACCAAGGTGGAAAAGAACCTGATATATGATAAGAAGCTGAACAAAAGAGAAACTGAACGGAGCTTCACGTTTCCGGCGGTCAAAGTGGGATCAGTAATTGAATTCCGGTACAAGCACGTGAATGTCGGACTTATTGACTGGTATTTTCAGCGATCAGTACCTGTACAGAACAGCCGGTTCAAGATCGATATGCCGGAAGAAATAGAAGTAAGTGTGATCCCGCATACGAGCAGACCTTACGATAAAAAACGGGAAGAATCTTCCAGACGTTATAAGGATTCCTATTCCATGACCAATGTGCCTGGCTTCCGGGACGAACCCTTCATTATCAATGAAGATTATTACATGGACAGGATTGAAACCAAAGTTACCGCGCTTGTAATCGATGGCCGCAGGCAGTCCCGCACTGTCAATTGGCTGGATGTGATCAAGTTCCTGATGGAAGATGAAGACTTTGGTGTTCAGATCAAAAAAAGTATTCCGAGAACTGCGGATCTTGACACCAAGCTCAAGACGATCAATACACCATACGAAAAAATGAAAACCATTTATAAGTATGTACAGGATAATATGCAGTGGAATGACTATACCGGAATCTGGGCTTCTGACGGTGTAAAAAGCGCATGGAAAGATAAAAAAGGAACTTCCGGGGAGATCAACCTGATCCTGGTAAACCTGCTCAAAGACGCAGGCCTGAAAGTATTCCCGATCCTGGTAAGTACACATTCCAACGGCCTCGTCAATTCTCTTGATGCTGGAACACTGGAACGGCCGGGCTTCAGACAATTCAATAAAGTAATGGCACTGGTGGATCTGGACGGAAAGCCGTATGTACTGGATGCTTCGCAAAAAGGAATTCCCGTTCATCTTACACCAGCGGAAGTGTTGCAAACGCAGGGCCTTGTGATCGAAAAACTTGAAACCGGCGAATGGGGCTGGAGAGAAGTTACCAACCAGTCGCCAGCCAAAAATCTGATCATGGTCAATGGGCTGATAGATGGAAACGGCAAAATGGTCGGGCAGGCTACGATCACAAGCTACGACTATGCACGTCTTTCCCGCCTGCCCATTGCGAAAAAAGGAAAAGATAAATTCATCGAAACTTATGTAGCCAACAATCAGGGAATGCAGGTAGATGATATCATGTTTGAAAATATAGACAGTGACTCTCTCCCGCTTATTCAAACGATCAAGTTCAATCAATCATTGAACAATACGGGAGAATACAGTTATTTCTCTTCCAATATCCTTTCGGGACTGGAAAAGAATCCGTTCGTGGCTGACCAGCGTTTTTCTGACGTTTTCTTCGGGACGAACCAGAGCTACACCATCCTTGGCAACTTCACCCTCCCGGAAGGATTTGAGTTCGATGCATTACCAAAGAATATCAAAATGATCATGCCGGATACAAGTATCGTTTTAACGAGGGCCGCACAGGTGTCCAACGGGATGCTTTCTACAAAGATCCAGGTTGAATTCAGAAAACCGTTTTATGCTGCAACGGAATATTCAGACTTTCAGGAATTCTATAAGCGATTGTTCGAGTTGATCAACGAACAATATGTTGTCCGCAAAAAGAAAGCATAACCCTAAAAAGTAAAGATGATACGCAAAAGCATAATAGTGTGGGCCACATTGCTCTTAACGAAAGCGGGGTTTTCACAAACAGGATTGTATACGCTGGCCTCTGTTCCGGAAGCATTGAAAGCAAAGGCCGTGGTTGTAACGCACCTGGAAGATTATAATTACGAAATAGAATCACTCGATAAGGCCTGGTTATCGGTCCGCAAAGCGTTCACCGTGATCAATGAAGAAGGCAAAGGCGCATTATTATTCAATGAATATTCCTCCAGGGATGTGCTGTTGGATGAAGCAGAGATCAAAGTATATGACGGATCAGGTAAGAAGATCGGACGCTATACGAAAAAAGATATGCATACCGTGGCAACAGGTGAAGGCCTGATCGAAGATGGATTTGTTACGTACTACATGATCAACGCGCCGTCTTATCCCGTTACGGTTGAGCTTAATTATGTCAAAAAGTTCAAGAGTACACTGGTTGTTCCGGATTACAGATTCATATCGCCAAGGGAAAGTATCGTGTCATCCAGTTACACAGCGAAGATCCCGGCGGGAATAAACATCAGGTTCAAGCCTTTCAATACAGACATTCAGCCAGCTGTTTCAGACAAAGGAAAGTTCAAAGAGTATAAATGGAATGTGAAAGACCTCGCACCATTGGAATATGAAGAAGGTGCAGTATCTGCACGCAGCAGGTATCCGCATATCGCGATCATCGCAGAGCAATTCTCTCACTACGGCTTTAAGGGAGAACTATCGTCATGGAAAAGCTTTGGTAACTGGATCAGCGATCTTTATAAGGGATTGGACGAATTACCGGCAGACCGCCAGCAGTTCTATGCCAGCCTGGTAAAAGATATTCCGGATGAAACGGATAAGATCAGAAAGATCTACCAGTACATGCAGCAAAATTTCCGCTATGTAAGTATACAGTTGGGGATCGGTGGGCTGAAACCTTTTTCAGCAACCTTTACTGATCAAAAAAAGTACGGTGATTGTAAAGGGTTGAGCAATTTTATGAAAGCCGCACTGAAATCAGTAGGTATAAGAAGCCATGTAGCGATCATCAACGCGCAGTATAATGAAGAACCGGTAGATCCCGATTTTCCGGCAAATAACTTCAATCATGTCATTCTGTGCATACCTGGAAAAAAAGATTCGATCTGGCTGGAATGCACCAGCAGTACGGCCTTCTTCGGCGAACTGGGAACGTTTACTGAGAACAGAAATGCCCTGCTGATCACAGAAGAAGGCGGAGTGCTCGTTCCAACACCGAAAAGCAAGTCGGAAGCAAACCTTTTCACGACTCATACCGTGGTAACATTGAAGAATGATTTCTCCGGGTCAAGTGAAACCCGGATCACTACAAAAGGCGCATTTTCACAATATGTCAACTCTTCTATAAAAGAAAAGAAAGACCGCCAGAAACAATTTGTGGTCAACTACTGGGGATTCAAACAGCCGGATGATTTTGTTCTCGCCAGGGAAGAAGAGGCATTCCGCTTAAAAATGGAATATGGCAAAGTACACGAATTCAATTCGGGTGATAAGCTGTTTCTAAGCCCACGGCTTCAAAAACTGTGGACAGAACGGTTACCCAAAGCAGATAACCGCAAACTCGATTACTATTTTGAAGAGCCATTTGAAAAAAGAGATACAACCATCTACAAATTACCCGCTGGTGTAAAACCAGATGCTCTGCCGCAGGAAAAACAACTAAAATGTGACTATGCCAGTTTTCAAACAAAATGCTGGTATAATGAGCCGGAAAATGCCATTTATGTTGCAAGCGCTCTCGTGCTTTCACAGTATAAAATACCTGCAGCAAAATATGCCAGCGTGAAGAAATTCTTTGAAGATGTATCACAGGATGACTCCCAAAAACTGGTAGTCAAAAAAGGAGAAACTACCCTAAAAGCATTTTAACATCACAACAGCCTGATACAGAAAAAAGCGCAGAAATGATCTGCGCTTTTCTCTTTATATAAATTTCCATAGGTTAATGTTTCAGCCCAAGGGTAGCAGCAGCTGCCGCTTTTTGCCGGGTAACCCTTCTTCCGCGGAAGAAAAGGTAGAGATTGAAGAACAACATCAGTCCCAGATAAATACTGAAGCCTCCGATCTTATACGTCAGCGTTTCCATTAATGTACGGCCATCAGGAACATCATATGTTACCTCCATGATCAATAATGCGAAACCGAGATTCAGCAAGTAGAAACCTGTTTCGAAAAGTTTGTTCGTAGAGTTCGCTATTTCCAGCTTACCGCTGAAAATATCATGCATAAAGACCTTGCTGTTTTTAAATAAGACATGCGCAACGTACCAGGTAAGGATCACAACCAAAGGAAGATAGATCAGGTAAGCAATGAAATTCAGAGAAGTGTTCATGGTCTTAGTTTTTATGGTGAGATAAATATTTTCTTTTATTACTGTAGTAAAGAATAATAGCCATGTTTGCATAGTGAATAACTGATAATATCAGCATTATACGACCCGTCATTATCCCAATGCTGACAAATATCTCCAGCCAGCTATGCATGGTTGGCCAGGATCGTATCATCAGCGCTGCATAGCCAAGATTTAGAAGATAATATCCCAAAAGCAACATCCTGTTAATGGAGTTTGCTATTCTTTCCTCTCCCTTCAGCAGATCAAGGATATATACCCGGCCATTTCTAAAGAACACTAATCCGACATGGACGGTAATACAATAGGTAACTGCCAGATAAAGGAGGTAGGCGATCGTGTTCATACCAGTTGAATTTGGTAAGGAATGGTTTTCAGGACGATTAATGTTTTCGGATCTGTCAGGGCCGCGTGTTTAATGTGCATTAAACAAAGGACAAGTGTTTATCGGGAACCCAGACTATTGAACCTTACACATCTCCATCCCGTTTGACCATTCAAAGGTAATAGACATTTTTATATTTTCAATAATTTCTGAAAATAAGTTTTACAACTTTAGCGCATAAAAAAACGCCGTGCTAACGGCGCTTTTTATATTCCAGGTCATTGTGATCATCACATGGGTTTTACGCTACCCGATCCTGATATATTGGTTGTTAACAGCGGCGCGCCTGTATAATATACAGATCCGCTTCCGGATATACGGGCGTTCAGCTTATCAGTCGCTTTCACCCTGATATTCCCCGAGCCGCTGATCTCTGCATCAGCCTCCTGGGCCGATACACCTGTGGAACGGATATTGCCTGATCCGCTGATCCGCAAATTGACTTGCTTTACAGTACCCTGTGCCACATTGATATTTCCAGATCCGGTAACGGTTGCCTCCAGTTTGTTTGTTAACGAAACCTGCCCTACTTCTATATTCCCTGAACCGCTGACCCGCAGTTGCAACCGGTCTCCTGAAATTGTACCCGGCATCTCCAATGATGCATCGCCACTTAAGGAAACCGATTCAGGTGAAGGACCGCTGATGTGGATGTCTATGTCATCATAACTTCGGACATTCACGCCATTCTTAAATTTGATGATCAGTTCATCCGAAGAAACAAATGTTTCGAGAATATCGAGGATATTCTGCTGAGCGTGCAGCTCAACTTTACAGGCAGGACTGACAGTGTACCTGATACGTCCGCTGACTCCGGCAGATACAGAATGAAAAGACTGCATTGTACGTTCCTGCATTACAACCGGCCCCTCTCCCTTTATCTTTTCACAGGATGTTAATATGGTCATGAACATTACGAATGCCAACGCCATTAAAACACGGAGACCTCCTTTAGTTATTTTCATTTTACTTGTGATCATCTTTGATAGATTAAGGTTTGCCTAATTAACAACTATCGAAGATGGTACCCCTATTTGAAAACAAGATCAGAAGAAATTTATACCCGCATTCCAACCAAACCATCCGATCAGTTTATCGCTGACGGTAAAATTTTTATACCCTTTCGGTGGCCCGGGTGAACGATACCCTTTTACTGTGAAGTTTTGGTCAGACAAATAGAGAGACACGGATGGTCCGGCAAACAGTGATATGTATTTGCCCAGCTTCACATTCAGATTGACCTCCAGGCGGTTCAACACATTGGTATTGTCCCATGCTCCCAGGTAAATAGTCTGAGAATATAATTCCGGGTTCAGTGTGAGTGATTTTTTCTTGTTCAGGGTCAGTTCTGTCCCTAATCCATATCCAAACACAAACGCCTTCTCCTCATCGTCAGTGGTAAACCCTGCATGCAGTATGCTGTATAATTTGGAATTACCTGTTTTGAAAGCAACGTTTACATCGGTCAGTTCATTTGAGAAAAATGTAAGTTTATGATAGCCTTTCAATATGATATTGATAAGGCCGATACTGTATCCTTCAGAAGTATCTGCAATATTGATCAGTCCGATCTGTACACCTTTTAACCGCTTTGCATAGTTGATCAGACCAGCCTGCACGCCATTCATTTCTTTGTTACTGACGTTGGCTATACCCGCAATCTGAACACCAGAGATCTTTCGTTTAGAGAAGTTTGCAATGCCTGCGGCCTGTAAACCCTTAACCGTATCAGTGACATGGTTGTATATGCCGGCCCATTGAACGCCCCTTAGTTTTCCTCTTACAAGATTGCTCACTCCACCTGCCTGGAAGCCTGTAACAGAATCCAACACAAGATTATGAATACCTGCTGCCTGGAAGCCTGTTACCGATCCGCCGACGATATTGAACATTCCCGCTGCCTGAAAATAGCGTACAGCTTTTTTATCAATATTAAAAAGACCGCCAAGCTCAACGCCATTGGTGCCGGCGGCATAACCACCCAGCGCATTGATAGAAACGTTATTCACCACCTGGCCACTGAGTTTACCGTGTGTACCAAGCCCGGGCACCAGTGACAACTGATACGGCCGCGTTGTAAAGAACTTTCTCAGGTTGATACTTTGGATCTTCTGCCTGGCGGAAAGCAGGAAACGCCCGGCCTTTGTAGTTTCTACCTTGCCAGAATCAGCAATGGCCATCACAGGGATGGCCACAATCGTATCGGGCTGTTGGATAACCGGAGGGGGAATCTGCACTACTTCATAATCCTCCGGACTGATCACCGTTCGCTCTGCTTCATTTTCGAGCGGTATCATCGTTATTGTTAGTTCCTGGCTATGGCGTGGTTCGATTATTACAGACGTATCTGCATAAAACTCCTTACTCAGCGTAAGTTCAGCCGTACTTCTCTTGCCCCCTTTCAGTTTCAGTTTGAAATAACCATCGTTAGATGTAAGCGTCGATGCAAGCAATTTTTTTTCATATACACTTGCATCGCGGATGGCATGACCTGTTTGTTCATCATACACAAATCCGCTAACGGAGTAAACCCGCTCTTCTTTTACGGCACGGTTGGTAACAACTGTAAGCCGCACAGGTGCGCGGCGGATGATAATGTAATGCCCATTTTCAATGAACTCATATCCATCTCCGAAAAGCTGGTACAGTACTTCCTTCAAGGGCTTGTTGGAAACAGTAATACTGATGATACTATCTTTTTTTATGATAGCGGAACTGTAAGAGAAATAGAAACGCTCTTTATTACTGAGTAGTTCCAGTACCCGGTCGACCCGTTGCCTGTTCATATCCAATGATACATTTCTGGACAGGAGATCCTGTGCATTCGATGTAACCGGCACCAGCAACAGCAATAGAATAAGGTTTAATGCAAACTGTTTCATGTCCGTCTTCGCATCTAATCTTCCATGACGTAGCCGTCATCCGTTTTTGAGATCTTGATATTTAATGTTGCACTGATGAGTTCCATCACACGTTCAATTGGTTCATTTTTCAATGTAATATTGATCCGCAGATCCTTCAGCGCATTTTCATTTTTGAAAACAATCTTTACGTCATAGGCCCGCTCGATTCCGGCAACCAGTTTCAACAGCGGAGTTTCATCACACACGAAAATGCGCGATCGATAGTAGTTGTATAGATTGTCTGTTACTTCCGTTATTGTAAAATCATTTCCTGCTGTAGAATATTTTGAGCCTGGGCGAAGTTCATAGGACTTTCCGTTCCTTGTCACCTGTACAATTCCCGTCTCAACGATCACTTCCGTCTGTCCGTTTACAGACCGGATATTAAAGGATGTGCCAACAACCTTCACTTCAATATCATTGACGGAGATGATGAAAGGCTTTTTCTTATCAGTCTTCACGTCAAAAAATGCTTCTCCCTTTAATTTAACCGGTCTTTTATTGCCTTTGAATTCATCCGGATAAGAGATGGAAGATTCCCTGTTCAACGTCACCACTGAGCCATCAGGCAACGTTTCGGATAATGTATTATCCCCGGTCTGAGCGATGACTGTTACAGAAGAGCGGTCATTATAGATCCAGTATGCAGCGGCGGTAAGACCAACAAGCAGCACAACGGCTGCGGCAATCTTCCTCCAGCTGAATTGCTTTTGTTTAACGTCGACAACAACCGGGGCCGGAACCTGCAGGTCTGTATCCTCATTTTGTATGCGTTGCCGGAATCGCTGCCAGGCCTTATTTTCATCCACCTTTGAGGTAACAGACAGTTGCAGGGTTGTATCCCAAACTTTCTTCAGTTCATCGAAATAAGCCTGGTTGGCGGGGTCTGCAAGCAGCCATTCCTGCACCAGCATCCGCTCGTCTGAGGAAGTTTCTCCAAGCAGGTGTTTCACCAGCAGATCATCATTAATATGGTAAAATTTTTCCAGGGTGCTTGTATTAAAGGTTGATCAAAATAAACAGGACCGGCAGGAACTCCACCAGCTTCTGCCGGAGGATCTTCAATGCTTTTCCCATCTGGTTCTCTACAGTTTTCACGGAAATGCCCAGTTCATCTGCAATCTCACGATACTTCATATCGCCAAACCGGGAAAGCTGGAAGATCAGGCGGCATTGTTCCGGCAATTCTTCGAGGGCCTTTTTGTAGCGGGCTTCCAGTTCCTTTCCTACTAAACGCCCTTGCTCCTGCTCCGACTGGTTCTTCATGCTGTGTGCTACGTATAGCTGGTGATTTGACCTGACCTTCTGATGTTTGATGTAATTCAGGCATTCATTGTGGATCGCCCTGTAGAGATAGGCGGCTATCGGACCGCTGAATGACAGATTCTCTGCCCGGTCCCATAATTTAAAAAAGACCTGTTGTACCATTTCTTCCGCCTCCGCCTCATCCTTGAGTATAGAACAGGCATAAGCATGCAGGTTCTTAAAATATGTTTTAAAAACCTGTTCAAAGGCGGCTTCATCTTTTTTAGCCAGCAACGTGCTGATCGATTGGTCGTCTGCTTCCATTCTAACGGCCCTGTATCCTGTTTCTAAAATTAGTGCTGCGCCCAAAAGTAGTTTTTTAATAGAACAAGCAAAGTACCGTTCACCCCTATTTGGCGGCGTAAAAAACATTCGTGCTTGGACTGATGGCATTCCCGGATGGTTGGTGGCCAGACCCCGGGCAGCATCGCAGGTAAAGGAGATCGGATAACCAATAATACCCTACAAACGCCGAAACCCTCCACTGGTGGA
>JBEVKW010000094.1:0-6363 GCA_040509495.1 Chitinophagaceae bacterium | reverse complement strand
TTATGAGTAAAAACAGGTATATCTGGTCTCTTATTCTTGCTACTCTTTTTATGAGTTCTCATAAGTCCGTATTAGCAGGCAGCAACGAAAATGCACCTGACACAATTCCTGGTAGCAACTGGTCGATCGGAGTTGTTCATAACCTTGGGGCATTCCTTGCCAATCAACCAAAATCAGCATTCATCCGGGATTCTTATACCTCACTCACGGAGATCTTCGCAGAGAAGAAAACAAACGGCGAGGCGGACTGGCACCTCTCCCACAATTATCCATCCGTCGGATTGGGCTTTATGGTTGGTAACTCAGGTAGCAAAGAATATATCGGCAATCTTTATGCCCTTTATCCATACATAAGGTTCCCTGTTTTAAAAACACGCCGCTATGAAGGAAGCATCAAAACTGGTGGTGGCGTTGCCATAGTTGCAAAACCATATAATGTATATACCAATCCAAAGAATACACTGATAGGAACACGGTTTAATATCTTTCTGTCCTTTGTATTTCAAAATGAGATCCGCCTCAGCGAACAGTTACGCCTGGTAGCCGGTCTCGGCATAATGCATGTTTCAAATGGCAGCACCAAGTTGCCCAATCTTGGATTAAATATTCCCAATATCAATGCCGGTATCCGGTATCAATTGGGAAGGCAAACATTACATAAAAAGATCCTGGCAGATACAGGTTCATCCAAAATTGATCTTGCTGCCTATACTTCCGTTTCTTTTAAACAGTATCCATGGGTTGGCGGTAGTTACTACCTCATTAATGCCGCACAATTCGAAGCCACAAAGCGTATGCGTCGGAATTACTCAATTGGCGCAGGTGCGATTTTTTTTTATGACCGTACACTGAGAAGATACATTATGGAAGACCGCCCGGATAATCCAACATATAAAAAATTCCAGGCAGGCCTTTATCTTTCTTATGAACATTTTCTTGGCAGATTATCTGTCCCGCTAAATATTGGTGCCTATATCTACAATGGGTCCAGCGCCGGCATCTTTCAGCAATATGGCATCCGGTACAAGATCAACCAGCGAATCTCAACTCAGTTCCTGCTGAAATCACATTCCGGACAAGCAGATTTTATTCATACCGGCATTGGTTATAACTTTTAATACATGAAATACCAAACGTGCTTACTATTCATACTAATTGCCGTTCTTATTTCTAACGGTTGTAAAAAACCTGGATGCATAGGTTCAGCTGGTTCAATCATTACCCAGGAACGATTACTGCCATCGTTTAACAAGTTAAGGCTTCAGGACAATATTGATCTTGTACTGATCAAAAGCGATATTGAAAAGGTAGAAATATCGGGACCGCAAAACATTATCGCAAACGTTCAAACAAGTGTTAAAGAAGACGAACTGACCGTCAGTAATCAAACTGATTGCCGATGGTTGCGTGATCCGGATGAAAAGATAACTGCGCGTCTTTTTTTGAAGAACATTTCAAACTTTGAATACGAAGGAAGTGGGAATGTCAGCAATGCAGATACATTAAAACTGGAGTCGCTATGGATAAACAGCGAAACCGGTGCAGGTAACCTGGAACTTACGATAGACATGCCCAGCATTGGAGCAATCATTCTGAAGGAAAACGCGTCGATCAAAATCCATGGGAAAGCTGAAAATTGTGCAACTTATACAAATGCGCGAGGTCTGCTGGACCTCAGTGATCTTCAAACAAAAAAAATGTATATGATTTATTCCGGACTTGCAGATACTCATATCAAGGTGTCGGAAGAACTTGACGCAACAATCCGTTATAGGGGAAACGTGTATTGCAAAGGAAATCCTGTTGTAAAACGTTCAGATTATTTCAGTTCCGGCCGGCTGATCCTGCAACCATAATGCGATGCTGTCCTGTCATTGCTCACCGATCGTCGATGCCGCAATAAAACCGCTCGTCCACGCATGCTGAAAATTGAATCCTCCTGTTACACCATCTACGTCTGCTATCTCGCCGGCAAAAAATAATCTGTCTATCTTTTTACTCATCATCGTCGAAGGGTCGATCTCTGACAGGTTCACTCCTCCTGCTGTTACGAACTCTTCTTTGAACGTGGTTTTACCTTTTACATCGAAAGTTCCCGTCACCAGCAGGCGGATCAGCATGTTTTGCGCTTTCGCGGGAAAATCAGCCCACCGTCCGTCTTTGTTCGAGCCTGCCTGCTCCAGCATAAATTCCCAGAGGCGGCCCGGCAGCCCAAATGGATTTTTATTTCCCAGCTTCTGCCCTGCCAGTTCAAAACGCACTTGCTGAAACTTGTCACGCAGCGTGTTTTCATTATAATCAGGTACCCAGTTAATATTAACCGTGAACTGCCAGTTCAGGGCAGCCAGCTCTCTTGCGCCCCACGCACTTAGTTTAAGTATCGCAGGTCCACTCATCCCCCAATGGGTGATCAGCAGCGGCCCTTCCTGTTCAAGCTTGCTGCCATTTATCTTCACTTTGGCTTTTTCCACGCTTACGCCCATCAGTTGTGTGATCGGATGACCAGGCATGTTGAATGTAAACAAGGAAGGAACCGGATCGCTGATCGAGTGACCGAGTTCCCGCAACCAGTCGAACATCCCGGTTTTGGGATAACCGCCACAGGCGATACAGACATAATCTGCCGACAATTGCTGGTCATTGCCTGTAGTGATGATAAACGATGCATCCTTTTTGCGGATTGATCTTACCTCCCTGTTCATCACGATCTCGACCCTGTATCTGTTCGCTTCTTTTAATAAGCAGTCGATGATGGTTTGAGATGAATCTGTTACCGGGAACATTCTCCCGTCATTCTCTGCTTTCAATTCCACACCGCGCTCTTTGAACCACTGGACCGTATCAGTAGTAAAGAATTGGTGGAATGTTTTCTTTACAAAATTCCCGCCCCGCGGATACTTCTTTACCATCTCGCTGATCTCAAAACATGCGTGCGTTACATTACATCTTCCGCCACCGCTCACTTTCACTTTCGACAACAGCTTACTGCTTTTCTCAACGATCGTGACCTCCAGCGCAGGATTCATCCTCGCTGCATTCACTGCACAAAAAAAACCGGCAGCTCCGCCACCGATCACGATTAATTTTTTACCTGCCATTGTGCAAAAATAAACCCCTCAGGCGAGGGGCTGAACTATTTGATGCTGTACTGTAAAAAGATTAGGATTCTCCGCCTCGGCTTTTTCAATGATGCTGTAGTCTGACAATATATCCGGACCATTCTTACGGATGGCCACATCATGCTCGAAATGAACAGCTGCTTTACCGTCACGTGTTTTCACCGTCCAACCATCCCGTTCAGTAAATACGTTCTTCGTACCGAGGTTGATCATGGGTTCGATCGCTAACACCATCCCCTCTTTCAATTTCTCACCATTGCCTCTTTTACCGTAGTTAGGCACCTGAGGATCTTCATGCATACTTCTACCCAAACCATGACCAACAAGCTCTCTCACCACACCGTAGCCATGCTTCTTCTCCGTATACTCCTGGATCGCGAAAGCGATATCTCCGATCCTGTTGCCAGGCACGGCTTTCTCGATCCCCTTGTATAATGACTGTTTTGTAACCTGGATAAGTTTCATCACATCTGCCCCCGGATCACCGATCGCAAACGTATACGCATGGTCACCATACCAGCCATTCAATACCACTCCTACGTCTACCGAGATGATATCTCCTTCCTTTAATTCTTTTTTGTTAGGGAATCCATGAACCACCACATCGTTAACAGAGATACAAGAATTGAACGGGTACCCGTTATAGTGCAGAAACGCAGGCTTTGCTTTATTATCGCCAATATACTCCGCCACCATATTATCCAGTTCAAGCGTAGTGATCCCCGGGCGCAGGATCTTCGCCACCTCAGTCAGGGTCCGGCTTACCAGCAACGCACTCTGCCTCATCATCTCGATCTCCTCGTCTGTCTTTAAAATAATCATGGTGCAAATTTAATAAATATTCCGGGGAATGAGAAGCGGGGCGCGGGGAGACGGGAAGGTTCGGGCGGTTTCATAGGGTCCAGAGGTTCCAACCTTCTAAATCCTAAACAACAAACCCGGCCATTTTCATAGCCGGGTCTGTAATATAAAAGTTCGTTCTTCTTAGTATTGTACAGCAGAAGTTGTCTGACGTCCCTGAACGCGGCCGCTTTTCATCAGGCCATCGTACTGACGCATCAGCAACTGGGTTTCGATCTGCTGGAGTGTATCCAGGATCACACCTACCATGATCAGCAGAGAAGTACCGCCGAAGAAGGTAGAGAATTGTTGTTTAACACCAAGCGTGATCTGAGCGATACCAGGGAGGATACCTACCAGCGCCAGGAGAACTGCTCCCGGAAGGGTGATCCTGTCCATGATGCTACCGATATAATCAGCAGTAGGCTGACCAGGTTTAACGCCTGGGATAAAGCCATTGTTCTGCTTCAGATTATCTGCGATCTGCTTGGGATTAAAGATCAATGCGGTGTAGAGGAACGTAAACCCGATCACTACTACAGAATAGATCAACATGTACCAAAGGTTAGTATGGTCAGTGAACATCCTGGCCAGATCTCCCTGTCCGCCTTTACCACCCAATGTAACGAGTGTTGGCAGGAACATGATCGCCTGAGCGAAGATGATCGGCATTACACCAGCGCTGTTAACTTTCAGTGGCAGGAACTGTCTTGCTCCGCCGAATTGTCTGTTACCAACGATCTGTTTTGCGTAATTGACCGGTACTTTTCTAACACCCTGGATCAGCATGATACAACCCATAATGATCGCGATCAGGATAGCGATCTCAATGATGAATACAAGGATATCACCTGTACGGGTTGATTTTGCAACTAATTCCTGTGTGAAAGACTGAGGAAGACGAGCAAGGATACCCACCATGATGATCAATGAGGTACCGTTACCCAGACCTTTATCAGTGATCTTCTCGCCCATCCACATCACGAACAATGTACCTGCAGTGAGGATAACAACAGTCGAAAGGAGGAAGTAACGGGAATATTCAGCGATCATTGCCGGAGCATTGGTCTGCTTCAGATAAGTAACATAAGCGGTAGCTTGCAGCAGTGTAACTACTACGGTAAGGTAGCGGGTATACTGGTTGATCTTTTTACGCCCGCTATCGCCTTCTTTCTGCATTTTCTGGAACTTCGGAACCAGAACGGTCATCAGTTGCATGAAGATAGATGCAGAGATATAAGGCATGATACCCAGTGCGAAGATTGAAGCGGTAGAGAAACCACCACCTGCAAAGGTGTTGATCAGATCAAGGATACCGTTTCCGCCTGCGCTCTGGTTTGCTTCGAGTATGAGCGGATCAATACCAGGTAACACAATGTGATTACCTACGCGGTATATAATGATCAGCACGAGGGTGAAAATGATTTTGCTTTTCAGTTCCTCGATACTCCAGATATTCTTAAGAGTTTGAATTAATTTCTTCACGGGAGTTAAAAAATTTATTGAGCCCTAAAACATTTCAGATGCCTGTAAAAATTCCGACAACTGTAGAACGCCTTCGCTGAGGCTAAGGCAAACAGCCATCCTCCGCCAGCCGTAGCTTGTGCGAAGGATGGGCAATTTAGTGAAATTTATTTAACAATTTCAACGGACCCGCCAGCTGCCTCGATAGCAGTTTTTGCTTTCTCACTTATCGCGTTTACTTTGAATGTAAACTTGCCAGTGATCTCGCCGTTAGCCAGGATCTTGATACGATCAGTTTGGCTGATAAGACCATTGATGTACAGGTTCTCCAGTGAAAATTCAGTGAGATTATATTTTTCTGCTAATTGATCGATCTGACCAAGATTGAGCACTTTGTATTCTACACGGTGAATATTAGTGAATCCACGTTTAGGTACACGACGCTGGATAGGCATCTGACCACCTTCGTGTGCCATCTTTCTTTTGTAGCCAGTACGGCTTTGAGCACCTTTTGTACCTTTTGTAGAAGTACCACCATGACCAGAACCGTCACCACGGCCAATTCTCTTTTCTTTGTGTGTTGCGCCTTTTGCAGGTCTTAACTCGTGAAGTTTCATGTGTTTAATTTTTACTTACGGGGTTTTTTCCCCTCGCTTGTTAATGAATAAAGTCAAAAGTAAAAAGTAAAAATTCAAAACAGCGAACTATTTTGACTTTTTACTTTTGACTTTTTATTTTTTACTTGCTTACGCTTCTTCAACTTTCACCAGGTGCTCCACTTTGCGGACCATACCCAGGATCTGAGGAGTAGCTTCAACTTCTTTTGTAGAATTCGTCTTATTCAGACCCAGTGCCTGGAGAGTCAGTTTCTGACGCTCTGGTCTGTCGATAGGACTTTTTACTAAAGTTATTTTGATCTTTTTCATAACTAATTCGTTTA
>JBEVKW010000093.1:0-18916 GCA_040509495.1 Chitinophagaceae bacterium | reverse complement strand
TGGAGGGCGATGGTCAGAAATATCTGTCAAACAATATTCTGGAACGAATAGCATCCGCCTTGACGCGCCTACTTTTTTGTTTTCTCGTCTTTTATTTCCTTTCCTTCCTTAAACCTCTTCGCCTCTTTCAGTTTCTGCGAAATGATCCATTCTATCTGACCGTTCACGCTCCGGAATTCATCAGCCGCCCATTTCTCAAGCGCTTTATACATTTCGGTATCTATTCGCAGGATAAAACTCTTCTTTGAATTACTCACAAGGATCGATTTAAAAGATGGCAGATCATTGATACAGGCTTCCGGTATTCAATACCGGGCTGGCACCTTTGTCTCCGCAAAGCACTACCATCAGATTACTTACCATTGCAGCTTTTTTGTCATCATCCAACTCAACGATGTGTTTATGAGCAAGCATATCCAATGCCATTTCCACCATTCCAACCGCACCTTCCACAATTTTTGTACGCGCAGCAACTACGGCAGTGGCTTGCTGACGCTGCAGCATGGCGCCGGCAATCTCCTGGGCATAGGCGAGATGACTGATCCTCGCTTCAAGTATCACGACACCTGCAGGTGAAAGACGCTCAAGCAATTCCTTTTCCAGTATCTCATTCACTTTTGCACCACCTTCTCTCAGCGTAATAGCAGCCGTTTCATCTTCGAGATTGTCATAAGGAAAACTCGTGGCCAGGTGGCGCACTGCAGCCTCACTCTGGGTTTTTACATAATCAGTATAATTCTGCACATCATAAGCGGCCTTATAAGTATCTCCCACCTGCCACACGATCACCGCACCGATCTCGATCGGATTACCCATTTTGTCATTCACTTTCAATGTTTGCCCCTGGAGGTTATCTGCACGGAGACTGATCTTATGTTTGACATATAGCGGGTTGACAAAAAACAATCCATTGTCCTTTACGGTACCCACATACTTACCAAAGAAATTCAACACGCGGGAATGATTCGGATGAACGATCATCAACCCCTTTATCACAAAAAAACTGGCGATAAAACACAGTAACATCAGCGGAACAAGCAAACCGGGATTATGCCGGGACAGGCTGGCGCATACGATTCCGGCAGCAAATAAAGCAACGGCAAACAACAAGGCTACATATCCTGAGATCGGCTTAACTATCTTTTCCATAAGCAGTAAATTTTGATATCATTTTGATATCAAATGTATATAAAAAATCTTTCCATTCCAAATGGCTTTCCAATAAATGCAGGCAAAAAAAACGCTGGAGGCATAGTGTCTATACCTCCAGCGTAACTATAATAAAGTACTGAAATTAATTACCCGTCCTTCCGTCCCTCTCCTTGATCTTTTTGCCCTTATTCTTTTTTTCATATTCAAGAATAGCAGCTGGTTTCGCAGCCTCCTTCTCTTCTTTGTCCTTATCTGTCTTTGCTGTGGCTTTTTTCCGCGGGTCGATCGGCTTTAATTCGTCGTCATTCTCACCCGGTATGGCATCACCGGTCTTGATCTTATTCATCCACCATTCTTCTGTTTTCACGACAGTTCCCCATTCAGGATCGTAAAAAGTGGTGGTGCCATGGCGAACCGCAGATCCTTCTACTTTTACAGCTACTCGATCGATCACTTTCGATGGATCAGCGGGATCACGAACCTCTACTGTATCCATTTTTTTTCCGGGTTCGATCGCGCGCCAGGTCTCTTCGCGCAACAGACCACCCGTGCGGGTATAATATTTATTCTTTCCACTAAGCTGCCCCCAGCGGTAATTCTCTTCTGCGATCTTATCTCCCATCAGTGAAAAACGTACCCATTTGCCCACTTTAAGGTCATTTTCAAAATATCCCTGCTCATCGTAGCCGGGTTCGCCCCGCAGCTCCGCTACCCTGATCACCCAGGGTCCTTGTTTTTTACCATTCAGGTCGACGCAATTAAGCGTATCGCCGCGAACGCCGATGATATAGCTCTTCCATTGGGAGAACGCCGATGTGCTGAAAAAAAGGAGTAATATCAGAACGTATTTCATATCGGGTATTTTATTTGGATATGGAGGATTGATTCTCAATATGCTGATCTTCACGCAATCCATGTGCCATTATAACGAAGAAACCAGGGGAAACGTATGCTTCCGCCCGCCTGGGGGAGTATTACAATAATCTGACGGGCGTAAGAGTATCGCAAAGAGCGCAAAGAATCCGCAAAGCGCGCTAAGATATCTTAGCGTTCATTGCGGATCCTTTGCGCTCTTTGTGATACTCCTTCCGGAAGCTACTTGCCGCCCCCGATCAGGTATTCCACCGCCAGCTCATACCCCTTCATTCCCAATCCTATAATGCTTCCTGCCGCTTTTGCAGACACATGAGAGATCTTTCTGAATTCCTCCCGTGCATGCACATTTGAAATATGCACTTCCACCACCGGGGATTTGATCGCGGCAATAGCGTCCCCGATTGCTACAGAAGTATGTGTATAGCCTCCCGGATTCATGATGATACCATCCACCTCAAAACCTACACGCTGTAATTCATTGATCAGTTCTCCCTCCACATTGCTTTGGAAATAACTAAAATCGATCGCGGGATATTTTGTCTTCAAATGCGCATAAAAATCTTCAAATGACTGGCTGCCATAAATGCCTGGTTCACGCTTTCCCAGCAAATTGAGATTGGGTCCGTTTATTACTGCAATCTTCATATCAATAAAAATAAAAGCTACATTGAACGATCAATAAATACTTACCGGAACAGTTCTGACCAGTACACTATCCTGGTAAAAATTCACCTTGTTTACACGCTGTACCTTGGGTACTGTTGCCAACCCAAGTCCGGGTAAATAAGTTGTAACGGGTGAAGTGAGTGTTTCTTTAATGTGATAATACACGTACAGCTGATTGCCGTTATAAGCAGCGCCATCCAACACGATCTCTTTACGCTGATTCGGCGGACCATTATGTATCACTGCCACTACTGTTTGTCCACTGAAATCGGGCTTACGCACGGAAGCGCCGGAGGAGGCACTCATTTTAAAATCCTTTTCAAAGGTCACCTGATCAGTGATCACTTTGTAATTATATCCCGTATCAAAAGAATTATTGACGCCTGCATAATAGTTCTCTAAAGGAACGAGCCCGATCGGAGAAGCTGTCGATTGCTTTCCTGCACTGCACCCTCCTGTTATAACAGCGGCGATCAAAATGGTAAAGACACTCCGCATAGAATTGATTTTACTGAAAGATAAAGAATTTAATCAGCGATGTACATATAACCATGTAGCCCTTTTAAACTTTGAAGACGGATCCACTGCGATCAAAGAGAATGCAGGTGCCCGCCCGGCAGCATCCCTGGCGGCCGGTGGGATTTTACTTTCGATCGCCTGCAGTGCAGGCGGTTTATCTGTTTTGATATAGTAAGGAAAGATCCCGCACACCGCACCACGGAAGCGCTTGTCATTATTCAACCGCTCACCAAAGCCTTCTCCATCCAATGCTGTATGCGCAACACCGTAATTAAAAAGAATATTCCCTTCATTCATTGACGGCAGCGAATCCATGAACTGAGCTATCATTTGTTTATCGCGCTTTACATAAGATACCATCGGTGTCTTGTTTTCGATGATCGAGCGATACGCACTGTAGTCATTCCCTAAAAGTTTTTTCAACTCGTCTGCATAATGTGCGCTGATCGGGCCTAACAAGGCAAGATCTTTTGCAAAATATTCCTGCAATGACGCATCCCATTTCTGCGTTTCCCAGTCCATTACTTTAAATAAATAACGTCTCAATTCCCCGTCACTCACACGCGGATCATTCCCGAACATCAGCTTCAATGCGCGAGATGTATATACGAACCTGTTATGGTCAAAACCGTATACTCTTACCCTGGCATTTTCCGGTAAGGTTCTGTTGAACGCATACAGGTTTTTCCAGAAAGCTTCTCGCATATACAGCAAGTTGCTGGAGGGAAACGAATCACCGCCATTCCTCAGGTAATAGTTCGCAAGGTAAGCCTGATCCGGCCCGCATTCCATTACGAGATAACGTACATTTTTATGCTGGTGTGTATATGCTAAAAGTGCCATCAGCGCAGGCGCGTTCTCTTCTACATATTCATGCCCTTCGCCTTTCAGATAAAAACGCGCATTGGGCAATGTATCCCCATTGGCAATGGTCACTTTATCCTGAGCGCGTACCTGCACGCACCATAAAAGCGACAGGGAAACTATAGATCGTAGTAATATTTGCGGCATGAGGGACTAAGATAAGGTAATTTGACTGGCGTAATGAGTACGGAAAGGTCGCCCGGAACGCGCAAAGATTGCCAAGAAAGCCTTTGCGTGCTTTGCATTTCCTTTGGATACTTTGCAATACTTCTATCCCAACCAGCCAATAAAAAACCCCGGTCAATGATCACTCATATTCCCGGGGTTCTTTATTCTAAGATATTTATTTTACGAAGCTTTGATCATGTCGATGAACTCATCAAACAGGTAACGGCTATCGTGCGGCCCTGGAGTGCTTTCGGGGTGATATTGCACAGAGAAAGCTGGCTTACCTTTTACACGGATCCCTTCGATCGATTGATCATTCAGGTTCACGTGTGTGATCTCAATATGATCCGCTTTCTTCACCGCTTCCGGATCAACACCAAAACCGTGGTTCTGTGTAGTGATCTCCGAACGGCCCGTAACAAGGTTTTTCACCGGGTGGTTCAAGCCTCTGTGACCATGATGCATTTTGAAAGTAGGAATGCCATTGGCAAGTGCCAGCAACTGGTGACCAAGACAGATCCCGAACACCGGCTTTTCTTCTTTCAAAATGTCTTTTACCGTAGTGATCGCATAGTCCATCGCAGAAGGATCGCCAGGGCCATTTGAGATGAAATATCCGTTAGGATTAAATTCATTCACTTCCTTCAAATCGGTTTTTGCCGGGAATACTTTTACGTAAGCACCGCGATCAACCATGCAATGAAGAATATGCTGTTTTACACCGTAGTCCATCACCGCGATACGCACAGGGGAATTCTTATCACCCATTTCATAAGGTTGTTTTGTACTGACTACGGAAGCCAGTTCCAGTCCATCCATATCCGGGGTAGCGGCCAGTTTCTTTTTCAGTTCTTCCACATCAGTGGTTTCTGAAGAAATGATGCAGTTCATGGCACCTTTGGTGCGGACGTGTGCCACAAGTGATCTTGTATCTACGCCTTCGATCGATACGATATTGTTCGCTTTAAGATAATCTTCGAGTGAACCATTTGCCAATTTGCGTGAATAGGTTTCTTCCAGATTACGACCGATAAGGCCACGGATCTTTACACCGTCAGACTCAATATCTGCGTCTTTCACGCCATAATTACCCACATGTACACTATTCATGATCAGGATCTGACCATAGTAACTTGGATCGGTGAACACTTCCTGGTATCCGGTCATACCGGTATTGAAACAGATCTCGCCAGTGGTGGTGCCAATTGCGCCAAATGCTTTACCATGTGCGACGGTGCCGTCGGCCAGTACTAAAATTGCGGGTAATTGTGTTGCTGCCATTAATTTATGAGGGGGTTACCTGTTAAACAAATCGCGCAAAGGTACGGATGAAATAGGTTTGTTGAGCGGAAAATATTCACATTGGGCGTTAAAATTGTGGACTGGCGTATAGGAACGCGGCGGACACGGCGAACCGCAGCGGACGCTGCGAAAACAGCCGAAGAATATTATTGTATTTCGTTGCGCTCGCCGCGGTTCGCCGCGTCCGCCGCGTTCCTTACACGCCAACCAATCACTTAGAAATCAACTTATCTTCCACAAGATCATACTCATACAGCTTTCGTTTTGCCGTATCTATATACAGCCAGGCATCCGTATTGAATTTATTCTCCGATGAATGACCCAACTGATACCTGTAATACACCACCCCCTCCCGCTTCTGGAGTCCATCATTCATCCATTCCAGCTTTCCCCCTCCTTCCCGCGTAACTTTCACCAACGGATTCCGCGTAGTGTTTATATAATCAACGATCAGGGAATCCCGCCAGTTTCCGGAAGCCGCATGCGAAGTATCCTTGACCGGTGCGATATATTCAGTGTCTGATACAGCTTTTTGCAATGAATCCGTGTTAACCTCGTTCTCCGGATCTGCTGCATTGTTGCAGGCGGTTAAGATGAGTCCCGCAAAAAAGATAAAACTCCATTTCATATTAAATCCCGTTTAGATCCTTTATGTCAAAATCAGCGCCATCATTTATCCAGCCGGTGATCGCCTAGCTGCGCAGCGGCTTCCTCTTCGTTTTGTATTTTTCCCTTATAACGTCCTGCACGTTCACATTATGAATCTTACTTTCCAGCCACGAGATAACATCCAGGTAAGCGAATGCCCTTGTTTCCAACGGGTTACCTTCATACTTCTTCAACTTTCCCAATAATTTCTGAAATTCCGGTTTCAGCGCATGGGCTCCCACCCGGAACGATCGCCTGAGGAATGCGAACATCTCTTCCTCCACCTTACTCAAATTCTGCATTTTTGCCATGTAGCGGTAAACCGATTTGATCAGGTATTCGAGCAGGTCGAAATTTCCCAGTTCGTAATGCGCGATCAGGTGGAGCAAACGTGCGTAACACTGAAGATCTTCCCGCAGATCGGCCTTCTGGTTGATGATCCGGTTCAGGTAATCGATCGCCTTTTCATTATCCCCGCTTCCGAAATAAAGGCAGGCGATCTTGTAATAGAAAACCAGCACGCGATGAAGGTCGAGATAGATCCCGTATTCCTTCAGCATTTCTTCCAGGTGCGGCACCATTTTCAGGCCTTTATCAAACGTTCCCTGCAAAAAGTACAGGTTGATCCTTGCTGTATATAAATACTGGTAAGAGAGGATCCGGTTATTGTCATTCTGAGCTACCAGTTTTCCCCGGGTGAACTGTTCAAAAGTTTTGATGGTCTCCGCGAGTTTCTCATGGTTCAGCAGATCAAAATGCGCGCCCATCAGGTTGTGCATCGCTTTGATGTAGCTCGCCGTTTCAAAGGTCATCATGTTGGGGTACTTCTCAAACAGATCGACCCATTTCTGGCAATTCCGGTAGTACTGAAGGAAGTCGAGGCGGATGAATGCATACCAGCAATAACTCTGATACAGGTATAATTTCTCATAAAATCCAGTTGCCGCTGATGTATTGGCCGGCAGATGGGTTTGAAAAAACAACTGTATACTGCGGAAATCCTGTTCATTCCGCGCATGACCATGCTGGATATACCAGCTGTATAATTGTAAAGCCAGGTTAGAAAGCCGGTTCACGAGGACGATCGCCTCCGTCACTTCATCGGACTCCTGGCTTAGCTGGTCGGCCCGGTTCCGCATGCTGCGGGTAATATATAAAGTCTCGATTTTTTTCTCAAAGAATAAGACCTGCTCCAGGTAAGTGATCTGGTTATGTTGCTTGGCAATATCCTTCAGGTGTTTCAGCACTTTCAGACTTTGAAGGTAAAGTCCTTTATTAAACAGGATCCGGGCATGATCCATCAGCTCATGTAATTGAATATCAATATTATTCTCATCTTTTATGATCCGAAGCGAGGACAATATCTGTTTATAAAGCGCTGCTTTAATATTCGAAAGCTGGGTTTTCGTGATCGACTGATTTTTTTTGAGTAGCTGGGGTTCGTCATAATCGCTCATCTTATCCAGTGCATCGAATAACTGAATGGTTTTCAATGAATCATTAGACGAATTTCGCTTAACGAATAGTTTGAAATTGCGTTTTTCAGACTTTTCGAGCGATTTCACCAGTTGAAACAACGCGTCTGTTGAGCGGTTGGGCATCGTAATTTGAATATTTTAGAATCCTTTACTGGCAAGCGTTTCAGCCGATTTTCATCGGATTAAGCAGTGTAAAAGATTGGCAATTTTGGCTTTCCCGGGCCGTATAACAATGGTATTTTAGTAGACCGCTGTCTATTTTTCAGATATGGAACACAAAAATAGGCAGCAGAAAATTTAATCACCCTCCAATATATCAATTAATTATGGCTGACGGAAAAATCCACATCTTCGATACCACGCTCCGCGATGGCGAGCAGGTACCTGGCTGCAAACTCAACACAAAGGAAAAGATCGAACTGGCCCTTGCGTTGGAAAACCTGGGGGTTGATATCATCGAAGCAGGATTTCCGATCTCTTCGCCTGGCGACTTTGAATCAGTACAGGAGATCTCCAAAGTGATTAAGGAAACCACTGTTTGTGGATTGAGCCGCGCGGTTCTGAAAGATATCGAATCAGCTGCTGCCGCTCTCAAGCATGCGAAAAGACCACGTATACATACAGGTATCGGCACATCCGATTTCCATATCAAATCAAAATTCAACTCGACCCGTGAAGACATTCTGGAGCGTGCTGCTCAGTGTGTGAAATGGGCAAAGAATTTTGTGGATGATGTAGAATTCTATGCAGAAGATGCAGGCCGCACAGAAAACGAATACCTCGCACGCGTGGTGGAAGCGGTGATCGCTGCCGGTGCAACTGTCGTGAACATTCCTGATACTACAGGCTATTGCCTGCCACATCAGTATGGCGAAAAGATAGCTTACCTGATCAACAACGTTCCAAACATCGATAAAGCGATTATCAGCTGTCATTGTCATAATGACCTGGGTCTCGCAACTGCCAATTCTATCGCAGGTGTGATCGCCGGTGCACGCCAGATCGAATGTACGATCAACGGTCTCGGTGAAAGAGCCGGTAACACTTCTCTCGAAGAAGTGGTGATGGTGCTGAAACAACATCAGCAAACACTTGGTTTCTATACAGGTGTGAACACAAAGGAACTGAACCCGATGAGCCGCCTGGTATCTGAAACTATGCGTATGCCGGTTCAGGCTAATAAAGCCATCGTTGGCGCCAATGCCTTCTCTCACTCATCCGGTATCCACCAGGACGGATTCCTGAAAGATGCGCAGACCTATGAGATCATCGCTCCCGAAGAAGTTGGTGCTGATGGATCCAAGATCGTTCTTACTGCACGCAGCGGACGTTCTGCACTCGCACACCGCTTCCAGAAACTCGGTCATCAGTTCAACCGTAATGATATCGACGTTCTTTATACAGAATTCCTGAAAGTGGCAGACAGCAAAAAAGAAGTCGAAGACACCGACTTACGCGAATTAGCAGCAGTCTATGAAGCGACGGTCGTTTCCAACTAACACCAATGGCCGCGAATGATCGCGAATAGATTTCTCCCGTTCATTCACCGCCATTCAAACTGATCCATATTAACAGACTCTATTCGCGATCTTTCGCGGCCATTTGTGATCCAATTCGCGTTTTATGACATTATTTGAAAAGATCTGGGACAAGCACGTTGTCAAGACCATTGACGGTGGCCCTTCCGTTTTTTATATTGATACACATTTTAT
Organism: Chitinophagaceae bacterium; assembly: GCA_040509495.1. Lineage (GTDB taxonomy): Bacteria > Bacteroidota > Bacteroidia > Chitinophagales > Chitinophagaceae > Terrimonas_A. The sequence continues at coordinate 9,531 of JBEVKW010000093.1, read as the reverse complement.
CCATGAAGTAACCAGCCCGCAAGCATTCAACGGACTGAATGCGCGAGGCATCAAAGTTTTCCGTCCGAAACAAGTGGTGGCAACGGCTGACCACAACGTTCCCACCCTCAACCAGCATCTTCCTATCAAAGAAGAGCTTTCGCGCTTACAGGTTGAAGCACTGAAAAAGAATTGCGCTGAACATGGTATCGAACTGTATGGTCTTGGCCACCCTTACCAGGGTATCGTTCACGTGATCGGACCAGAATTAGGTTTCACACAACCAGGCATGACCATGGTTTGTGGTGATAGCCATACTTCCACCCACGGCGCCTTCGGAAGCATCGCTTTCGGTATCGGTACCAGCGAAGTGGAAATGGTGCTGGCTACACAATGTTTGATGCAAAGCAAACCAAAGCTGATGCGCATCAACGTGGAAGGAACATTGAATGAAGGCGTTGTCAGCAAAGACATCGTTCTCTATATTCTCTCTAAAATATCAGCCAGCGGCGCAACAGGCTATGCTGTTGAATTTGCCGGCTCTGCGATCCGTGCACTATCCATGGAAGCACGCATGACCATCTGCAATATGAGCATCGAAATGGGCGCGCGTTGCGGTATGATCGCTCCGGATGAAACAACCTTCGAATATGTAAAAGGTCGCAAGTTTGCTCCGCAGGGAAAAGAATGGGAAGAGAAACTGGCTTACTGGAAAACATTATACACAGACAAGGACGCGAAGTTTGATGCAGAAGTGAACATCGACGCGGCAGACATCGAGCCGATGATCACCTATGGGACCAACCCCGGTATGGGTGTTGGCGTAACCGGCCATGTTCCGTCACTCAATGAGATCGACGAAAAAGAAAAACTCTCTTTTGAGAAAGCGATCAACTACATGGGCCTTGAAGCAGGTGCCAATATCAAAGGAAAGAAAGTCGATTACGTATTTATCGGCAGCTGCACCAACTCCCGCATCGAAGACCTCCGCATGGTCGCTTCCTTCGTAAAAGGAAAACGAAAAGCGAAGGATGTGGAAGTATGGATCGTTCCTGGCAGCAAGCAGGTAGAAAAACAAGCGATCGAAGAAGGTATCGACAAAATATTTGAAGAAGCAGGTTTCATGCTTCGTCAGCCAGGCTGCAGCGCATGCCTTGGTATGAACGAAGACAAGATCCCTGCCGGGAAATATTGCATCTCTACTTCCAACAGAAACTTTGAAGGAAGACAGGGACCAAATGCGAGAACGTTCCTCGCATCTCCGTTGACAGCTGCGTTAGCTGCGATAACTGGCGAAGTCGGAGATATCCGCGAGGAACTGAAATTCAAAAGTCAAAATTAAAAAGTAAAAAAACGCCTCTGAAAACAGGCGATACATTTTGAGTTTGACATTTCGACCCAGGATTTTTTACTTTTTAATTTTGACTTTTGAATTAACATCATGCCAGAGATCAAATGGAACGCCAGCCTCTACGATAACAAGCACGCCTTCGTATCACAATATGGAGAAGCGCTTATCGATTGGCTGCAACCATCAGCTGGTGAAGCGATCCTTGACCTGGGTTGCGGAACTGGTAAACTGGCAAATGATATAGCAGGGTTTGGAACAGCCGTAACCGGTATCGATGCATCTGCAGAGATGATCGAAAAAGCAAAAGCCTCCTACCCTTCGATCGAGTTCTTTGTAAAAGATGCTACTGATTTTTCTTTTGAAGAAAAGTTTGATGCCGTCTTCTCTAATGCAACCTTACACTGGATCGCAGACCAACCAGCAACATTGAAAAATGTATGGAACAGTCTGAAACCCGGCGGTCGTTTTGTTTTTGAAATGGGCGGCCAGCATAATGTACGATCATTAGTAGAGGCATTACAAACTGCCGCAAAAGAGGAAGGCATCACTGAATTAACAGATCACTGGTATTTTCCTTCAGTGGCCACGTATGCGGCGCTATTGGAAAAACAGGGCTTTTCTATCCAGCAATCTTTGTATTTCCAGCGGGACACTAAACTGGATGGTGAAGACGGGATGAAGAACTGGTTCAACATGTTTGCATCATTCTTCTTCAAACACCTCCCGGCCCCAACCACTGAAAAGATCATCAACCGCGCCGTTGAAATACTGAGGCCCACGCACTACCGGCAAGGAAACTGGTGGGCGGATTATGTGAGATTGAGGATGAAAGCGGCAAAGACAGTTTAAAAGTTTAATTATTTTAAAGTTTAAAAGTTATTAACGGCCAATGAACTTTAAAACCACGGGTAATACCATGATAAACTTTTAAACTATTAAACCTTAAAACTTTTAAACAAATTCATGCATGAGCAAACAAATCAACATAGTCACCTCCACCGCCGTACCGCTGAACATTGAGAACGTGGACACGGACCAAATCATTCCTGCACGCTTTCTGAAAGCAACAAGCAGAGATGGATTTGGCAAGAACCTGTTCCGCGATTGGCGATATGAGCAGGATGATGAAACAAAGCCGAAGAAGGACTTTGTGCTGAATGATCCTACTTATAAAGGAAAGATACTCGTGGCGGCAAAAAACTTTGGTTGCGGATCAAGCCGCGAGCATGCAGCCTGGGCGATCAAGGATGCGGGATATGATGTAGTGGTGAGCAGCTTCTTTGCAGACATCTTCAAGAACAATGCATTGAATAATTTCCTGCTGCCGGTGACAACATCTGAAGAATTCCTGCAGAAATTATTTACAGCTGTGGAAAATGATCCCGCAACGGAAATCGAGGTGAACCTTTCTGAACAATTCATCCGTATCACGTCAACAGGTGAACAAGAATCTTTTGACATCAACAGCTATAAAAAAACATGCCTGCTGAATGGATACGACGATATTGATTTCCTATTGAGCATTAAACCAGAAATAGAACAATTCGAAAAAGATCCAGTCCATTAATAAAGCCAAACTACTACCATGAATAAAAACATTGCAGTCATTGAAGGTGACGGTATCGGCCCGGAAGTAACACGTCAGTCTATCCGCGTATTGAACGCGATCGCTGATTCATTCGGCCATGAATTCAAATACACGTATTGCCTGATGGGCGCTGATGCCATCGACAAGACCGGCAGTCCCCTTCCTGACGAAACGATTGAAGTTTGCCTGAACAGCGATGCGATCCTCTTCGGGGCGATCGGTCATCCGAAATATGATAACGACCCTACTGCTAAAGTAAGACCAGAGCAGGGTTTGCTTAAACTGCGTAAGTCATTACAGCTGTTTGCAAATATCCGCCCTGTAACAACATACACCGCTCTTCATCATCTTTCCCCACTGAAGACTAAGAATATCGAGGACGTAGATTTCGTGATCTACCGTGAACTTACCGGCGGTATCTACTTCGGTAAGAAAGAGATCAGTGCTGATGGCAACTCAGCCTCTGATGATTGCGTATACTCTGCTGAAGAGATCGAGCGGATTACACACCTGGCCTTCCAGGCTGCACAAAAAAGAAGAAAGAAACTGACCCTGGTAGACAAAGCGAACGTATTGGAAACCTCACGCCTCTGGCGCAAAGTGGTAAAAGAGATCGCCAGCCAGTATAGTGATGTGGAACTTGACTTCCTGTTTGTTGACAACGCTGCCATGCAGATCATCCTGAATCCAAAACAATTCGATGTGGTGCTAACGGAGAACATGTTTGGTGATATCATCAGCGATGAGGCAAGTGTGATCAGCGGATCACTCGGATTGCTGCCTTCAGCATCGATCGGAAGCGGCTCCGCACTATTCGAGCCGATCCATGGTTCTTATCCGCAGGCAGCTGGTAAAGATATTGCCAACCCGCTTGGTTCTATCCTTTCGGCAGCAATGCTGCTTGATCACTTCGGATTAACGGATGAAGCTAACCTGGTGAGAGAAGCCGTGAACTGGACATTAACAAACGGATTTGTAACAAAAGATATCGATCCGGTAAACTTCTACTTCACTTCCACACTCGGAGAGCTGATCAGTGACTATGTGAGTGGAAAGATCCCGGGATCGGTGAAGCAGGAGAATATTGAAGCTCGTAAGTCGACCATTATTTGATAAATTAAAAAGTAAAAAATAAAAAATAAGTCGCTGATAATCGAACAGTTCTTACACAATAGCTACTTTTTTACTTTTGACTTTTTCCTTTTTACTTAGAAAGTTCTTTGTCATATTGAAGGATGTCTTATATTTGGAGTATAACATCCTTCATGTACAACAGCAGAATACATAACATCATCTCCGTGATTTCCGCAATCATTATTGTGGTGGTGATTATTATTCCTGCAACGTCTGGAGGTGGAAATTGTATATAGAATTCAAAAAACGAAATACGAACCCGCCTCCAAAAAGGCGGGTTTTTTTATGCATACTCCTTAAATATATAACCATGGCTTCTTATTATAATGAACATACGGTACTGTGGCTGAATGGCGAATTCGTGAAAGCCAGTGAAGCAAAGATCGACTTATACAGTCAGTCGCTTCACTATGGCTATTCCGTATTCGAAGGCATCCGTTCGTATAAGAATATCCATGGGGAAACGAAGATCTTCAAGGCAAAAGAACATTATGAGCGCCTCGCAGAGTCAGCCCGCCTGATGAACATGCCTTATACCTGGACAGTAGATGAGTTGATCGCCGCTAACTATGAAGTGCTGAAAAGAAACAATATGCAGGATGCTTATATCCGTCCGATCGTATTTGCGCCGGCGAATATGAGCTTTGCAAAGAATACAGAATCTTTCATCGCCATACAAGCATGGGAAATGCAGCCATTCCTTGGGGAAAAGCTGCTGAGAATAAAAACCTCTTCATATCAGCGCCCGAATCCGAAAGGATTTAATATCCAGGCAAAAGCCGGCGGTCATTATGTAAACTCCATCCTTGCCAGCCAGGAAGCAAAAGCTGCAGGATATGATGAAGCTTTACTTACTGATATGAATGGCTTCATTGCAGAAGGGCCCGGCGCAAACATCTTCTTTGAAAAAGAGGGAAAACTGTTCACTCCCGCTCTCGGCAATATCTTACCAGGCATCACAAGAGCTACAGTGCTTGAATTGTGCAATGAATTGAACATCGATGTTGAAGAAGGTCAGTATTCGCTTGAACAACTTAAAGAAGCAGACACCGCTTTCTTCTGCGGCACCGCCGCTGAAGTGATCGGCTGGGAAAGCATAGATGAAACAAAATTTTCAGGAAACTGGAATGACTCGATCAGCAAAAAAATTCAAACCGCATATAAAGATCGCGTAACCGAATCAAGTCAAAAATCAAAAGTAAAAAGTAAAAATAGCCTCGCCTCAGCTTGAGCCATCACTTAACTTTTGAACATATTTTGACTTTTTAATTTTTAATTTTTACTTAATCATGGAGTTGAATAAATACTCGAAGACATTAACGCAGGACGAAACCCAGGCAGGTGCACAAGCCATGTATTATGGTATTGGCTTTAAGGAAGAAGATTTCCATAAAGCACAGGTGGGAATTGTGAGTATGGGATGGGACGGAAACCCGTGCAATATGCACCTGAATGATCTTTCTGTCAGCATTAAAAAAAGCGTTGATGCCGTTGATGGTCTTCTTGGATTGAAATTCTATACCATTGGTGTAAGTGATGGGATCAGCATGGGAACAGATGGTATGCGTTACAGCCTGGTAAGCCGTGACGTGATCGCGGATAGTATTGAAACCAATGCAGGCGCGCAGTATTACGATGCATTGATCACCGTTCCGGGCTGTGATAAAAACATGCCGGGCTCCGTCATGGCAATGGGCCGTTTGAACCGCCCTTCCATCATGCTGTATGGCGGTACGATCGCTCCCGGTCATTATAAAGACGAACATCACCTGAACATTGTAAGTGCATTCGAAGCAGTAGGAAGAAAGATCGCCGGTACACTGGAAGAAGGCGACTTCAAAGGAATCATCAAGAACTCCTGCCCGGGCGCCGGCGCCTGCGGTGGTATGTATACAGCGAATACAATGGCGAGCGCGATCGAGGCATTGGGCATGAGCTTACCAAATTCATCTTCGAACCCTGCGCTTAGCGAAGACAAACAGAAAGAATGCGCCGCTGCCGGAGCCGCTATCAAATTATTACTCGAAAAAGATATCAAACCACGCGATATCATGACGCGTGAAGCATTTGAAAATGCCATCACCGTGATCATGGTCCTTGGAGGAAGCACCAACGCTGTACTTCACCTGATCGCAATCGCGAAAAGCGTGGATGTGCCACTAACGCCCGATGATTTCCAGGCGATCAGCGATCGTATTCCTGTACTGGCCGACTTTAAACCAAGCGGCAAATACATGATGGAAGATCTGCACAAACACGGCGGCGTTCCGGCTGTTATGAAATACTTATTAGGGAAAGGCCTGCTTCATGGTAATTGCCTGACTGTAACAGGTAAAACCGTTGCAGAAAATCTTGCAGAAGCGCCCGATCTCGACTTCGAGAAACAGGATATCATCTATCCACTCGAAAGACCATTGAAAGCAACAGGTCACCTGCAGATCCTTTATGGCAACCTTGCAGAAAAAGGAAGCGTGGCAAAGATCAGCGGTAAAGAGGGAGAACGTTTTGAAGGAACCGCCCGCGTATTTGATGGAGAAAAAGATCTGCTTGCAGGTCTTGCTTCAAAAAAAGTACATGCTGGTGACGTGATCGTGATCCGCAATATCGGGCCGAAAGGCGCACCAGGTATGCCGGAAATGCTGAAACCAACCGGCGCGATCATCGGCGCTGGCTTAGGTAAATCAGTTGCACTCATCACAGATGGCCGTTTCAGCGGTGGTACACACGGATTCGTGGTAGGACATATCACACCGGAAGCTTTTGAAGGTGGCCTGATCGGTCTTGTACAAGATGATGATATCATCGAGATCGACGCGGTAAAGAACACGCTCAACCTGAAGGTAAGCGCAGAAGAGATCGCAAAGAGAAAAGCTGCATGGAAACAACCAGCGCTGAAAGTCACCAAAGGTGTTTTATATAAATACGCAAAAAGTGTAAAGAACGCAAGCGAAGGCTGTGTAACTGATGAAGATTAAGACACTTTTTTACTTTTTAATTTTGAATTTTTACTTAAAAAAACGAGCTTATGGATACGCTCCAAATAAATAACGACCTGGTAAAGCCAACAACAAAAACAATTACTTCTATTTCAGGAAGTGAAGCTGTGCTGGAAGCTTTTTTAGCGGAAGGCGTGGAAACTATATTCGGTTATCCCGGCGGTGCGATCATGCCGATCTATGATGCTTTGTATGATTACAATGATCGCCTCAAGCATATACTGGTCCGTCATGAGCAGGGAGCGATCCATGCTGCGCAGGGATTTGCACGAGCCTCGGGAGAAGTAGGCGTTGTATTTGCTACAAGCGGCCCTGGTGCAACAAACCTCGTGACTGGCCTGGCAGATGCGATGATCGACTCCACTCCTGTGGTATGTATCACCGGTCAGGTGTTTGCACACCTGCTTGGCACCGATGCATTCCAGGAGACCGACGTGATCAATATCACCACACCCATTACCAAATGGAATTACCAGGTAACAGATGCTACTGAAATCCCGGCTGTACTGGCAAAAGCATTTTATATCGCAAAGAGTGGCCGCCCCGGACCAGTACTGATCGATATCACCAAGAATGCACAGATGCAGAAGTTCGATTATGCAGGATATGAAAAATGCAATCATATCCGCAGCTATCGCCCGAAACCGATCGTGCGTAAAAGTTATGTGGAAGAAGCGGCAAAACTGATCAACGCAGCAGAAAAGCCATTCGTGATCTTCGGTCAGGGTGTAATTCTTGGTAAAGCAGAAAAAGAGTTTAAAAAGTTCATCGAGAAATCGGGTATCCCGGCAGCATGGACGATCATGGGTATGAGCGCCCTTCCTACTGATCACCCGCTTAGTGTTGGTATGCTGGGCATGCATGGCAATTACGGTCCAAACGTATTGACCAACGAATGCGACGTTTTGATCGCTATTGGCATGCGCTTCGACGATCGCGTTACTGGTCGCCTGGATAAATATGCGAAACAGGCGAAGATCGTTCATCTGGATATCGATCCTGCCGAGATAGACAAGAACGTGAAAGCAGAAGTACCTGTTTGGGGCGATTGCAAAGAAACACTGCCGCTGCTCACAGAACTCATAGAACCAAAAGTATATCCAACCTGGCTGCAACGCTTCAAAGATTTTCAACAGCAGGAAGACGATAAAGTCATCAAAGAAGAATTAAACCCAACCGGCGATATCCTGACCATGGGTGAAGTATTGAAAGAGCTGAATGCATTAACCAATGGTGATGCGATCATCGTTACCGATGTAGGCCAGCACCAGATGGTAGCCTGCCGTTATGCAAAGTTCAACAAAACACGCAGCAATGTAACCAGTGGCGGTCTCGGCACCATGGGATTTGCACTGCCTGCAGCGATCGGTGCTGCCTATGGCGATCCTTCACGCAAAACAGTGGCGATCATCGGTGACGGCGGCTTTCAGATGACACTACAGGAACTCGGAACCATCATGCAATTCAAACCTGATGTGAAGATCCTGATCCTGAATAACCAGTTTCTCGGAATGGTTAGACAATGGCAACAGCTCTTCCATGAAAAGAGATATTCATTTGTAGATATCACCAGCCCTGATTTTGTTCAGGTAGCAAAAGGGTTTGGTATCCCTGGCAAAAGCATCTCCAAACGCGAAGACCTTCAAAGCTCGCTGAAAGAAATGCTGGATAACAAAGGCAGCTTCCTGTTGGAGATCATGGTCGGAAAGGAAAATAACGTATTCCCAATGGTACCACAAGGCCGCGGTGTTGCGGAGATTGTCTTATCCCGGGAAGAGATCTGATGTAAATTCAAAAGTCAAAAGTAAAAATTTAAAAAGCCAGGCGGCGACTTACTTTTTGACTTGAAGACTGAAATTTTTACTTTTTAATTTTGACTTTTTACTTTGAAACTTATGTTGAAGCAGGAATACACCATAACAGTTTATACAGAAAACCAGATCGGTTTGCTGAACAGGATCGCGATTATCTTTTCGAGAAGAAAGATCAATGTGGAAAGTTTGAATACGTCTCCTTCAGAGGTGGACAGCGTTCATCGCTTTACTATCGTGATCAACGAAACAGAGGATGTTGTAAGAAAGCTTTGCCGCCAGATCGAAAAACAGGTGGAAGTGCTGAAGGCATATTACAACACCAATGATGAGATCATCTGGCAGGAACTGGCACTGTATAAAGTACCTACCGATATTATTGCTGAACATGTACAGGTTGAGCGCTTATTGCGTGAACATGGTGCCAACGCTGTTGTGATCCGTAAAGACTATACGGTTTTTGAAGTGGCAGGACACCGTGAAGAAACTGATAACCTCATCAAAGTTCTCGAGCCATTTGGACTGATCGAGTTCGTCAGAAGCGCGCGCGTTGCCATCATCAAGGCGAGCGACGGCTTCCACGAAAAACTCAAAGAGTTCGAATACAGGGAACCCGGTGAAGATGCAGCGGAGAACGAGTATCTGAATGATAATGAGAAAGTATTTACCATG